>CAZLRO010000022.1:16453-23160 GCA_964561865.1 uncultured Rhodothermaceae bacterium | reverse complement strand
GTCCTGCTCGTTGCGGGGCGAGAAGCCGGGGAAGCACTGGGCACCGGCGGCGGTGGACTGCCCGGCATTGGGGCCGTCCAGCACCGGCACGCCCCCATTGATATAGGAGGCCTGGTCACCCTGGTCGATCTGGTAGTTCTCCAACCGGAACTCGGCCCCGAGGGCCACGCTGAGCGGGGAAGCGGTACCCACCTCCACGGCCCGGAACAGGTCCAGGTTGGTGGTGGCCTGGGCAAAGCCGAGTGTACCGGAGTCGAACTCGGTGGGGCTGCTATTGCCCATCGAAGCGTTGTGCGTGTCGGTCATATCGAACCGGAAGCGGTTCTGACCGACAGTTTCGCTCAGGTCGTAGTTCCACCCGGCCGCACGGCCTTTCAGCCCGGCAGACGCCGAGAGGTCGTTCACCTGGGCGTTGATCTTGGGCAGGAAGCCGTCGGGGTAGAGGGTGCGGTTGGTCCGGTTGTCGTTGGCCCGGCGGAAGAAGCAGCCGGTCAGCCCGTCGCGGGCGCTGGCCCCGCCGAAGGTGTAGACCTGCATCTGGCCGTCCCGCAGCGGCTTGCTGCCGTTGAAGAAGAGACTGAACTCATCGAACGAGCCGTTACCGTAGCGGTGGTTGAGCCGATTGATGGTGGTCTCGCGGGGGTCGCCAGTGAAATACTGGGTGCGGGGGTCGAGGCCTGCTCGGTTGACGAAGTCGCGGTGTCGCACCTGCCCGCTGACGTAGAACGAGCCGTCGCCGCCCACGCGCAGGCCATAGCCGAGGTGGGCGTTGACCGTCTGCCCGTCGTCGTAGGTCACCTCTTCGGGGGCACCGATGCGAGCGCCTTCGGTCTCGCTGGGGTTGTCCCAGGCAAAGGAGGAGGGGGTGTCCAGCGGCTGGCCGTTGGTGCCGGTGCCGGGGCGGTTGCCGTCGTTCTCGGTGTAGCCCCGCAGGTCGGTGCTGTAGTACTGGCCGTAGGTGACACTGGCATCCAGCCCTTCATGATCTTTCAGGATCACGTTGATGACCCCGGCGATGGCATCGGAGCCGTACTGGGCGGCGGCCCCGTCGCGCAGCACCTCGATGCGGTCGATGGCGCTGGAGGGGATGGCGTTCATGTCTACCCCCGTCGAACCCCGGCCCACCGAACCGTTGACATGGACGAGGGCGCTCGTGTGCCGCCGCTTTCCGTTGACCAGCAGCAACACCTGGTCCGGCCCCAGCCCCCGCAGCGTCGCCGGGCGGACGTGGTCGGTACCGTCGGTGATGGAGGGCTGCGGGGCGTTGTAGGACGGCACAACGAGCTGGAGAATCTGGGTGGTCTCCGAAAAGCCGCTGGACTGGATTTCGGCGGGGGAGATCACATCGACGGGCACCGGGGAGTCCACCACCGTGCGGTCCTGGCGGCGGGTGCCGATCACCACCACCTCATCGACCCCCACGAGGTCGGGTTCGAGGGTGAAGTTCTCGGTGGTGGTCGTGCCCGTCTGAAGGCTGACCGTCCGGCGCTGGGTGCGGAAGCCGACGAAGCTCACCTGGACCTCGCGGCTGCCCGAGGGCGCCACGAGCCGGTAGGTGCCGTCCAGCCCCGTGACAACCCCCACATTCGTACCGAGTATGATGATGCTGGCACCGGGCAGCGGGTCGCCGTTCTCGCTGTCGGTGACGGTACCCCGGAGCGTGCCGGTGGACTGGGCCAGCAGGGGCAAGGGAAGGAGCAACCCCAGCAGCACAAGGGCTGGGAATCGCATGGATCGTAGCCGTAGGGAGACCATAAGTACTACCTCCTGACAAGGTGGGTGATGGGGTACATGACAGGAAAAAGCGGCAGGTTCTCCAAAAAAACACAATGCAGGGGGCAATTACAAGGGGTGTTCATATTTTTCCGGTGTCGAAACGGTGACGGGCATGGGATAGGCGTAGTGGCGGGCCAGTCGTGCCGGAGACAGGCCCAGCCGGTAGCCGGACCAGAGGAGGAGGTTGCGAAGCTGCTGGCGGAACGGCCCGGCCTGCTCGAACCGCCGCGCCGCAGTAGTGACGGCCTCGTCAAGGAAGCAGAAGCCGCCCCGCCGGTAGAGCCGGTCCACCAGGTCGAGGTCCTCGAAGATGGGCAGTGGCGCAAAGCCGTCGATGGCCTCGAACACCTGCCGTCGCACGAACAGTCCCCGATCTCCGAAGCAGATGGAGGGCCAGTTGAAGCGGGTGCAGGCGCTGTAGAATCGCAGGAGCGGGGTGGGACGGTCGAAGTGCAGGCGGAAGGCGCCTGCCTCGCAGGCCGGGTCGGACAGGCAGTGCCGCACCAGGTCGAGGGCCTGGGGCGGCAGCAGGGTGTCGGCGTGCAGGAACAGCAGCGCCGTGCCTCGTGCGGCCCGCGCCCCGGCGTTCATCTGGGCCGCCCGTCCCCGCTCAGACTGGAGGACATGGGCCTGGCGGCTTGCCAGCAGCGGCGTCGCATCCACCGACCCGCCATCGACCACGATGAGTTCCGTTGGCCCCGGCTGGTCTCCCAACGCCGCCAGGGTTTGCCCGATGAGCCGGGCCTCATTCAGCGCCGGGATGATGATGGAGACGAGCATGGGATGTCCAACAACGGATAAACGCGATCCTGGGACGAGGGAAGATAACCGCTTTTTACCAGTACAGCAGTTTCATACAGAACACCGACCCGCCCGCCTTCAGGAACTCGCTGGTGTCCAGTTCCAACGGGGTGAAGCCTGCCGTGCGCAACAGCCGGACGGTTTCGGTACAGCCACGCTGGAGCAACACGTGCTGGCCGTCCGGGCAGTGGGCGTTGCAGGCCAGCCGGTGCCGGGCCTCGGCTTCGGGGGCTTCGAGCAGGCGAGGGAAGAGCCGCCGCAGCAGCGCCCACCCTTCGGGCTGGAATGCCGCCGGGCAGGCCAGCGCGGTCTGCGCGTCCAGCAGGCAGAGGCAGGTGTCGAGGTGGTAGAAGTATGGGTCGTCGAGGCGCAGGGCCAGCACGGGCACGTCCAGCAGCCGGGCGAGGGCGGGGTAGACGGACGGATGGGTCCGGAACCCGTAGCCGCCCCAGAGCAAGGCCCGGCCCGGATGCCAGAGTGCGTCGCCCATGCCTTCGAAGGCCCCCGTCACCCCGGCAGGCAGTGGCTGAACGTCATAGCCCTGGCCCTGGAAGAAGCCGGCATAGGCGGCCACCTCGGCCCGGCGTTCCGGCGCGAACATGCGGCCCAGCACTACGCCCGGCACAGCACCCCGCAGAAACGGCAGCGTCTGGTTCGCGCAGAAGACCATGTCGGGCAGGTCCGGCAGCCCCTCCGTCACGGTGACGGTGAGGCCGAGCGCCTGGTAGGCCGCCCGCAGTGCCTCCCATTGCGCCCACGCTGCCGCCCGGTCGACCGCGCCCAGGTGGTCCTGCATATGCGGGTTGAGGACATATCGCACCTCAAACGCCTCCGGGGTGGTGAGCAGCACGCGGCTGGGCAGCGGCTGGGCAGGCACGTCTAACGGGGAGAACGGGACGGTTTCCGCCTGTTCGTACACGGTGGCCGGTGGGTGCATCGCAGCGGGGGTTAGACTTTGCGGCCCTTCCAGGCCACGCGCCCCATCCAGTGGGCCAGCGCCGAATCGAACTGCAAGAGCAGGCCCAGCAGCCAGGAAACGGGCGTGAGCAGGGAGAGCCAGAGGGGGAACCGGGCGACCCGGTCGGTGACGAGCTTCAGCCCATAGACCGACAGCAGGAATGCCGGTGCCACCAGCGGAGCGACGGCGTAGGTGACCACGAACAGGCCGAACAGCAGCACGAAAGACAGCGGCGTGCCGCCCAGGATCAGGTAGGCGTTCTTGCGGAACCCGTGCCAGGCGTCGCCAAAGCGCGGGTACATGTAGACCGCCACCTCGTCCATCAGGTTACTGAGCACCGGGATGACCCCGTGGCGTTTAAGGTAGCGGCCAATCTGCACGTCTTCGAGCACCTCGTCCGGGTGGTGGGCATGGGGTTCGAGGCGGTGGTAGGTGGCGGCGTCGATCATCCAGCACTGGCCGTTGAGGGCTGCCACCGAGCCGAAGGGGCTGGGCCGGACCAGCGGCCACGGCAGCCCGGTGAGGATGGCATGGGGCACAAGGCCCACCAGCAGGAGCCCCCCTCCCTGCAGCCGCGTCAGCGCCGTTAGGACCGAGGTGGGGGGCAGGGCCTGGTACCGGGCCACCAGCCGGGCGAGGGCTTCCGGATCGGCCAGCTCGACATCGGCATCGAGGAAGAGGTAGACCGTGCCGGTGGCCTGGCGGGTCGCCTGGTAGAGGGCATGGACCTTGCCTACCCAGCCGGGCGGCGGGCCTTCCCCGCGCAGCACCCTCAGGCGCGGGTCCGCACCGGCACGCAACACCGCCCCGGTGCCGTCTTCCGAGCCGTCGTCGTAGACGATCACCTCCAGCGACGGGTAGGTCTGGGCCAGCACCGAGGGGAGGAGGCGTTGCAGGTTCGCCTCCTCGTTCCGGGCTGGAACCAGGATCGAGACACGGGGGCCAGTGACGGCCGGGGCCGGTCTCGGTTGACGCCGCAGGTACACGAGGTTCCCCACCAGGGTCAGCCACAAATAGCCATGCACCGCCAGGAGCAGCAGCATCATGGCGGGCTTTCGAGGAATTCGCGGAACAGCCGGGGCGGGCCTTGGGCCAGCAGGCGCGCCCGCAAGCCGTCGGCCTGGGGGTCCCCCAGCCGGGAGAGGGTGTACCAGACCCACAGGTCAGCCTCCATCGGGGGGATACCGGCGGCAGGCTGCATGGCGACGGCCTGTTGCAGCCGGCGGAAGGTGGTCAGGGCCTTGCGGGCATCCCCACCGGCAAACCGGGGCCGGAACAGGAGCGACTGCCCTTCGATCAGGAGGACGAACGGGTCGGCAGGAGCTTTTTGGTGGGCTTGCCGGATCAGGTGGTCGAAGCGGGCACCGTACCGGAGGACGGCGGGAAACCCGGACTGTGCGGCCTGGTACCCCCAGAGGCCCGCCAGCAGGGCCAGCGTGCGGGGGGTGGCTCGGGGCAGGTCCGCCGGGAGGTCATCAAGGTAACGTGGGTCCTGGGTGAGGGGGTAGAGGCGGTACCGGCACAAAAGCCTAGTCTCGGCGTCCGGCGCTGCCGCACACAGCCGCTGCAAGCCCGCCACATCCTTGTGTGCATAGTATGCCTGGGTCGAGTCGGCAAAGGAAAGGGTGGCGGCGAGCATCATCAACAGGGTCATGGAGTCGATTCGAACCAGGGAGACAGGATGTGGAAGTTCCAGCGCTCGTGCGGGCTGGGCCGGCCCTCCATGAGCACTGAGGCGGCCTCCGGGGGCGGGGCCTGCAAGGTACGCCAGAGGGCGGAGAGGCGTTCCGGGGCATCCTCCGTCGGGCCGGTCGTGGGTTGCCCGCCCGCCAGCAGGGCTACCGGATAGGCCCCCCCTTCCCAGGTGAGGTGTACCGCCACCGGCCACCAGCACGGGTGTACCAGCAGCCGGTCCAGCCGCTGCAACGCATCGGTGGAGATAGGTAGCAGGCCGTCCTCCGGGCAATGCAGGTGGCCTTCCGGAAAATACACCAGCACGGCATCGGGGTGCTCCTGGAACAGCCGTCGGGTACGTCGCACGGTGCGGACACGCCGCTGGGCGTCGTGCGGCGGGAAGGGCAACGCTCCCATCGCGGCGAAGAACGGGAAGCGGTCCCACTCGGCCATCCAGGTCAGCGGTCGCCGCCGCAGGAGCCGGGTGATGACCAGCCACAGCAGGTATCCGTCGTAGTAGTGGTGGTGGTTGGCATAGAGCACCACCGGCTGCCCTGGCGGCAACGAGGGTACCGGCCCCACCCAGTAGATACGCCGAAACGACCGCCGCAGGTCGCGGCGCATCTGCACGGCAAGGAGGCGGGACAGCATCGGGAAGGGGATACGCTTGGAGCCGTTGCGTGCCTGGGCACGTTCAACCGAGCGGGCTTTGCCTCCCGCCTTTGTGCCGGGTGTGGAGGCGTTTCAGGAGACTGGATTTCCGTGCGCCATACCCATCCCGGCCCAGGCGCAGCAGCTTCCGCGAGAGCGGCACCACGGCCCGCTGGTGCAGGTTGTCGTACCCCCGGGCACGCACCTCGTTCAGAATCTCGCGGTAGAACCGGGCCGCAGCAC
Source organism: uncultured Rhodothermaceae bacterium (assembly GCA_964561865.1). GTDB lineage: Bacteria > Bacteroidota > Rhodothermia > Rhodothermales > CAZLRO01 > CAZLRO01. The sequence goes on along the minus strand of CAZLRO010000022.1, from coordinate 17,057 downwards.
GGATGCCGGTGCGCACCTGGGGTGGCAGCGCCTCGATCCCGGACAGGCCCTCGTCGAAGTAGCGCTCGGCCAGGGCCATCATCCGCTCTATCAGGGCTGCATAGCCGGGGGGAAGAGAAGCGTGAGCAAACGCTTCCGGGGCGATGCCTGCGGCTTCAAGCCAGGTACAGGGCAGATAGACCCGGCGCAGCTCTCGCCAGTCCTCGCCCACGTCGCGCACGATGTTGGTGATCTGCATGGCGATGCCAAGGGCGCGGGCCGGGGGTTCGAGCCGGGCAAAGTCGCTGTGCGGCGGGCACAGGAACGGCAGCATCATCGCCCCGATACTGCCGCCGACGAGGTTCGAATAGGCGATCAGGTCGGCCTCATCCACGACCGGGCGATCCGCCAGGTCCCACGCTGCGCCGTCGATCAGCTCGAACAGCGGAGCCGGATAGAGGCCGTAGCGGGCGTGGACCTCGGCGAGGCGCTGCCAGAGCCGGTCCGGGCCGGGTGTGCCGACGAGGGTGGCTTCCAGCCCCCGGCGCAGGTCGGCCAGCTCCTGCCGGGCCTGTGTGGTTCCTACCTCCAGCACCCGCAGGTCGGCCACCGAGTCCACCGTCCG
>CAZLRO010000022.1:0-16443 GCA_964561865.1 uncultured Rhodothermaceae bacterium | reverse complement strand
GTACAGGGTGGAGACGGGCGTGCGGATTGGCGCAGGCAGCAGCCGGGCAGCCAGCGAGAAGGTACGGGAATGGTGTTCAAACGCCTGCCAGTAGGCCTGGTCTTCCACAGACAGCCAGGACAGTGCGGCCTCCGGCAACAGCCCGTCACTCCGGGTGGTGCAGGGCCGGGCGGCCGCGGACTGCAAGAAGCGGAAGCGCGGTGGCGAGGCTACCGATGAAGAAGGCAGCATAGAGGTCATACACCAGGCAAAGCAGCAAGGGAAACAGACCGTTGAGCAGGTATACCAGCGGGGCCTGCGGATGGGGCACCGGCAGCCCTCCGCCGATGACCTCGAAACCCCAGACAATGACACCGGAAACGACGAACCAGCCGAGCCAGTTCAGGGCAGGCATCCCGAAGTAGAACCCTCCTTCCGGATAACTCCAGAACGGGAAGGCCCGGCTCATGGCCGGGTCGAGCGACACGTCCCACAACACCATGAACAGCGCCGCCACCAGCACCCGCTCGTACCGCCGGACGGTGAGGCGGCTGGCAAGGTCGAGCGAGAGGATGGACATGGCGAACCACGAGAACGGAATAAAATAGGGCACATGCCCCATCAGTTTCGGCCCCAGCCATTCGGAATACCCGTATTTTCCGAACGGAAACCCCGTCTGGGTGCCGATGAGTTCACTCATCCCGCCCACCAGACAGCCCCACCCCACGAAAAAAGCCATCAGCCACGGTCCCAGGCTGCGGGTGTACATCAGCACCGGCAACACCGGCAGCAGGCCCATGTACACCCAGGTGGGGGCCTTCACCAGCGTAGGATAGTAGGGGCCGAAAAAGGGCACTACCGCTGGCACCCACCGCAGGAGCAACGACCCGGCCAGGCTGAACACCATCGTCCCAACAAAGCCATACAGGAGCCAGCGGAACAGGCGGGCCGTCCGGTCTTGGGCAGACAGGGGAGGAAGCAGCGTTACCGACATAGGGGAGACGGAAGCAAGAAAGAGGGTTTGAAACTACCATGATCGCTGTTCGTCCGCCCGAATACTTCCCTGGACGGGCCTATTTCGCCCTGATGCAGCAGGTCGATACGTTCGTGCTGGCCGATACCTTTCAATATAGCCGCCAGTCGTTCCAGAACCGGGCCAGGCTCCGCACCCCCACCGGCTGGCAGTGGGCCTCGGTGCCGCTGCTCGGCGGCCAGCACGGACGGCCCATCCTGGACGTACAGCTCGATCCGGGTCGTCGTTGGCAACGATCCCACCAACGATCGCTGACGTATAACTACCGTGCCACCGCTTGGTTCGAGCACTACGAACACCGGATGCAACCGCTCTTCCTCCAGGATTGGCCGAACCTGGCCGACCTGACGTGTGCCACGGTGGCCTTGCTCCGGGATGGCCTCCACCTGTCTGCCCGCCTGGTGCGGGCGTCGGCCCTGCCAGGTAAGCCGCAGACGCTGCCCGACGTGCTGGCCGCCATCGGGGACCACGACCTGCTAGTCCCCACCTCATCCGCCCGCCACGATGCAGCACTGGTGCCCTCGGTACGGGTGTTCACGTTCGAGGAAACTCCCTACCGGCAGCATTTTGCAGGCTTCGTGCCCGGCATGTCCGCCCTGGACCTGCTGTTCAACTACGGCCCGGAAGCATGGACGTTGCTGGTAGCGGGTGGCTGATGGCTGTTAGCTATTGAAGACTTGTGATCTCGCCCTTGCCGCCTTGCAGTAACGTCGCAGCAGCCCTCTGCGTCGAGATTGCCACATCGCTACGTCCTCGCAATGACACCCAGGAAACAGACCCCAGGCCCCGTAGGGGCGAAGGCCCTCTTCGCCCTCCAAGTACCCAACAGCTATCTTCACCCGGGAGGCCGTATCTTCACGTACCTGCACTGTTCACCAAACCCTGTTCTCCCATGAGATATGCGCTGCACCCCTATGGGCTGTACGGCCTGCTCGGCCTGTTCCTGGCGGGCTGTCGGCTGATGGGGGGTGGGAACGTGCCCGCCTGGACGAACCCTGGCTGGGTGGTGCAACCCGTGGGCCCGACGCAGCGGTTCCAGGCCATCAGCATCGTGGATGCCCGCACGGTGTGGGTGAGCGGGACGGGCGGCACCTACGCCCGCACCACCGACGGCGGGGCAACCTGGGTGGCGGGTGTCGTGCCGGGGGCCGACACGCTGGAGTTCCGCGACCTCCATGCCGCCGATGCCCGGACCGCCTGGCTGCTCAGTGCCGGGACCGGCAGTGCCTCGCGCATCTACAAGACCACCGACGCCGGGAACACCTGGGTCCGGGTCTTCACCAACGACGAGCCACGCGGCTTCTTCGACTGCATGGACTTCTGGGATGCACAGCGGGGCGTGGCCTTCTCGGATGCGGTGGACGGGCGCTTCGGCCTCATCACCACCCGCGACGGCGGCAACACCTGGCAACGGGTCGCCTCCGACGCGGTGCCGCCTGCCCTGCCGAGCGAAGGGGCGTTTGCGGCCAGCGGGACGTGTGTCGTCACACGGCCGGGCGGGTTCGGATGGGTAGGCACCGGGGCCTCCGGCATCCGCGCACGGGTGCTGCGCACGACCGACTACGGGCAGACATGGGCCGTGGCCGATGCGCCCCTTCTCAGCAACAGCGCCACCTCCGGCATCTTCTCGCTGGTGTTCCGCGATGCCCGGCACGGCTGGGCACTCGGCGGCGACTTCGGCAAGCCAACAGAACGCAGCCGCAATGTGGCCCGCACCGACGACGGAGGCCGCACCTGGGCGCTGGTGGGCAGTACCAACCTGGGCGGGGCCGTGTTCGGCGCGGCCTGGATACCCGGCACGGACGCCCTCGTGGCCGTCTCACCCGGTGGCAGCGACCTCTCGACCGACGGTGGAACAACCTGGGCGCGCCTCGATACGCTCAACTACTGGAGCGTCGCGTTTCTGGATCCGCAGACCGGGTGGGCCGTCGGGCCAAATGGGCGCATCGCCCGGTTCACGCTGCATCGGTGAATCCGTGCGAACCGGAGGTCAGTGCGCCCCGGACGCAGGGGCTTTTGAGACCGATTCCAGCAGTTCGGCAACGGTTTTCTTCTGGGCGGGCGGCACTTCCGCAGGTGGCGCACCGGTGCTGGCAACCCGACCCTGGATAGCGCGGGCCGTCGCCGCGTTGAGCAGGATGATGGTGATGCGCCGGTTTGAGGCGTGGTTGGGGGCTTCGAACAGCAACGGCACCCGCGAGGCCACCCCCTCCACCCGCATGACCTTCTCGTCCTGAATGCCCCCGGCCACCAGCTCACGCCGGGCAGCGTTGGCCCGATCCGCCGAGAGTTCCCAGTTCGAATACCCGCCCAGTCCCCCGGAATACGGAATGGCGTCGGTGTGCCCGGTGATTGAGATCGGGTTCGGGGCGGTGTTCACGATGTCGGCGATGCGGCGCAGGATGTCCCGCATGTGGGGCTTGACGGCAGCACTGCCGGACTCGAACATGGCGCGGTTCTGCTCGTCCAGGATCATGATCCGCAGCCCTTCGCTGGTGATCTCGAAGCGGAGCTGGTCTTTGAAGGCATGGAGTACGGAGTCGATCTGGAGTTCCTCCTGGAACTCGGAGACGAGCGAGTCGAAGCGGGCAGCCTCGGCCTGCAAGGCAGCAGCCTCCCCACCCGGCGAGAGTATACCTCCGGTGCCTCCCTGCTGGCTGTTGGGGATCACCCGGTCGCCACCGGGCGGCCCGCCACTGGCAAACAGGGCCTTGAGCGGGCTTTGGAAATAATTGGCAATGGCAACCCGTTCCTGTGCCTCGGTACTCGCCAGCAGCCACATCAGCAGGAAAAACGCCATCATGGCCGTCACAAAGTCGGCATAGGCCACCTTCCACGAACCCCCGTGGTGTCCGTGCCCCCCCTTCTTGATCTTCTTGATGACAATCGGACGGTCGTTCTTCTCCGCCATAAAACCTCCTTCCGTACCCCAGGCTTACGCCGCCTTCTTGGTGGTGGACTTGACGTGTGACTCCAGTTCCTGTGCCGTCGGACGCTCGTCGTGGAAGAGCACCTTGCGGCCAAACTCCACCGCCACCGTCGGCGGGGAGCCGTTCATCGAGGCCAACATCGTCACCTTGATCGCCTGCAACAGCTTTGTGGACTCATGGCCCCGGTGCTCCAGCGCCGTCGAGAGCGGGGCGACAAAGCCGTAGGCCAGCAGGATGCCCAGGAACGTGCCCACCAGCGCACGGGCAATGAGCAACCCCAGTTCCTCCGGCGGCAGCCCGATGGATTCCATCGTGTGGACCACCCCCATCACCGCCGCCACAATCCCGAACCCCGGCAACCCGTCGGCCAGCCGCGTGATGGCGTGCGACGGGACGGCGTTGTGCTCGTGGTGCGTCTCGATCTCCTGGTCCATGATCGCCTCAATCTCCATCACGTCGATGTTGCCGCTGACCATCAGGCGCAGATAGTCCGAGATGAACTCCACCAGGTGGTGGTCGTGGATGACCTTCGGATACTTCTGGAAAATGGGGCTTTCATGCGGTTTCTCGGCCTCCTTCTCCAGCGAGAGTAGCCCGTCTTTCCGGGCCTTGACCTGGATTTCGTAGAGGAGCGAGAGCACCTCCATGTTCAGTTCCTTCGTGTACGGCGAGGGCTTGAAGATCAGCGGAAGCGCCCCAAAGGTCAGCTTCGAGATTTTCAGCCCGTTGGCGATGACGAAGGCTCCGATGGCAGCACCGAGGATGATCAGCAACTCGATGGGCTGGAAGAGCACGGCAATGTGGCCGCCGGACATCATGAAGCCGCCGAACACACAGAACATCAGGATCACGTAGCCGATGATGGCCCACATGGTCGTACAGGGGTCTAGAGGGGTGAAGTCGGGGTGAACAACAAACAGCCCCGCTAGTATCGACCGCCGAAAGTCAATATTTACCCTGTGGGGTATGACCATTCGGCCTTTGGTCATTCAGGCCCTCTACCTCTGCTGTCATTCCGACCGTAGGGAGAAATCGACCAATGGGAGATTGCGCTCCAGCGAAACCGAAGGTTGCCGGAACGGAAATCTCGTTTTTCAATGTGGGCGTGAGATTTCACTGTCGTGCAATCTCCGCTGCGCTTCGATATTCGCTGGGGTGCAATCTCCCTTCGGTCGATGTTCACTTCGTGCAACCTGCGGTTTCTCACGTTTCCCATCCCCTCCCCCGATCAGGTTCCCGCCTGCGCGGGAATGGGCGGGCTCTGTTCTCAGGAGGGGATTGATAGCCTGTGGGGAAATCACACTTGGAGAAATCACACTTGGGGAAATCACACTTGGGGAAATCACACTTGGGGAAATCACACTCATCAACCAAAGCAAATATCGTTGTAGGAGCAGGGCATGCCCTGAACCTTCCAAAGCGCAGCATCTCAAAGGCCGACAGGCCGTTCCGAAACGCAGCGCACCACAACGGGCTTAACTTCTGCAAAAAACGGGCGATTTTAGAAGTAAACCCCTGTTAATCAGGTTTTTCAACTTGTTGTCTCTGTTGCCGCCAGGCCCTTGATACACCCGGAAAGGGGCCTGTGCTATCCACCCGAAGCCTTCGGCGGCTCGTCCGCACCAGGTTCGGGAAATGCCCGTTCGGGGGTACAGCCATGCCCAGCGTTGCATCCGAAAAGTGGTCGCCCAATGCGGCGTCCTCTCCCGTCCAGACTCCTTCCACCGAAGGCTACGACCGGGTGGCCGAATACCTTTTTTACCACGACCTGGTGCCCTTCGAGCCGCTCGTATCGGAGTGGTATCAGTGGCAACGAGAGGGGGGCCACGGCAAGTTCTGGCGGTTCCTGCTGATGAACCCGCGGATTGATGCCGAGGTGGTGCTCGCCGCTGCCGCCTACGTCTATGGCTTCCGGTCGATCCGGCTGGACACCGAGGAGTCCGGCTATCTGATCCAGGAGCTTTACCGTCAGTATCCGCCCGGGCACTGGATCAAGATGATCCGGATGGGACTGTTACCAGCGGTGGAACTGGGCAACCGGTCGCAGACAGAGCGAATGGTGGTGGCTAGCCTCGACCCATCGAGCCGGGTGGTGGCCCCGTTCCTGCGGGCACTGCGGCTGGATACGGTAGAGGTGTGTCATGCCTCGCTCTGGCACCTGCGTGCGCTGGTGGCCCAGTGCTTCCCCGAACAGCAACTCCACACCGGCTGCGACCTGGAACCGGTCGGATTCGTATCGGTCGTCCGCACCCAGCCCCCCCAGTCGTTCTACGGTAGCTGAGGTTCCCAAAGGCCGGTGTGTGGCACCCGATCCGCGCAGGGTTTTTTATCGTCAAAATGACTATATTATCGTCAAAATGACTATAATTTTAAACCTGATAAGGCTGCTGATGCCGCGCTGTGCAGGGGCGGTTCTCTTGAGGAAACGGGGTCAGGGTTGCCCGGGGGGGACGACTGGTTCGAAGGCCAGGGCGCGTGCGGGGTTGTGGCGGATCAGGTCCTGGACGTGGGTTTCGGGCAGGCCCTCCTCGCGCAGCCAGGGAATGAACCGCCACAGGATGTAGGTAAAGCCAGGGCCGCCACCGGTGCCATAGGCCGGCCAGTAGGAACGCCGGGCCAGGTCGCCGGAGAGCAGCACCTGCCGCCCGAACCCTTCTTCGACGAGGCGCAGAATGAACCGGATGCGCTCCCGGTCCGGGTAGTACTTCTCCTTGCTGATCTGGTCGAACGAGAGATAGGCCCCGGTGGCAGCGACCTCGGCCAGATAGGGCCATTCCAGCCGACGGTCGAGGTGGCCCAGGATGATGCGGTGCGGGGCAACGCCTTCGGCAGAGAGCAGGGCCAGTTGTTCGAGCGCCATCGTCCCGGCTTCGGTATGCGTCGAGAGGGGGGCGCCGGTAGCCCGGTGGGCCTGGGCCGCTGCCCGGAACACCTTCTCGGCGGTGGGGCTGAGGGCGTTCAGCGTGGAGGCGGCCTTGATCACCCCCGCCCGAACGGGCAGGCCGTCGATCCCTTCGTTGACCTCACGGGTGAACAGTGCCGCCAGCGAGGCGACGGTCTCGCCTTCGACCAGCCGGGCGGAGAACTTGTCCTTGTTGAACCCGGTGGCCGTCACCAGGTGGACGCCCGTCCGCTGGGAAAGCCGAAGCAGCCCGGCCACGTCGCGCCCGTAGTCCCGCGTGGACATCTCGACGAGGGCCTGTCCGCCGGCATCTCGGAACCAGCCCAGTTCACGGGCAGCAGCTTCTTCGTCGTCGAGGATGAAGTCGGAGGTGGCGAGGTCGGGCGGGGGCTGGCCCAGCAGGTGGTCGTGGGCGTAGCAGCAGCCCAGTGCGTCGGGCGAGATGTCGCCCCGGACGGTGCGGATGATCGCCATTGGGTTGTGGGCAGGGAGAAGGTTAGAGCACTGCGCCGAGGGTGCGCAGCCGGTCCTGGAGCATGGAGAGAGGCACGGTGTGCGGAGGGGTGTTGTTCCGGACGGCGAGGGTGGCGGCAGCCCCGGCGGCCTGCCCCATCGCCATGCACTGTCCCATGCTCCGCACCGAGGCGTGGGCGTCGTGGTCTGCCGAGAGGCACCGCCCGGCTACAAGCAGCCCTTCGACCCGTTGGGGCAGCAGGCACCGATAGGGGATGTCGTAGGTCTCTCCGTCGGGCAGGTATTCCCAGCGGGTATCCCCGGCAGCGTGGTGATCTTCGATGGGGGCGCCGCACCGGGCGATGGCGTCCTCGAACTTGCGGGCGCCCGTCACATCCTGCCGGGTGAGGCGGTAGGCCCCGTAGATCCGGCGGCTCTCCCGTACGCCGATCTGGGTGCTGAGGCTGGTCAGGACGGCGTGTTCGTAGCCCGGCACACAGTCGCGGAGGAACCGGGCGTATTCGAGCGCCTGCCGTCGTCCTTCGACTTCGGCGCGGGTCAGTTCCAGCGGGTCGGTGGCATCCACCTGCGCCACGCGGGTCATATTCGTTGCCATGACGCCCTCGAACGGGGTGATGTGGACGCTGCCTTCGCGGCGGGGCAGGGCGTAGCGGCCGCTGTCGATGGCCGCCTGCATCCGCCCATGCAGTTCGTCCTTGCGGACGGCCCGGGCACGCGCCGTATCCACGTTGAGCAGCCGGAACGTCGTCGTCAGGGACTGGACCGGTCCGTCTTTCGGCCCTTCGAAGGGGGCACCGGCAGCAGCGGCCACGTCGGCATCCCCGGAAGCGTCGATGACGACGGCGGCTTCGAGCAGCACCAGCCCTTTTTTGGTGGCGGCCACCACCCCGCGCACGCGGTTGCCGTCCTGCACCACGTCTACAAACAGGGTGTGGTAGAGCAGCCGCACCCCGGCCTCCAGGGCCAGCGTCTCCCAGACGACCTTGAGGAGGTCCGGGTCGTAGGTGAGGCCATCCCCGGCCCCGTAGGTGTTGGGTCGGCGCAGCAGTACCCCGTGCTGTTGCAGCGCCGCCACCACCCGGTCCGGCACCCCTCCGACGACCTTGTGCGGGGCGGAGCCGGGGGTGTAAAAGCCATAGAACGTGTCCAGCACCTGGGTACTGATCCCCCCCATGAACCCGTACCGTTCGAGGAGGACCACCTGCGCCCCTTCGAGGGCGGCGGTGATGGCAGCCGTCGCCCCGGCGGAGCCACTGCCTACCACCAGCACGTCGGTCTTCCAGAGGGGATGGACGGGCTTGCTGAAGAGTTCCATAAGGGCTGTGGGCTTGGAAGGGAACGTACCGGAGGAGCGTCAGCGCATCGTCCAGCCGCCGTCTACGGTCAGCACGGCCCCGGTGATGAACCGGGCCTGATCGGAAGCGAGGAAGAGGGCGGCATGGGCCACGTCGTCGGGTTGCCCGAAGTCGCTGGTCAGGGGCTGGAGGGTAGCGAGGCGGCTGCGGAGGCGGGCGTCGCCCTGGGCACGCTGGCTCATGCCGGTGGCGATCAGGCCCGGACAGAGCACGTTGGCGCGGATATGCCGGGGGGCGTAGTAGCTGGCGATAGCCCGCGTCAGGCTGATGATCCCGCCCTTGCTGGCAGCATAGGCGTGTGTAGCGAAGTCTTCATCTCCCCCCACGAGGCCGAGTACGGAGGACAGGTTGACCACCGACCCGCCGCCGCTTGCCAGCAGGGCCTGCACGCCGTACTTGCAGCAGAGGAACATGCTGCGGAGGTTGACCTCCAGCACCCGGTCCCAGCCTTCCTCGGTGCATTCGGCCACGGGGCCGTCCCCCCAGCGCCGTCCGCTCGCCCCCACGACGTTGAACAGCACGTCGAGCCGTCCCCAGCGGTCGAGGACGGTCTGGAAGGCGTGTTCGACCGCACTGGCCTGGCAGACGTCGGCCTGGAGGAAGAGGGCTTCGCTGCCGTCGGCATGGAGACCGGCCACGGTGGCTGCGCCCGAGGCCGCGTCGATCTCCACGGCAGCCACACGGGCGCCGTGCCGGGCGAAGAGCTGCGCGGCAGCACGCCCGATGCCACTGCCCGCCCCGGTGATGAAGGCTGTCTTGCCGGTCAGCACCTGCTCGTTCATGGTACTTCAGGGTTCGGTGCAGCCGAAGGCCCGGCGGCTGCGGGTGCGGAAATCGTCGTAGCAGTCGTCGAACCGCTGCCGGGAGGCCGCCTCGCCGATGAAGTGGCTGCTGGTGAGCACCAGGGGCGGGTGCCCCCGTTCGGTGAGCTGATGGGCCACGAGGCACTTGAGGGCGTTGATCATGGCCGCCCCCCCGACGGTGGAGCCGGGGCCGACAGGGTCTTCCAGGCCGTCGATGGGCACCATCGCATCCCCGCCCGGTGCGCCGTTGTCGAGCGTGACGTCGGCGATCTCCGGGAGGCGTTTGCCCGACGGGTGCCGAGGCGCGGCGGTGCGGCAGTGGTCCTGCGAGACGAGCACAATGAGCGGCAACCCCAAGCGTTTCACCTCCAGCGCCACCTCGACCACCACCTCGTTGGTGCCGCTGTTGGAGATGATGATGAAACTATCGGGCGGAGCCAGGACGAAGTTGCGGAGGATCGTCTTCCCGAAGCCTTCCACATGCTCCAGAAACATGGCCTGCCGCTGCCCGTTGGCCCCGACCACCGGGTTGTGGAACGTCAGGGACAGCTCGACGATGGGGTAGAAGCCGGGGAAGCTGCCATGCCGGGGAAACATCTCTTCGATCATGATGCGGGAGTGCCCGGTGGCGAACATGTACACCAGCCCCCGGCGGGCAATCGTGTCGGCGCAGATACGGGCGGCGGCCTCCAGCGGGACTGCCTGGGTCGTATACAGGCGGTGCAGCATCGTCTGTGCGGCCTCCAGGTAGGCCAGGGCCGGATTCGGAGCAGGGGTTGTCATCAGGTGTCGGCAGGGGTGTAGGTCTGGACGGTGCGATACGAATACCGGTCGGCCCGGTAATGGCTGGTGGTGTGCTCGATAGGCTGGGGAGCGTCGATGTAGCTGGTGGTGTGGACCACGAGCAGGGGGGCACCAGGGGCTACGTCCAGCAACGCAGCCTGCCGGGTGTCGGCCACCGCCGCCCCGATGGTATGGCGGATTTCCCGGATGGGCAGGTGGTAGTCGCGGGCCAGCACTTCGTAGACCGAGGCATGGCTGAAGTCACGGGTCTCGATGCCCGGACAGCGGTCGATCAGCAGGGTCAGGGCTTGCAGGCCGATGGGTTCGTCGTCGCCGTAACGCAGGCGTTCGAGGTGGAGGCAGCGGGCGCCCTGGTGGGGCAGCAGCGGCGTCGGGGCGTCGGCACCGAGGAGGCCGGTAGACTGGTGCAGCACGCGGGAACGGGCCTGCCGCCCCATCTCGGCAATCTGCCGTGTGAAGCTGCGGTCGAGGGAGAAGGCCAGCCGATCGTCCTGCGGCTGCACGAACGTCCCGCGCCCGGCATGCCGGATGATGAGGCGGTCCTGCGTCAGACGGGAGAGGGCCAGGCGCATCGTCTGGCGGCTGACCCCATACCGCTGGCACAGGTCCTGCTCCGCGGGCAACACCGCGCCAGAGGTCAGCACCTGCTCCTGGATGAGCCGCCGCAGGTCCTGCTCCACCTGATGGTAGAGCGGCACCGGGCTGCGGGCATCGGCCGGGCGGATCGGCAGGGCCAGCGACCGCAGGGCGGGAGAAGAAGACGGGTCCATTTTTTATGGCGTTCGCCTTGATTGTACGAACATTCGTATGTAATATCGGTCGGACATTTCAAAAGTACGGGTATCCCGTCGGATTTGTCAACCCCGACAGCCTCGAAATACCATCGGAACACCTTTCGCCATGAAGCCTGCACATACCATCACCTTGCTGGGGACGGGCCTGATCGGAATGTTCTATGCCATGACGCTGCACGCGAACCGCAGCCGGGACCGGGTCCACACCGTGTATTCGCGCAAGGCCGACCGCGCCCGGGCCTTCGCCCACGAATGGCAGGTACCGCGCTGGACGACGGACCTGGCCGCTGCCATCGCCGACCCGGAGACGGACCTGGTGGTGATCGGGCTGCCCAACCACCTGCACGAGGAGGCCGTCGAGCGGTGTGTCGCGGCGGGCAAGGCCGTCCTGTGTACCAAGCCGCTGGGCCGTACCGCCGCGGAAGCCCTGCGCATGTTGAACCTGGTGGAGCAGGCCGGGGTGTTTCACGGGTACCTCGAAGACCTCGTCTACACCCCCAAGACGCTCAAATCCCTCGCCTCCGTCCAGAACCACGCCCTCGGCGAGGTGCTCTGGGTGCGCTCGCGCGAGACCCATCCCGGCCCCCACAGTGCCTGGTTCTGGGACGTGCAGCAGGCTGGAGGCGGGGCCATCATCGACATGGGCTGCCACTGTGTGGAGATCATCCGCAACTTCGTGGGCAAGGACAACCGCCCGGTCGAGGTGATGTGCTGGGCGGACACGCTCGTCCATCCCATCGAAGCCGAAGACCATGCCATCGGGCTGATTCGGTTTGAGAGCGGGGCCGTCGGGCAGTTCGAGGTGAGCTGGGCCTTTCACGGGGGGATGGACCTGCGCGACGAGGTCACCGGCACGCAGGGCACCCTCTTCCTCAACCACTGGCTGCGGACGGGGTTCGAGATGTTCACCACAGGCGGAGGGCGGGGCTATGTGGCCGAGAAAGCCGAAGTCGACCACGGCTGGCTCTTCCCCGTGGGAGACGAGCCGCACGCCCTCGGCTACGTCCACATGTTCGCCGACATGCTCGATGCCTGGGATCAGGGCCGCGCCCCGATGGAGACGTTCTACGATGGCTATGTGGTCAACGCCATCCTGGATGCCTGTTTCCGCTCGGCCCGGACGCGGCAATGGGAGCCGGTAGACCTGGCGGTGTGGCGGGCGGCGTCCCCGCATCCCCGGATCACCCGCCCCATCCGTGAGATCGACGGGCAGGTGCTGGTCAAGGAAGAGTGCATGCCCGATGGCCGCCTGAAACGCATCCTCCAGCACCGGGAGACGGGCGAGGTGACCGAGCAGGTGGTGGGGTGAGGGAGGATCTGGGATTGCGGATTTGGGATTGGAGAAGCTGGATGTGGGAGGGAAGGGCCTCAGGAGGTGTTGCGGGCTTCGGCGATGCTCTGGCAGAGGTTGCGGGCGTTGTCGGTGAGGCACTGGAAGTCTCCGGCAGCGAGGGCGTGGGGGTCGATCAGGGCACTGCCCACCCCAACGACACAGGCCCCGGCCCGGAGCCAGTCCCCGGCGTTGGCAGGGGTGACGCCGCCAGTGGGCATGAGGCGCAGGTGGGGCATCGGGGCCAGCACCGACCGCAAAAACCCCATCCCCAGCACCTCTGCTGGAAACACCTTGATGATCTCCGCCCCGGCCTCAGTGGCCTGCTGGATTTCCGTGGGGGTGAACGCCCCTGGTATTGCCAGGCACAGGTGGCGACGGGCTTCGTCCACGATGGCCGACTTGAAGACCGGGCTGACGACGAACTGCGCCCCTGCCGCGATGGCGCGCCGGGCGGCCCCCTCGTCCAGCACCGACCCCACCCCGATGTACAGGTCTGTCCCCTCCCGACGGGCCAGCGTCTCCACAAGCGCGAGAGCACCGGGGGTGGTGAGCGTCACCTCGACGGCCCTGACCCCGCCCGCCCGCAAGGCGTCGATGGCTTTCAGGGCCAGGTCGGGGTGGTCCAGCCGGAGGACAGCCACGGCGCCGCAGGCGAGCAGGCTTTGCAGGATTGGGGTGGGCATGGCGGGTGTAGGGCAGTGCCGGGCAAGGCAGGCATCACCCCGCCTGGAACCCCAGCGGATTCTTGGGACGGGCTTCTTCCCGGAGCAGGTGGTGGATCACGTCGAAGATCTGCTGGAGCTGCCCATCGTACCGGGCCTCCATCTCCTCCAGCTTCAGGCGCAGGTCCTCGTATTGTGCGAGCATCTGCCGCAGGTGCGTGAACGTCCGCATGATCTGGATGTTGACCTGGATAGCCCGTTCACTGCGCAGTACGCTCGACAGCATCGCTACCCCCTGTTCCGTGAAAGCATAAGGACGGGTTCTCCGGCCACCCCAACTTGAGATCGCAAAATGCGATTTCAAGATTTCCACCTCTGCTTCCGTCAACTGGAACATGAAGTCTTCCGGGAAGCGAGCGAGGTTGCGTTTGACTTGTTCATTCAAACGTCGGGTTTCCACGCCGTAAAGGGTGGCGAGGTCGGCATCGAGCATCACTTTCTGATCCCGTATCCGGTAGATATGGCGAACGATGCGCTCGTCCGGCAGCAGCGAGGGCAGGGCGGTCATGCAGGGAAGGTGGTAGTGGAAAATGGGGTACGAAGGTGGTGGGAAGGCCACGACCGATACCGGGCGGGGAGGAGTCGGGCGGATAGGCTATTCACAAAAACCCTGGTGTGCTTCGGGAATGCAACGGGGGCCAGGGATGTGCTGGTCGCCGTCTTAATGACTGCTTCATAATTTTAATAAACAATGTTTTATACTTATAATTCGTGCGAAAGGGGGGACTCGAACCCCCACCCCTTTCGGGACCGGATCCTAAATCCGGCGCGTCTGCCAATTCCGCCACTCTCGCAGTATATTGCACGCTGGCCCATTCAATATACCATGTTGGGACGGGCCTGACAACGCATCGGAAACGCGACTTCTTGAATTCCTATGACCTCTCGTGCCTGCCTTTTCCTGTGCCTGACGCTGCTTGCCGGGGTGCAGGACCTTGCCGCCCAGGACGCTGCCGACCCGATGAAGGCCGGGCGGTTCGACAACGGCAAGATGTGGACGTTCGACAACCCGCCGCTGGCCTATTTCCAGGAAGAATACGGGTTCCAGCCGGATGCCGCCTGGTTCGAGAAAGCCCGCCTCGGCGCGTTGCGCATCCCGGGCTGCTCGGCCTCCTTCGCCTCGCCTAACGGCCTGGTGCTCACCAACCACCACTGCGGGCGCAACGCCGTCGGGGCCGTCCAGCAGCCCGGTGAGAATCTGCTGGACGACGGCTTCTACGCGAAATCCCTGTCTGAGGAGCGCCGGATTCCCAACTACTACGCCGACCAGCTCATCCAGATCACCGACGTGACGGCCGAGGTGGAGGCCGCTGCTGCCGGCCAGCAGACCGACGCCGAACGGGCACAGGCCCGGCAGGAGGCCATCACGGCCATCGTCAACCGCCTCAAGGCTGCCGGGATGGACCTGCATGTGGAGGTCATCACCCTCTACCAGGGCGCGCGCTATTCGGCCTACACGTTCCGCCGCTACACGGATGTGCGCCTCGTGATGACACCGGAACTGCAAATGGGCTACTTCGGCGGGGATCCGGACAACTTCACCTTCCCCCGCTACTGCCTCGACATGACGCTCTACCGCATCTATGGGGCGGACGGGAACCCGCTGCCCACCGAACACTATTTCCGGTGGAATCCACAGGGGGCCAGGGAGGGCGATCCCATCTTTGTCATCGGCAACCCCGGCTCTACGTTCCGCCTCGAAACCGTGGCCCAGTTAGAGTTCCGCCGCGACGTGCAGGAGCCGTATACGCTGGACTTCCTTAACAGCCGGATGGCTGTGCTGGACGCCTACCTGAAGGCCCATCCGGACGCCCCCGATGCCACTGCTGTGCGCAACCAGTATTTCGGCCTGTCGAACTCGCAGAAGCTGTTCATCGGGCGCATTAAGGCCCTCAACGACCCGGTGGTGATGGCCCGACGCCGGGATGCCGAGCAGCAGTTCCGCGCTGGCATCGAAGCCAACGCAGCGTTGCAGGCGCAATACGGCACCTTGCACGACCGCATGGCCGGCCTTCAGCAGCAGAAGCGTACCGTCACTTCTGGGGCGTTCTTTGCGCTGACGGGTAACCTGGAGTCGACGCTGCTGCGTCGGGCGATGCTGGCACAGGACTACATGAGCCGCAAGGCCGCTGGGGCCACAGGGGAAGCCGTAGACCGCCTCGCCAACCAGTTCCGCACCCTGCCCAACCAGCATCCAGACCTCAACCGGGGCTACCTCGTCGAACGGTTGCGGGCCTTTCGCCACTACTGGGGGGCCGAACATCCGCTGACACAGGCAACCCTGAAGGGGCTTACACCGGAAGCTGCCGCCGAAGCATTGCTCGCAACCTCCGTCCTGGCGGACTCGGCCCGCGCCGTTGCGGCGTTCAACAGCAACACGCTGACCACCGACGACCCAGCCATCCAACTGGTAGCTGCCTTCATCCAGGCGTACCAGGACCACCAGAGCGCCCTCGCGGGTCTGGGAGCACAGCAGCTAGAGCTTTCAAGCGCCATCGGACGGGCACGGTTCGAGGTTTTTGGCCTCAACACTCCGCCGGATGCCACCTTCTCACTCCGCATCGCCGACGGACGGGTGAGCAGTTACGCCTACAACGGCACCACCGCCCCGTCGCACACCACCTTCTACGGCCTCTACGAACGCTACCATGCCTTTGGCGCAGGATCGGCGTGGGACCTGCCAGGCCGCTGGCGTACCCCCTCCGCTACCCTCGATCTGGGCATCCCCATGAACTTCGTCACGACGGCAGATATCGTCGGGGGGAACTCCGGATCCGGCATGATCAACCAGAACCATGAACTGGTGGGGCTGATCTTCGATGGCAACATCGAAAGCCTCTCCAGCAGCTACATCTACCTGCCCGAAAGCGGCGCCCGCTCGGTGGCTGTGGACGTCCGGGCCATCCTCGAAGCCCTCGATGAGGTCTACGACATGGACCGGGTGGTCTACGAACTGAACACCGGGCGCCTCGTCCCCACCGAACAGGAAGCCGACCGCATGCGGCAGTGACGATAGCTGTTGGGTACTTGGGGCTTGGAGGGCGAAGAGGCCTTCGCCCCTGCAGGGGCTTGGGAAAAGGGCAGCGCCGTTCCCACCGGTGTCATCACGAGGAAGCTGTCAGGCTGACGACGTGATCTCGCCCTTGCCACCGAGCAGCAGCGTTGCAGGAGTCCCAGCGTCGAGATTGCTGCGTCCGACCGATCTTATGAGATCGGTCAAGTGCTCCTCGTAATGACACGGAGAGGGAAGGTGACGTTGATCGACCACCCCCATGACCGATCTCATGAGATCGGTCACCTGTCCAGGAGGGGCA
>CAZLRO010000021.1:0-23308 GCA_964561865.1 uncultured Rhodothermaceae bacterium | reverse complement strand
CTCGACCGTCAGGCTGCCGCCGGGGTTGCTCAGCTGCCGGTCCCCGCCGCCGGGCACGCGGATCGTGTCCGCACCGCCGCCGCCGAGGTAGCGCACCAGTTCACCGCGCAACGCCAGGCTGTCATCGCCGCTCGTGCCGACCACGTTCGCCAGGTTGCGGAAGTCGCGCCCGGCAGTGATCGTCGCGCCGCCCTCATGGATGCCGTACGGATCCGGCGTCGTATCGAGGATGCCGCTGCCGATGTGCTGGTGCAGCCCCACCAGCCGCAGGCCATGCCGGGCCACCACCGCCTGCACCGCGTCGATCTGACCAACGGGGATGCCGAACTTGGAACGTGCTCCGGCGGTGATGACGTGCGCGTGGTGGCCGCCGCCAATCTGCGGGTTCAGCCGCACACAGACCGCACTGCCGGGATAGGTCCGTCCGTACTGTTCCAGCCGCGACAACTCGCCGATGTTGAGCAGCACCCCCTGGCTGTGGGCAAAGTGCATGTCCTCGTCCGTCATGTTGTTCGCCGAGAACAGGATGGCGGCGGCAGGGATACCCACACGACGGGCCAGCAGCAACTCGCCCGGTGAGACGGCATCGATGCCCAGGCCCGCCTCGCGCATCACCGCCAGCACCGCTGGATGGCTGTTCGCCTTCATCGCATAGAGCAGCTGCACCGGCAAGCCGGAGAGCGACTGCCGCAGCCCGGCAACCTGCCGCCGGATGATCTCGGCGAAGTAGACGTAGGTGGGGGTGCCGAACTCCTCGGCAAGGCGCAGCAACAGTGCGGGATCAGGGGGCGATTTGAGCACAGCCATCGGGCAGCATGGCACACGGGGATGACACCGGCGCGAATTTACGACCTGTTGCCACCGAAACGAGGAGAAAAGTCAAACCGTGCCCCGATTGGTCTGTACTGTATACCGCAGCAGCACGATCCCGCTTGGATAGACCTGCGTGTGCATAAGTTCCAGCCGGGCCGTCGCCGGGGTGGGGGGCAGGAATGGGAGGCCCTGGCCGAGCAGCACGGGGATGACCCCTACCTCCACCTCGTCCACCAGCCCGGCTTCGAACAGGCTGCGGAAGAGCACCCCTCCGCCCATGAGCCAGATGTCCTTGCCCTCCGCATTCCGCAAGGCTGCCGCCGTGGCGACGGCATCGGCCACCAGGTTCACCCGTGGATGGACTTCGGGCCGGAGCGTCTGCGAGCATACATAAGCCTTCATGCCGGGCATTCCTCCGCCCTTTCCCTGGGTGATCTCGAACGTCTTCCGGCCCATCAGTACCGTGTCGAATCCGGCAAACATCGCCTTGAAGTCGAGGGTGGGTTCGTGGACGATCCAGTCATACCCTCCGTCGAGGGCGGCGATGTAGCCATCGAGGCTGATCGCCACGTTGTAACGGATGCGGCGCATGGGGTTCAGGGGTGTCGGATGGACTGGGTAGTCCGGTAGTGTACCAGGGCAATCGGCAGCCCGACACAGAACAGATGAATCAGGAGGCCGGTGGCAATGGCGGAGGCGGACTGGTTCAGGAACCTGAGTTTCCAGGCCGAGAGCGGCAGCACCACCCCGTACATGACCAGATAGACCACCGCGCCATACACCAGGCCGCAGACGAAGGGGCGTCGCGTCAGCAGGGGCCATTGCCGGGCGGCTACCCCGTACACCCCGGCAGCCGTCGTGGCAATGAAAAAATGCAAGCCGAGGCCCAGCACCGTTGTGCCCAGGCCGCCCGCATACGCCTCCTGCCCCAGCAGCCCACCTGCGATGGATTGCAGCACCCGGGTCACACCGCGCCCCTTAAGCCCGCCCTGGATAAAAGCGGCCAGCAGGTCCAGCGTGCCCGCAAGGGTACCACCGAGCAGCACTCCCTGTGCAGACGGCAGGTATGACGTAGCTCTCATCGACGTTTCCCGTTGAGTTCCGTTTCCCGTTGAGTTCAGGGCAGGCTTGCCCGTTCCACGTTCGTTGCCACCCACCAGGACGCCCGCAGGTGTCTTGCCCTCATCGCTTTGCCCGGCCGTTCAGCTTGCCATTGACGGCCACGCCGTTCGCCGGGGCAGTCACTTCGGCGAGGGCGGGTTCGGCCGGGCCGTAGCGCGAGCGCATCCGGTGCAGCAGTGCTTCGATCTGCTGGCCGGAGAGCCGTTCCAGGTCCGGCACGCCGCAGTAGTGCCGTGCGGCGATGAGCAGGTCAGCCCGGCCCAGCCCGAACACCTCGGCCTCGGCAAACAGGTCGTCGAGGGTGGGCAGGGCGGGGGGCTGCACGGGCGCTGGCTCCGGCAACGTATCCGGCTCGACGGGCGTCATCGTTGGGGCCGCCGGGGGCAGGCTGGCGTCGAGCCGGGCGAGGAAGTCGGCAAAGATCGGGTTCTTCAGCTCCAGTCCGACGGGCAGTGCCGGGCTGTTCGACTTGACGACACGGGCGATGCGCACCTGCCGGAAATCCTCTAGCCGCACATCCAGCTCGACCATCACATCGACGAAGTATTCGAGGCCGCTGGTGGTCATCGGCAGCACCTGGCCCATCTCGTTCTCCTCGCGCTCGGTCTTGCCACGGGCGGCGATCTGGTCCGTGATCACCACACACGCGCCGCTGTCGATGCACAGCCGGCGCAGCACCTCCTGGAACAACACCTGGTCGGAGGCGAGCGGGTCGCCGGTGCGCTGGCGCACGGCCAGGAGCGTCTCGCGATGCTTGCGGGCGAAGTACATCGCCCACGAGTCGAGCACGTAGCAGCCGTAGCCGCGTTCGCGCCCCTCGCCGTCGAGTGCCCAGTCGATGAACTCCGGCAGCTCGTCCGGATGCTCGATCTCCAGGGCGTCAAAGCCCGACCCGTCGCTGCCGGGGAGCAGGCGGGCCTTGCGCTCGGTGTCGAAGTAGCACAGGCGCCCCAGTCCGGCCTGGGCCAGGCTGGCGGCAAAGACGCTCTTTCCGGCCCCGGCGGCACCGCGCACCGCCACGACGAGGCGGCGGCTCCGGGGACGGCGGCTCAGGGGGTTGATCCGTTTGGTCGTCATGGTCGTATCCGGTTGAGGGCGATCCGTAAGCACGGGAAAAAAGGCAAAACCTGGGTTTTCAGGCTGGCCGACCGCAGGATACAGGTCCTGGAATGACAACTGAATGTCACCCCTCTCAAAAAAATTCAGACACTGTTTTTTATGACCGAGATCATCCAGGCGGAGACCGCCGCCCACCTGGTACAGGTGCGGATGCTGCTGGGTGAATATGCGGCGTCGCTGCCCCACGAACAGGCCTACGAGCACTTCGAGGAGGAACTGGCAAGCCTGCCCGGTGCGTTCGGGCCACCAACTGGCTGCCTGCTGCTGGCAACGCACGCAGGCCACCCCATCGGCTGTGTAGCCCTGCGATGGCTGGAACCGGGGATTTGCGAGATGAAGCGGTTGTATGTGCAACCCTCCGTGCGGGGGCTGGGACTGGGGCGGCAACTGGTGGCGCGGCTGCTGAAGGAGGCCCGGCACCTGGGCTACACCCGGATGCGGCTGGACACACTGGCCTCCATGACCCCGGCCCAGGCGCTCTACCAATCCTGCGGCTTCACCTACATCCCCCGCTACAACGACTTTCCCTTCGAGGAGGTCGTCTTCATGGAATGTGTGCTCCGGTGAACCGTTTATAGAGTATACCAACGAGGCCCGCACCACTCCGGCCCGGCGCAATTTATAGTCAAATTGACTATATAGTCAATTTGACTATAATTCTCTGGCGGGATGTGGGCGTCTTGCGGGGCATTCCAGGTTGGACTCCCTGGTTCGGCCTTTCTCACCCCTGCTGTTCCTTCCCGTGTTTCCCAACTCCGTCCTTGAAAAAACTTTTGCCCTTGGCTAACCTTTTCGTCGGAACTGGTCTCTATAATAAAAAAGCAGGAGGGACAGGGGAACTGCATGGCACGGGTAGGGCCGCCGGATGAGGTGCTGGTGGTGGCCGCCATTCTGGGGGACTTCCAGGCCTTCAACGAACTGGTGGTGCGCTACCGGGCGGCGGTGGTCCGGACGGCCCGGTCCATCGTCGGGCAGGCTGAGGCGGAGGATGTGGCCCAGGAAGCTCTGCTGCTGGCCTTCAAGGCCCTGCCTGGCATCGAGGACCCGACCCGGTTTGCGGCCTGGCTGATGGCGATCACCCGCAACCGGGCCTTCCGGGTGGGGCAGCAACGCCAGCGCCAACCCTACACGGCCCTCGATACGGTCGTGCTGGCGCAGGTGGTGGCCCTCTCGCAGCCACTGGAGGAAGACGACCACCAGGAACTGCGGGAGGCGCTGGACCGCCTGCCGACGCCGTACCAGTTGGCCCTCCGGCTCCACTTTCTGGACGGGATGCCCCTCGCACGCATCGCCGCGTTTCTGGGGGTGCCTCTTTCTACGGTGAAATGGCGCATCCACGAGGGCAAGAAACGCCTGCGGGAGGCCCTGAATCCACGCCCTTGAAGCTTACATGGAAACGGAACTCAAACGTCTTTGCGAGCAGCTCCGGAGCGTAGCGGGCGAAGCGGGCCTGCTGCTGGTGACCGGGGCTGCGCCCGAAGCGGTAGCGCAGTGTGTGCAGCAGTACAACGAGGTTGTTGCACAGGTGTCGCTGCGGCTTCCCGTCCTTCGTCCGGAGGTGCTCCCGTTGGACAGTGGTGCAACGGCAGTGCGCATGGCCGCTCGTTCCCTTGCGGCCCGTCTTGAGGAGCACCGGCGCCACCGGTCGAAGTCGCATAACCCGTTGTATATGTTTTGATCACGTGCCCGCAGGGCATTGAACCACAAAAACCATGTCACAGGAACACGAGCAGGAGACCGCACGGCTGATCAGCGTCCTGCGCCGCACGGCCCGCATGGCCCAGCAGGCCAACTGGATGGGCAGCGAAGCCGATACGGCGGCCTTCTGCGTGACCCAGTACAACCGCGTGCTGGCACGCCTGACTGAACTCGATCCCGGTGTGGGGCCAGTCTTCCAGCCGCTGCCCGCCGACACTTCGCTCATGGTCACGGCCATGGCGTGCCGCCAGTTGGTCGCCTATTTTGCTGGGGAAGGCGAGGCCGTCGGGTCCGGATGGGGTCAGGTCTACGGGGCTGCCATCGACTCGGAGGCCTTCAAGTCCTTCTGGGAGCGCTGTGCCACCGACATCGAGGACCTGGGCACGTTCATCCGCGAGAGCGTGGAGGCCTGGGCACGCCAGAAACAGGCTCCCCGCCCGAAGTCCGGCACTGACCCCCGGCAGGAGGCCGGCACCTGACGGAGCGGGCTACAAGAAGGCATACCCCTGCTCGTCGAACGAAAAAGGCTTTTGGTCGAACCGCTGGCCCGGTCGGTCGAAATCCTGGGAGCCTGCTGGTCTGACGGGTAGTATCCTGCAACCGGGTGAGCTACTTGTAGGCCTCCAAGGTGAGTCCATGCTGTAGCGACGGAAGCCCGGCACAACAGGGGGTGCCGGGCTTCCTGTTTTTGAGGGGTCGCTGTTGCGTGTCAGGGGTTTTCTATATTGAGGGGCGTCCCGTTCCCCGGCCTATCCTTAAGCAGCTATCCATGCCCGGCGAGATCACCCGCGAGTCCCCCAATTCCGCAGTAGCGGGTACCCTCATCGCGGAACTTGATGCCCACCTGGCGTCCTTGTATCCTGCCGAAAGCCGTCATGGGTACAGCGTCGAAAAGCTGTTGCGCGAGGAGGTGGCATTTTTCGTGATCCGCTACGACGGCCTTCCAGCCGGATGCGGAGGCGTCCAGTTTGTTGGCACCGAATACGCAGAGCTGAAGCGGATGTACGTGCGCCCGGCCTGTCGGGGACGGGGCCTGGGCAAGCAACTGCTGGCGCATCTGGCGGCGTATGCGCGTAGCCAGGGGATGCGGCTGTTGCGGTTGGAGACGGGCCTCTGCCAGGTGGAGGCGATGGGACTGTACGAGCAGGCCGGGTTTGTGCGCATCCCACCGTTCGGGGCCTACCGCGACGACCCCCTCAGCCGGTTTTATGAGAAAGAGCTGGTATAGAACCCAACCTGCAACTGCCATGACCCCAATCCCTCCCGCCGCTCTGCTGCTCATCGACCTCCAGCAGGGCCTGGACGAGCCGCACTGGGGTGAGCGCAACAACCCGGAGGCAGAACAGCAGGTCGCCGTGCTGCTGGCCGCCTGGCGGCAGGCTGGATGGCCGGTGTTGCACGTGCAGCACCTGTCGCAGCACCCGGACTCGCCGCTTCGCCCGGAGGCTCCTGGCTGTGCCTTCAAGCCAGACGTGCAGCCCGAGGCAGGTGAACCGGTGTTTCAGAAGACCGTCAACAGCGCCTTCATCGGCACCATGCTGGAAGCCCATCTGCGCCAGGTGGGCATCGACACGCTGGTGATGGTGGGCCTGACCACGGACCACTGCGTCTCCACGACGGCCCGCATGGCGGGTAACCTGGGCTTCGACGTGGTCGTCGTCGCCGATGCCACCGCCACGTTCGAGCGCACCGGCCCGGACGGGGCACACTATCCTGCTGAACAGATGCACCGCCTGGCCCTGGCAAGCCTGCACGGGGAGTTCGCACGGGTGCAATCCACCGCCGACGTGCTTGCCCACTTCCACGCCACAGGGAGCCGCTGACTCCAAACTGGGCCGGAAACGCCCGTCCTCGATTCGTTGCTTGTATGCGTCGTTCCCCAGGTTCGGAGTCCCGGCTCGAAAAGCTCGTCTCGGGCGGACAGACCGGTGTGGACCGTGCGGCCCTGGATGTGGCGTTGGCCTGTGGTCTGGAGGTGGGGGGCTGGTGTCCACGGGGGCGCAGGGCGGAAGACGGCGTGATCGACGCCCGCTATCCCCTCACCCAGACCCCTTCGCGAGACTACCGGCAGCGCACCGCCTGGAACGTCCGCGACAGCGACGGCACGCTCGTCCTGTGCTGCGGTGAACCCGTTGGGGGCACGGCCTACACCCTCGAAAAAGCCGCGCAGTTTCAGAAGCCGTGCTGTCTGCAACGGTTGGAGGCGGGAGCCGATCCCGAAGCGGTGCGCCGGTGGCTCCAGGTCCATCGCCTCCGGGTGCTGAACGTGGCGGGGCCGCGCGAATCCACCGAGCCGGGGGTCTATGCGGCGGCGCGGGCGTTTCTGGAACGGTTGCTGTCGTAGCTATCGGTGGCGCAGCATCGCCCGGCTCCGCGTCTCTGTGCCGGTAGTCAGGCGGTAGACATACAGTCCGGCAGGTTGGTCGTCCGCGTGCCAGGTCAGGGTATGGTATCCGGCAGGGAGGAGGCCTTCGACGAGCGTGGCAACCTCCTGGCCGAGGACGTTGTAGAGGACGAGCCGCACAGGGGTGGTGTGGGGGAGGTGAAAGGAGAGGTGGGTGGTGTGGTGGAACGGGTTGGGGTAGTTCTGTTCCAGCACGAACCCCGTCGGCAGCCCCGGGTCGGCCTCGACGGGGGTGGGCACCACCGCGCCGGTTGCGGCATCGATGCACAGGAACAGCGGGGAGACGAACGTCGCCTCGGAGAAATACAGCACGAACCAGTGGGTCGTCTGGCGTTGGGCATCCCCGGCCAGGGATAAGGGGACACGCCCATTCCATAGCCCTTTCCCGGCCAATGTCCCGCCTGGGTCGCAGGTGGCGTTCGCCAGCAAGGCTGCGATGCGGGCATCCGGGTGGATCGCCCGGAACGCGGCTCCGCCGTTGGCCTCGGCGCTGTCGAGGGCTACCTTGCTGTCGATCCAGCCATCGGGGAACGGGGTGGCGAGGTCGAAGGGGAATTCGTCGTCTTCTTCCTCGACGAACTCTTGCGACAGGGTGAACTGGTCGCCAAAAACAACGACGCTGACGGTGTCATCCTGGACCGGGGAGTAGAACAGGTAGATCCAGGCCGGACCTTCTCCGTGTTCATCCACCCCTGTCGAGATGAGGCCGAGCTGGGCATCGGGGAGCAGGGAGCGGGCAAACGCCTCGGCTGTGGGAAACGGCCCCCGCGCCGTCTGTCCCGGCAACACCCGGATCAACAGGTCGATGTTGTTTACGCTGGCTCCGGCTCCCACCGGTACGGGGTCGATGAGTTGGTCGCCATCGCCGTCGTAGAGGCCCAGGGCGTCCGCGTAGGGGTCGGTGGGGAGGGCATCCTCGTTCAGGTTCTTGAAAGCCCCCACGAAGAAGTCGCCTTCCGGGACAAAGTTGACGGTATAAGCTCCGGAGGCCTCTGTGATGATGGTTGCGGCAATGGCGTCGTTCTCATCGAGTGGGCCAGTAGCCGGGAAGACGCCCACCATCGCCCCGGTCGGATCGCCCCCGTCGAAGGTGACCGTGCCGGAGACCGTCCCAGCGGGCAGGGTGCTGCCGGTGGAGAAGTTGAACTCGGCGGGCTGGCCCAGGAACGTGCCAGTGGTGCTGCGCGCTGCACTGAGCATCACCAGGTACTGGGTGTTGTCTTCGAGCAGCAGGTCGATGGAAGCCGTCCGCCCGTCGGCGCTGATACGTGTGTCCAGCAGGGCCAGTGGGAGCGGGTTGAGATCCACCCCCAGGTAGTGGTCGCCCAGGAGGTCGTCGTCGTTGACAAAGACCACCCCGGTGTCGAGGGCCTCGCTGAAGGTGAACGCCACCGTTGCAGTGGTGGGGACGTCGGTGGCGCCGTCGGCGGGGTCGGAGGCCGTGAGGGTGAGCTGGGCCGCGACGGGTGCCACCAGTGCGAGGCTGAACAGCCCTCCCAGGAAGCTATGGAGCAGAACGTTCATGGCATTCCCTCATCAAAAACACAGAAGAGGTGTATGCGCTATCCCCGCTCCGAACAATTACATCTGCATCCCGTGCGCACACGCGCGGTGGCTTTGAACGCGAACCGTTGGGGAGGTCAGAAAAGCCGCTCTTGCGGAGGGGTGGTACCTTTGAGGCGCAGGTAGATGGTCGTCTGTCCCCGGTGGTGCGTCTGGTGCTCGAAGGCGGCGGCCAGGAATGCCTGGCGCGGGCGGCTCATGCCAAAGACGGTGGCCTGTTCCGAGAGGGAGGCCGCCCCGGCCGTGCGCAGGGCCTCGATCATAAAGTTATAGCTTTCCAGGACCGTCGCCGTCAGGGCCGCCTTCGTTTTCAGGGCATCCATCTTCTCCAGCTCCTGGCCTTCCCGGGGGTTGGGCACGCCAAAGATGCCGCTGGCGAAGAAGTAGTTGGCAGCGGCCAGGTGCAGCATCTGTTCGGCGAAGCTGCGAATCTCCGGGGTGGGCTTGAACCCCATGCCCTCTTCGGGCATCTGATCGAGGTAGGCCTGGGTGTAGTCGCGGGCGCGGGTCCACTCATACACCAACTGGTCGAGATCACCGGCAGGATAGGGGGGCGGGGCATTCTGGGCAAGGACGTTCGGAAGGGTGAACAGTCCGAACAGGGCCAGGAGCAGGAGTGTGCGGTGTGGGTACATGGGGCGGCAGCGGTTCGGCGGTGGAAGGGATGCTAACCCCATTATACGCCGCCATCTGCTTTAACCGCAGAGGGCGCAGAGGGTTACGCAGAGGGATTCTAACCCCATTATACGCCACGGCCTGTCGTGATGCCACCCCTTTTCATGAGAGCGGGATACCTTTCAATCCACCCCTCGCTGCTTGCGGGAGATAGACAGGGAGGGCCATCCGGTATGGCTCGATGGGGCCTATCGGGCGTGCTCGTGTTCCCTCTGTGCCCGTTCCCGTTCCAGGTCGGCCATCATGCGCTGGTACTGCGCTTCCAGCCGTTCCCGCTCGGCTTCCAGCCGGAGCTGCTCCTGGTCCAGGTCCTGCAACTGGGCCATCTCGATGGTGGTCCGCTCAGCTTCGAGCTGGGCGAGCGCCGCTTCGAGTTCCGCCAGGGCACGGGCCTGTCTGGCCTCGATCTGAACCTCGATGGGGAGGATATTGGCCGCCGTGTGGGCCCGCACCTCCACCTTGTTGCGGCACATCTTGCGTTCGTGCTGGACGAAGTGCCGGTCGTGGCGGTGGGAGGTGACCTGGTGGGTGACGGCGGTCACGATGTTGGCTGAGAGCAGCACCAGGGCCACCAGGCCCAGCGCCGTGATGAGGCGGTTGCGGGCGTCGTTCGACATACAGGTTCCTCCGGGGACGATGAAAGGCCGGGCAGGGTCCGGATAGACACACCAGCAGGTGATTCACCCTTTACGAAGGGGCTATCGGATAGTTACCGGTAAAACGCCCCGGGCAGGGGATTATTACCCGAGAAGTGTAATTTTTTCAGCAGCCAGGCCGTACGGAGCCAGGGCAAAAATCAGGGCACTACGGGTTCGGCCTCGCGCAGGGGAGCCGTCGAGAAGCAGTCCAGGTCCACGGCCTCCTTGTTGTGCCAGCACCAGAAGCGCTGGCAGGGGAACCGGTTCTCGTACAGGGCACGCCCGACGATCACGGAATCGACGTGGAAATCCCGGAGCTGGTTGAGGTCGATCAGGTGCTGGTAGTTGCCCACGCCGCCGGAGGCGGTGATCCGGACCTTGTGCAGGTGGCGGCCCAGCGACCGGTAGGCCTCCAGGTTGGGGCCTTCCAGCGTGCCGTCGCGGCGGATGTCGGTGTAGATGATGCGTTTGCAGCCGCGCCGCTCCATGTCCAGGGCCAGGTCGATGGCGTCGATCCCGGAGCCTTCCCGCCAGCCGTCGATGCGCACCTCGCCGTCGCGGGCGTCGATGCCCACCACCACGTGGGAATCTTGGAACCGGGCGAGGGCTTCGGAGACGAGGTCCGGGTTTTGCGCGGCAGCAGTGCCCAGGATCACCCGGTACACCCCCAGGTCGCGGGCCGCCTGGATGTCGTCGAGGGTGCGGATGCCCCCGCCGAGCTGGATCGGGATGTCCAGGGTCTGGCAGATGTCCCGGATGACCAGGCGGTTGTTTTCCAGTCCCCCGCGGGCCGCGTCCAGGTCCACAAGATGCAAGAACTTGGCGTTGGAGACGCGCCAGAGCTTCGCCATCTTGACCGGGTCCTCGAAATACACGGTCTCCTGTTCGTAGGAACCCTGGTATAGGCGCACGCAGCGACCGCCGCGAATGTCCAGTGCGGGAATGACGAGCATCATAGTGCGACAGGGGTGTGTGCCTGAAACGAGGCAGTACGGCCCATGTTTCGGTGGATAAGTCCTTATGGAACAGGTGGGCGTGCGCTATTCCCGGATCTGGCTCAGTTCCTTTGAACGGGTCGTGGCCGTGGCGACGGCGTTGATGAGCATCGTCCGCAGGCCGTGCGATTCGAGGTCGGCGACGGCTGCGATGGCCGTGCCGCCGGGGGTGGTCACCTCGTCGCGCAGGATGGCCGGGTGCTTGCCGGTCTCGATCACCAGCTTGGCCGCGCCGAAGACGGTCTGGGCCGCCAGCCGCAGCGCAATCGGGCGCGGGATGCCCTGCTTGACCCCGCCGTCGGTGAGGGCCTCGATCACCATGTAGATGTAGGCCGGACCACTGCCCGAGAGGCCCGTGACGGCATCCATCAGGTATTCGGGCACTACCTCCACCTTGCCCACGGACGCGAACATCTCGCGGGCGATGTCGAGGTGGGTGCTCGTTGCCAGGGAGCCGCCGGTGAGGGCGGTGGCCCCCTCGTCGACGATCATCGGGGTGTTGGGCATGGCCCGCACGACAGGCAACTCCTTGCCAAAAGCCCGTTGCAGCGTCTCGCAGGTAGTCCCGGCCAGCACCGAGATCACCAGGGTGTCCGGCGCAACGTGTTCCCGGATCTCCAGGATCACCTCACGCACCATCTGGGGTTTGACGGCCAGCACCACCACCGAGGCGTCGCGCACGGCCTCCGGGTTGTGCGTGGTGGTCTGGATGCCGGGAAACTGCTGTTGCAACTGGGCAAGCATTGCCGGGTTGCGCCGGGTAGCCCGGATCTGCGCCGGGTCGAACTCGTTGCCTTTGAGCATCCCGCCGATGAGGGCCAGGCCAATGTTGCCTGCGCCAATAATAGCAACCGTCTGTTGATGCAGCATAAGGATCTCGATCAGGGACTGGGGCCGAACATGCAAAGACGATGCCTGCAAAATACGCCAACGCCCTGCCCTGATCCGGATATGAAAACGTTTTCCATGAACTTCACAGGAATAGCGGATCGTCGGGCTACCCATCGGGGTTGGTGCGGCAGGAAACGCCCCCTCCGGTGTAAATTCTGGCAGGCGGCTGCCCCCGCCGTTTGTTCCACCGGCGCTTGCACGCATGTCCGACACCTCCCGTATCCTGGTCACAGCGGCGCTCCCCTATGCCAACGGCCCGCTGCACATCGGGCATCTGGCCGGGGCGTACCTGCCCGCCGACCTGTTCGTCCGCTACCAGCGCCTCAAGGGGCGCGACGTGCTGTTCATCTGCGGCTCCGACGAGCTGGGCGTTGCTATCATGATGCGGGCACTGGGCGAAGGCACCACGCCGCAGCAGGTAGTGGACCGCTACCACCCGATGATCCGGGATGCGTTTGCCGCCTTCGGGATGGGCTTCGACTACTACGGACGCACCACCTCGGACGCCCACCGGGAGACGACACAGGACTTCTTCCGCCGTCTCGCGGCGAAGGGCCTGTTCGTCCTCAAGCAGGACCAGCAGCTGTACGACCCGCAGGCCGGGCTGTTTCTGGCCGACCGGTTCGTGCGGGGAACCTGCCCGGTCTGCCAGAATCCGGAGGCCTATGGCGACCAGTGCGAGCGATGCGGCTCCTCGCTCAGCCCGCTGGAGCTGGGCAACCCGCGCAGCGTGCTCACCGATGCCACGCCCGAACTGCGCCAGACGACCCACTGGTACCTGCCGCTGGGGGCCTTCCAGGCCGCACTCGAATCCTGGGTCGCCACGCACCCTGAATGGAAGCCCAACGTCCTCGGACAGATCCGCAGCTGGCTGGCCGACGGGCTGAAAGACCGCGCCATCACCCGCGACGTGCCCTGGGGCGTGCCCGTCCCGCAGGACGTAGCCGACGCCGCCGGGGTAGACGTTCACGGCAAAGTGATTTACGTCTGGTTCGATGCTCCCATCGGCTATATCTCGGCTACGAAGGAGTGGGCCATCCAGCAGGGCGACCCGGAGCAATGGCGTACCTACTGGCAGGACGAGGGGACGCGGCTCTACCACTTCATCGGCAAGGACAACATCGTCTTCCACTGCCTGATGTTTCCGGCCATGCTCATGGGCCATGGCGACTTTGTGCTGCCGGAGAACGTGCCGGCCAACGAGTTCCTCAACCTCGAAGGCCAGAAGCTCTCCACCAGCCGCAACTGGGCCGTCTGGCTGCATGAATACCTGAAGACCTTCCCGCCCGACTACCTCCGCTACGCCCTTGCCACCACGCTGCCCGAGACAAAGGACGCCGACTTCAGTTGGAAAGACTTTCAGAACCGCGTCAACGCCGAGCTGGCCGATGTGCTTGGCAACTTCGTCAACCGGACGCTGACCTTCGCGACGAACTTTTTCGGCGGGTTAGTACCGTCGCTGGCGCATCCGTCGGACCTCGACCAGGCCGTGTTGACCGAACTGGCGACGTTCCCGTCCCGGATCGGCGGGGCTTACGAGGCGTTCCGCAACCGCGAGGCGGTGCTGGAGACGATGAACCTGGCCCGGCTCGGCAACCGGTACTTCAACGATACGGCTCCCTGGCACACACGCAAGACCGACCCGCAGGCGTGTGCCAACACCGTCCACGTCTCGCTCCAGCTCTGCGCCGCACTGGCCGTGCTGATGGAGCCGGTGCTGCCCTTCACCGCCGCAGCGCTGCGCCGGATGCTCAACCTCGCAGACGTCCGCAGCAGCACGCCGCAGACGCCGGGTGGTACGGTGGGCTGGGACGAGGCCGGGCAGCCGCTGCTGTCCACCGGCCACGCCCTGGGCACGCCGGAGATCCTGGTGACGAAGGTCGAGGATGCGGCGATCCAGGCCGAGATCGAACGGCTGGGGATGACGACGCCTGCTTCCAGCGAACCTGCTTCTCTTCCTGAACCCGTGATGGACACCATCCCCTGGGAGCCGCTCAAGGCCGAGATCACCTACGACGACTTTGCGAAGCTCGACCTGCGCGTGGGTACCGTGCGGGTAGCCGAGCGCCTCCCGAAGTCCGACAAGCTGCTGCGCCTGGAGGTAGACCTGGGTTTCGAACAGCGGCAGATTCTGGCCGGGGTGGCCCAGCAACTGGCCCCGGACGACCTCATCGGGCGGAAGGTGGTGGTGGTGGCGAACCTGGCCCCGCGCACGCTGCGGGGGTTCGAGAGCCAGGGGATGCTGCTCATGGCCGAAGACCGCGACGGGCGGCTCCGCCCGATGACCACCGACGGCGAGGAGGGCGCCACCATCCGATAAGGGGACCGGTCCGCCAAACAACGATCACGGTGCCCAGGCGATGGTCATGGGGCAGGGAGGAGCATCTGCATGATCGCCACGTCGATCCAGCGGCCCTGCTTGAACCCTACCTCTTTCTGCACCCCCACCAGCTTGAACCCCAGCTTCTGGTGCAGGGCCAGGCTGGAGAGGTTGTCGGCCCAGATGCGGGTCACCACGTGGTGATAGCCCCATTGCCGGCACCGTTCTATCAGGGCCTCCTGCAAGGCCGTGCCGTAGCCCTGCCCGGTCAGGTTTCGCCGCAGGTAGAGGGCCGTCTCGCAGGTGAACCGGTAGCCGCTGCGGTCGCTGTACCGTTTGATGACGCCCCAGCCGAGCACCTGGCCTTCATCCTTGTGCAGCAGGTAGCCTTCCCGCTCATTGAACGCGGCCATCTGGCGCAGGACCTCTTCCGCCGTCCAGGACACCTCATCCATCGTGCTGTCCCCGGCCCGGATCGACTCGTTGTAGATGGCGGCGATCAGGGTCGCATCGTCTGCGGTGGCAGGCGTGGTGTAAGGCATGGCCGAACG
Organism: uncultured Rhodothermaceae bacterium; assembly: GCA_964561865.1. Lineage (GTDB taxonomy): Bacteria > Bacteroidota > Rhodothermia > Rhodothermales > CAZLRO01 > CAZLRO01. The sequence goes on along the minus strand of CAZLRO010000021.1, from coordinate 8,519 downwards.
TAGCACACGGGAGGAAGGAACTTGCCGAAGTATATGAAAACCCGTACTGAAATGAAAAACCGTGGGTAGCCGTATCCCGTGCGGTTTCGCGGTGGTTGAGGATTACAGGGGTGATGAAGGGTGTTGCAAGGCGGCTGCGGCGTTGATGACACGCCCGACCTGGTTGGTGGCCGGGGTGGTGGTGCCGGTGTCGTGCAAGGTCTGCCAGGCCTGCTCGGCCGAGAGGTCGGGTTGCAAGGCCCGCATCACCCCGATCAGCCCGGCCACCATCGGCGTTGCCATCGAGGTGCCGCTCATGGGCACGTAGGTCCCGCCAGGCTTGAGGGAGAGGATGTCCACGCCCGGGGCGGCGATGGGGCGTTGCAGGCTGGTGTTGGTGTTGGAGAAGCGGGCCTTGGCCAACTGCTGGTCGACGGCGGCCACCACAATCACCCCCTCGATGTTCGAGGGCATGTGCCGGGCGGCGTCCTGGTTGGCATTGCCCGCCGAGGTGACCACGATCACCCCCTTGCGCAGGGCGTACTGGACGGCCTCCACCATGACGCGGGGTGGAATGGGTGCAGCGTCGCCGAGTGACATCGAGATCACATCAACTCCTGCCTGGGTGGCGTCGATCACCGCCTGGGCGATGGTCTCGGTAGTGCCGAACCCCCGTTCGTTGAGGGCGCGATATCCCCGCACCTCTACGAACCGCCCTTCCCAGTTCAGCGAGGCGATGCCGGTGCCGTTGTTGGTGGCCGCCCCGGCGATGCCGGCACAGTGGGTGCCGTGCCCGTGCTGGTCGTCGGAGGCCGGGCTGTTGCCAAAGACCCCGCCGAGGTCGGCATGGCGGCCTTCCACACCGGTATCCAGGATGGCGACGACGGCCTTGCGGGTGGGTGTGGCCGTCTTCAGAAAGGCGTGGGCCTCATGCCCGTGTATGGCTTCCATCGCCCACTGCTGTCCGATCATCGGGTCGTTGGCCTGTACCCCCACCGGGGTGCGTTCGGGCAACGCAGCCCCTGTCTGCGGGTCCAGCGACACGGCATCGTTCGGTTCCACGAAATCCACGTTCTCGGCATCCCGGCCCAGGTCGGCCATCAGGGACTCGTGGGTGTGCGCCGGGGCGTGGACGAGGTAGACCTGGGCCAGGTCGGCCTCCGTGGCCTGCGACAGCGACGGGAACGCCTGCTCGGCACGGGCTGCATAGCGGTCGAGCACCGCCTGTACCTCGGCGATGTGGTCGTCCGGACCCAGCTCCAGGAGGAACGAGGCGGTCTCGGTCTCTCCCGTCGTGTCTGCCCCGAAGAGCCGCGCCCCGCCCTGGACCAGTCCCGAAAGCAACAGCGACAGCAGGCCCAGCACCAGGAACGGGCGGGCCGTCGCCCGGCGCACCAGCATCACCAGTGCAGCGAGCACAAGGCCCAGGCCCGTCTCGGCCAGCAGGCTCGAGGTGGTCTGCAACAGTCCATTCCCCGAGACGACATGGGCGGTGAACGAGAGGCCCAGCAGCCCCAGCCCCGCCAGCACCACCAGCGGCTGCCGGTTGCGGCGGGAAGCATCCCACGCCATCAGGAGAAACGCGGTGACGGTCAACAGGGCAGTCATCTCGATTGCAGATGGGCTGTTGGCTGAAAACGACGTACAGACAGCGAACGCGCTCTTCCCCTCAATCCCGGCCCCTCAGATTTTCTTGATCGAGAGCACGCGCACGTTGCGGCCCCACTGGGCAAGGGAGAGGACGTCTACCGGCTCCACAACGGCTTCCACTTCGCAACCGTCGTGGTGGACCGAGTCCGGCAACTCCTCCACTGGGAGATAGCGTTCGCCGTCGTTGGCGAGCAGGCCCCAGAAGCCGCCCTCCAGGGATTCGAACACGACAGTACCTCTGATCTTCATGCAACCACTTTGTAAGAGGGAAACAGCAGGGTGGACATGGGTACGAACAGCTTAACACGTAGTTTCGTTGCATTACCGGGTCCTTTCGCGCTAACATGGGAGAAACCTGGATGACGACATGAGTTGGGATTTCGGATTGCGGTTTTTCCCAAGTACCAAGTCCCCAATAGCCAACAACAAACAGCTATCATCCTCCCATTCCAACCCTCGATTCCCATGAAGAAACCCTGGTTCTTTGCCAGCTTGTTGCTGCTCAGCCTGACGCTGAACGCCTGCCAGTGTACCGAAAAGCCGCCGATAGGGCCGGTGGAGGAAGGTTCGACCCGGCAGGCCACACCCTGAACGAACCTGGACGCACGCCCGGCGTGTGTGAGATGGATGCTTTGCTGCTGATTTCTTGCCGAGGTGCCGGACATGATCCTTCCGGATGACAAGGTTGAGGAAATCCGTGCCGCCTCCGATATCGTGGAGGTGGTGAGCGACTACGTCCGGCTGAAACGGCGCGGGTCGAATTTTATCGGCTTGTGCCCGTTTCACGGCGAGAAGACCCCTTCGTTCAACGTCAACCCGTCGCTGGGCATCTTCAAGTGCTTTGGATGCGGGGTGGGAGGGGACGTGTTCAGCTTCCTGATGCGGGTCGAATCGGTGGGGTTCACCGAGGCGGCGCGCTTGCTGGCCGAGCGGGCCGGGATCGTCCTGCCGCAGGAGCAGCCGGGGCCGGTGGAGGCAGCCAGCGAGACCGAGTCCATCTATGCCGCGCTGCGGTTTGCCGCCCGGTTCTTCTTCCACCACCTGACCCAGACGGAGGAGGGCAAGCGGGGCCTGGCCTATTTCCGCAAGCGCGGGTTCTCCGGGCAGACCATCAAGGCATTCGGGCTGGGGTATGCTCCGGAGGCCTGGGAGGCGCTGCTCCAGGCCGCCGCCGGGCAACACCTCCCGGCGGAGACGCTGGAGAAGGCGGGCCTGGTCATCCCCCGCAAGGACGGCGGCGGGTACTACGACCGCTACCGGGGCCGCGTGATCTTCCCCATCCTCTCGCCGGTAGGCAAGGTGCTGGGGTTCGGTGGGCGCATCCTCGACGCCGCGCCGGACCAGCCCAAATACATCAACTCGCCGGAGACGAAGGTCTACCACAAGGGCCAGGTGCTCTACGGGCTGTACCAGGCGAAGCAGGCCATCCGCCGGAAGGAAGAGGTCATCCTCGTCGAAGGCTACACCGACGTGATCTCGCTGCACCAGGCGGGCGTGCAGCAGGTGGTAGCCTCCAGCGGCACGGCCCTGACGGTCGAGCAGGTGCGGGCGCTGGGCCGCTACGCCAAACGCATCCTGCTGCTCTACGACGCCGACACCGCCGGGACCAACGCCGCCCTGCGCGGCATCGACCTGATCCTGGAACAGGGGCTGATGGTGTATGCCGTCGCCCTCCCGCCTGGCGAAGACCCGGACTCGTTCGTGCAGCAGCACGGCGGTGTGGCCTTCGAGGAGTACATCCAGAAGCACCGGCAGGACTTCGTGGCGTTTGCCTACGGGCTGGCCCGGCGCATGGCTACGGTCGATACGCCGGAGGGCAAGGCCGAAGTGCAGCACCATGTGGTGGCTTCGGTGGCGAAGATCGCCGACCCGCTCCTGCGGGAGTCGTACCTCCGTCGGGCCAGCGAGGTGCTGGATGTGCCGGACATCTACCTGCGCCAGGTGCTCGACGCGCTGCACCGGGCGTCCCGACCCCGTCCGGCCCCTCCGGTCGAAGCGAGGCGTTCCTCGACAGGCGAGGCCATAACGCCGGTATTGCCCGATGCTCCGGCGGCGGTGGCATCATCCCCGGCCATGCCGCCGGAGAAGATCCTCCTGCGCCTGATGCTGACGGAGGGGCTGCCGCTCGTGGAGTTTGTGCTGGGGCACATGGGCGTCGAGGAGTTCAGCGAGGGGGCCTCCCGCGACGTGATCGGTCACCTGCTGGCGATGTACGAGGCCGGGCAGATCGACGCCCGCCCGATGCTGGATGGCTCGCTGGGCGAAGCCGTGCAAGCCCTTGCCACCGAAGTGCTCATGGAGACCGAAGAACCCTCCGAAAACTGGAAACGGCGGCATAACATCATCGTGTCCCGCGACGATCCGAACAAGGTCGCCCTCAGCGCGATGGTGTTGCTGAAGCTAGCCCAGGTCGATGAGGCCATTAAAAAACAGTTGGAAAAGGTGGAATATGCCGAGCGACATGGATTAGACTTGCACCCCTTGCAGGAAGAAATGAAAGCCCTGCACAAACTGCGCAAGCAGATTGAAAAACGAGAGTTCTTACATTGGGAGTAGGTGTCCCCATGAGGCATTCTGCCTTTCTGTTTTTGTGCAGACCCCAATGGTTTTGCCCAATGACGGCCTCGTGTTCTCCTCAGACCCATCCGGAGGCATTTCGATCAGGCGTCGATAGGTCGTCTCGGCTGATCCATGCCCGCTATCCTTCCCTGCCATGCATGAACTGCTTGATGACCTTCAGAACGGGGAGATGACCGACCTGCCCGTGATGACCGAAACGCCGATGCTGGTGCCGAGGGCGGTGGCCCCGCAGCCCGTCCCCAAGCGGGCGTCCCTGGACCATCCGAGCCTGTACTTCAACCGGGAGCTGAGCTGGCTGGACTTCAACTGGCGGGTGCTCTACCAGGCCCTCGACGAGCGCAACCCGCTGCTCGAACGGGTGCGCTTCCTCTCCATCGCCGCTAACAACCTGGACGAGTTCTTCCGCAAGCGCATGGGCGGGCTGAAGCGGCAGGTAGCGGCACGGGTGCTCATCCCATCGCTGGACGGGCGCTCCCCCGAAGAACAACTGGCCCTGACGCGTGCGGCAGTCCGGCCCATGCACGAGCAACTGGCCCACACCTGGCAGGTGGTGCTGCACCCGCTCTTGCGCACGCAGCTCGGGATGCAGGTGCATGACTACGCAGCCCTGTCTGCCGAGCAGCAACGGCGGCTCCACGCCTGGTTCCTATCCCACCTGTTCCCGATCCTGACGCCGCTGGCCGTCGATCCCGGCCACCCGTTCCCCTTCATCTCCAACATGAGCCTGTCGCTGGCCGTGTCGTTGCGCCATCCGAAGCGACAGACCGGCCATTTCGCCCGCATCAAGGTCCCGATGAACTGGGGGCGGTTCATCCCCCTCGACGAGCCGTTGCAGTACGTGCCGGTGGAACAGGTCATCGCGCACAACGTCCATGAACTGTTCCGGGGGATGAAGGTCGAGGGGGTCAGTGCCTTCCGCGTCACCCGCAACGCGGACATCCAGCGGGCAGAGGAAGAAGCCGACGACCTCATCGCCATGATCGCCGAAGAGTTGCGGGAACGCCGCTTCGCGCCGGTGGTCCGCCTGGAGGTGGAGCAAAACACCAGCCAGGACATGTGCGACTTTCTCACGGAGGAACTGCTGCTGGAGCCAGGCGACGTCTTCCGGACCAACGGCCTGCTCGACCTGGCCCACGTCGCCACGTTTGCCAACCTGGACTTCCCGCAGCACCAGTATGAACCCTGGGAGCCGGTCACTCCGGTACGGATGCTGCACGAGGGGGAGGCAAAGGACCGCCCGAACGTGTTCCGCATCATCCGGGGCGGGGATGTGCTGGTCCACCACCCCTACGAGTCCTTCCGGGGCAGCGTCCAGCGGTTCATCGAGGAAGCCGTCCTCGACCCGCAGGTGATCGCCATCAAGCAGACGCTCTACCGGACCTCCGACGAGTCGCCCGTCGTGGGAGCCCTCATCCGGGCCGCCGAGCAAGGCAAGCAGGTGGCCGTACTCGTCGAGGTGAAAGCCCGCTTCGATGAGGAGAACAACATCGAATGGGCACAGAAGCTCGAAAAGTCCGGGGTACACGTCACCTACGGGCTGGTGGGCCTGAAGACCCACACCAAAACTACGCTGGTCATCCGCCAGGAAGAGGACGGGCTGCGGGCCTACTGCCACATCGGAACGGGCAACTACAACCCCAAGACGGCCCGGCTTTACACCGACTTCGGACTGTTCACCTGCAAGAAAGAGATCGGCTCCGACCTCGTCAACCTCTTCCACTACCTCACCGGGTATGCCCCGGAACAGCATTACCACAAGCTGCTGGTGGCCCCCCGCGATATGCGCACGGCCTTCCTGCGGCTGATCCGGCAAGAAGTGGAACACCAGAAACAGCACGGCAACGGACGGATCATCGCCAAGATGAACGCCCTCGACGACGTGGAAATCATCCAGGAACTCTACCGCGCCTCGAAAGCCGGGGTGAAGATCGACCTCATCATCCGGGGCATCTGCCGCCTGCGTCCAGGCGTACCCCGCTTCAGCGAACACATCCGGGTCATCAGCATCCTTGGGCGCTTCCTCGAACACAGCCGCATCTACTACTTCGGCAACGGCACCAATGGCAAGGACGACCACGACCGCATCTTCATCGGCAGCGGGGACTGGATGCGGCGCAACCTGGAGGACCGCGTCGAGGTGGCCGTCGAGATCAAGAACGCCGAACACAAGATGCGCCTCCGCAACACGCTCAGCTTTGCCCTGGCCGACCAGCGCTCGGCCTGGGAACTGAACGCGGAGGGCTACTACATCCTGCGACAGCCCCGCACAGCCGAAGAACAGGAAGGCTATCAGGACGTGCTCATGCGCCGCGCCCGCGAACGGGTGACCGAACTGGATACCCCGTGGGATATTCTCTAGCCCGTCCGGGAGCTGCTATCGTCTTGTTAAAATATAGTCAAATTGACTATAATTATCGCCGGGGTTTCATCGCGGTGGTCGGGGATCGCACTAGCAACCGTCACTGAAAATGTGTAGCTTGCCCCATCTCCTCGATCCTGTCTCCCCTAGCTCCCCCCGGCCATGCGTATTGTGTTTCTGCTCTTGCTGGCATCCGCGTTTGCTACAGGCTCGACCCGCGCACAGGACACCACCTGGACGCCCCTCTTCAACGGCCAGGACCTTACGGGTTGGACGCACGTGGGCGACGGGCGGTTCATCGTCGAGGACGGGCTGCTCAAGACCGACGGGGGCATGGGGTTGCTGTATTTTGCCGGTCGTCCGCTCCGGGACACGGTGATCCGGGTCGTCTACCGCAACCCCGACGGGAAGAACGCGGGGGTGTTCATCCGCATCCCCGAAGCCCCCACTGAACCCTGGATGCCGGTCAACAAGGGCTATGAAGTGCAGATCGACGACCACGGCGACGACTTCCACCGCACCGGGGTGCTGTATTCCCTCACCGAGGCCAAGGCCAGGCCCAGCAGGCCCGGTGAGTGGAACACGATGGAGATCACCCTCGACGGCCCCCACACCCTCGTCCACGTCAACGGGGTGCTGGTGACCGACTACACGGAGGGCGACCCGGTGCCTGCCAAGAAGGAGACGTGGGAGCCGGACCGGGGCCTGCGTCCGGTGGAAGGCTATATCGGGTTGCAGAACCACGGTGGCGCGGATGTGGTGTACTTCCGCGACGTGAGCATCCGCCCGCTGAAAAAGCCCTGATCCACACGCCGATGAACCGCTGGATGGCAGGACTGCTGCTGGGCCTGTGGGGTGGGACGCTGGCGCACGCACAGGGGCGTGTCGTGGAACGCACCGAGGCGCAGTTGCGCGACCAGATCCGGGGTGGATGGGCCGCGCAGGTCATCGGCGTCACCTACGGCGGTCCGACGGAGTTCCAGTATAACGGCACGTTCATCCAGGACTACGAGCCGATCCCCTGGTACGATGGCTACCTGCGCGACACCTTCATGTCCACCCCCGGCCTCTATGATGATATCTATGTAGACCTGACGTGGGTGGAGGTGCTGGAAGCGCACGGTCTTGATGCCCCGGTGACGACCTTTGCCCAAGCATTCGCCGAGAAGGAGTACCTGCTCTGGCATGCCAACCAGATGGCCCGGTACAACCTCCAGCGCGGCTTGCTGCCCCCGGCCTCCGGCCACTGGCGCAACAACCCCGAAGCCGACGACATCGACTTCCAGATCGAGGCAGACTTCGCCGGGCTGATGAGTCCGGGTTTGCCCAACACGGCAGCGGCTATTTGCGACACGGTGGGCCATATCATGAACCACGGCGACGGCTGGTACGGCGGGGTGTTTGTTGCGGCCCTGTATGCCCTGGCCTTCGTCTCCGACGACGTGGAGACGGTCGTCCGCGAAGCGCTCAGGACCATCCCGTCTGAAAGCACCTTCCACCAGACCATCGCCGACGTGATCCACTGGCACGCGCAGTATCCGGAGGACTGGAAGCAGACATGGTTCGAGGTCCAGAACAAGTGGTCGGAGGATGTGGGTTGTCCTGAAGGGGTGTTCCATGCCTTCAACATCGACGCCAGGCTGAACGCAGCGTATGTAGTGCTGGGGTTGCTCTATGGCGCGGGAGACTTCACGCGGACGCTTGACATTGCTACGCGGGCTGGGCAGGACTCGGACTGCAACCCGGCTACGGCGGCAGGGGTGCTTGGCACGATGCTGGGGTATGAGCGGATTCCAACGTTCTGGAAGCAGGGACTGGCCGCCATCGAACCGCTCGACTTCCCCTATACGACGCTTTCGCTGGACGATGCCTACGAACGTTCTTTCCGGCTCGCGCTGGCAAACTTGCAGCGGCGGGGGGTGCAGGTGCAGGACGGCGTGGTGCGCATCCC
>CAZLRO010000020.1:0-23755 GCA_964561865.1 uncultured Rhodothermaceae bacterium | reverse complement strand
CAGGGCCACCGGCGGCGTCTGGTCGACGGGCCGCCCCACGACGACGGATACATCGTCGATCCGCCAGCCCGCGTAGTTCAGGCGGGAGACCTCAGTGTTGCCGTCGTCGGTGCCCAGGTCGAACCGCACGCGCACGTCTGTCCCTTCAGGCAGGCGCACGAGCGACCGCCGCCAGCCGGCACTGTACCCGCCAAACGCTTGCTGGTTGGCGAGGGGATTGGTCGAAGAGAGCACGATCCTGGCATCGTACCCGTCTTCGGGCGTCAGCAGCGTCCAGGTGGTGCCGCCATTGGTCGAGACCTTGACGTTGGCCCCGTCCCAGAGGAGGTGCCGGTCGATGAAGGTGCCCGGCTCGGCCTCGCCGTTGTGTTCGAGGTCGTACCAGTGCCAGAACACGAGGTACACTTCGCCAAGGCCTTGCAGGTTGAGGGGGGGGAGCTGGAACGAGGTTTGGCCGCTGGCCTCGGTGTAGGCCGCATCCGGTGGCGTGCCCCAGACGAACTGGCCGGTGCGGGCCACCTGGAGGCCGTAGGACGGCAGCGCCCGCGCCCAGGTGCCGGTCATCTCGCTGCTCTTGAAGACCCCTTCAAACCCGTAGTCCAGCAACGGGCCGGGGGTGTTGAAGGTGAGGGTGAAGGTGCCGGTGGCGGGCAACGACGCCTCGTTGGCAGCCCCGGCCCGGTCGCGGGCGCGGACGCGGTAGGTCATCTGGTCGGTCGCGTCCAGGGCCGTCACGGGCACGGGGAAGGTGCCGCAGTACAGCCCGTCCTGGAGCAGGGCGGGGAACGTCCCCTCGGCCTTGACCAGCCCGGAGGCCGACCAGAGGGTGTAGTCCACGAACACCGCATCCACCCCCAGGTTGTCCGTCACATCGGCTACGACGAGCAGCGGCCAGGCGGCGAGCGCGGCCGTCCCGAACGGGTCGTGGACGATCTGCGGCGGCTCGGTGTCGGGTCCGACAGCAAACTGGTAGGTGTCCGGGGCCTCCGGCAGCCGCGACCGCCGCCCCAGCACATCCACGGCCTCCACGTAGTAGGTGACGAGGCTGGTGGTCAAGGGCAGGGGGAAGTTCCCTTCATAGCGTCCGTCCCCGGTGGCGGCCAGCACCACCTGCCCGGTGATGGCCCCCACCGTCCAGAACACGAGCACGCTGTCGACCGGGGCGAGGCTGGGGGTGGTCTCCACGACGACGGGGATGGTGCCGCCGAGCTGTTCGGTGGCAGGGAGGGGGGTGTGGGTCAGGCGGGGGCCGTAGGCCGTCACGTCGATCAGCCCGCGGGCATCGAAATGGCCGAGGAGGATGCTCCCGTGGGCCCCGCCGAAGAGGTCGATGTCGGCCTGCAAGACGGCCTCCGCCGCGTCGCGGAAGGTGACGGGGGCGCTGAGGTAGCGGTGCGAGTGCAGCACCAGCTCGTCAGTGACGGTGCGCCCGAGGTCGTCGTAGACCTGCATCAGCACGGTGGCCCACAGCCGTCCGTCGTTGTGCGGGCTGCAATTGGTGACGCCGGGGTCGTCGCAGCGGGTGTCTTCGGGGTAGTGGGCGTTGGAGTCCATGACGCGCCCGCTCCAGAGCTGCCCGTCCCCGCTGTCCCACTTGAACAGCCGCCGCCAGTCCGTCCGCAGCACGGCGCCGGTCTCGGTGAGGTGGCGGATGTAGGAGACGGCCCAGTAGTCGGCCCAGCCTTCATGCAGGGCAGCACCTTCGGTGGTGGCGAGCAGCCCCGGTGCCCCGGCTTCGAGCAGGGCATGGCCGTATTCGTGCCAGAGCACGGTGGCATCCTCGGCGTCGTCCACGCTGCCGGTGCCATACCCGATCATGTTGCGGCCAGGGAAATAGAAGGATTCGTCGGTGATGAAGCTCTGCGGGTTCACGTCCAGGGGGGCGTTCTGCCGGTCGGAGAACCCCAACGCCTGCACATAGCGCTGGCTCTTGTCCAGGTGATAGTAGGCGTTGACGGCCTCGAAGCCTTCCTGGCTGCGGGTGTAGGCAAACCCGTCGGGGGTGGCCTCGGCAGGGGGCTGGTAGACGGTGGTCCCGCCGTTGTTCTGCCCGATGATGCGGACGTAGGGGCCTTCGAGCCGGTACAGGCCATCGGTGCCCCGGGTGATCTCCGGCAAGGTCACGGCCAGCCGCTCGTTGTTCAGGGCGGCGGCATCGGCGTCGTTGTTGTCTGTGAACGTCCCGCCATAGGATTGCCCGGCAGTCGAGAGCGGGTCAGGATCGAAGGAAAGCCCGGTCCCGTCCACACGGGCCAGCACGGGCGAAGGCCCGGCGGCCTCCCACAGCGACGGCGGGGCAGGGGAGGATGGCGGCGTGAAGGCGGCCTTCGCTGCATGGGCATGGGTGGCCTGGTTGACCAGGTGCAGCACCTCGCCGGTGTGGGCGTCCAGCAGCACACTCCATTCGGCAGGCACCCCCTGCGGCCAGACGAGCAGATGCCAGGCCAGCCGGGGCTGCCGGGACGGCCAGACCACCAGTTGCGGGGGACTGTGGGTGAAGGCGCCCTGCACCACCCGCTGTTGCACCAGCGCCCCCACGGCAGACGCCGCAAGCGTGGGGGTGGGGTTGAACCCGGCCACACGGCGCAGGTGCGGCGCATAGGCACTGAGCACCATCGTCGGCTGCCGCCGGGCGTCGAGGTTCACCTTCACCCGGCGTTGGTAGACGGGCAGCCCGGCGAAGGTTTGCTGGAAGACGAGGTGGTAGCTGGACGGGGACGGGTGCGTCGAGACGAGGTGCAGTTCTGTTGCCTCCGCCGTCCAGCCAAACGAGGAGGCCAGGTGTCGCAGGTAGGATCGGGCAGCGGCTTCCGGGGTGGAGGTCTCTGCTACCGGTGCCTGGAGGCGGTAGGCCGCCCGCCAGACGCCCTCCGCCATGTCGATCCGTCCGCCGGGTACGCTGCGGGTGCGGAAGTGCAGCAGCGTATCAACCGGGGCCAGGCGCTGGGCTGCTTCCGGGCGCAACCCCGGCGATCCCTGTGCCGCGGCAACGCCCGCCAGCACCATCCAGCAACCCAAAATGCCTGCTAGGAACCGGAAACAGTACATGCAACAGCCGAATCGGGCATGACCCCAGGTGACGAAAAGCGGTACTGTCACGCAAGGGGCGTCGGGATGTTTCCCTGCGACCTCGATGGCGGGTAGAAGGGTAGAGGGCTTGAAACAGAGGTGTGGTGTACAATTTCTTGGATGCGTGTTCTATAGCCAATCAGTCCAGCCGGGCCCGCTCTTGTAATCCCCCGGCGGCTTGTGCGACCTACTTTCGATCCTTACGTTGGCAATCCTCCTTCCCTGATCGAAACCGTCTATGTGGGAATCATTTGTGGCCTGGTTCATGGGGCTGGGCGAACAGTACGGAGTCAACCCGTTTCTCTTTGGCACGATCTACGTCGGGGCCATCCCGTTCTTCACACTGTCGGTGGCCTGGCTGGTGCGCAACCTGCGCCGGAAACAGTCGGTCGTGCTGCCCACGCTGTCCGCCGGGTTCTTCTTCATCTCGGCCTACCTCTACCTGCTCGTCGCCGGGCGGAACATCCCGCTGTGGGTCTATGCCTTCATCGCTGCGATGGTGGGGTTTGGCATCTATTCGACCGTGCAGAAAATCCGCTCCCAGGCCCGGATGCCGGAAAACACCCCCAAATGAGGTGCCTGCGGAGAGGGAAGCTGCAGGGGTAAAGGCTCCCTTTGCCCTCCAAAGGCCGCATTCAGTGCCCCTCTCCCGCCTTCGCGGGAGCAGGCTCTGGACAGGCTCTTGTCCAAGGAAAGGAGTCGCATAACCAAAGGCCGCCAGGCCGTCCCAAAGCGAAGCGCCCCAAGTACCAAGCGCCAAGCTCCAAATAGCCAACAGCTAACGGCTAACAGCCAACAGCTAGCTTCAACCCCATACAATCCATGTCCTACACATACGACGTGCTGGTGATCGGCGGCGGAGCCGCCGGGCTGACCGCCGCAGGTATTGGCGCTACCCTCGGCGCGAAGACGCTGATGATCGAACGCCACCGCTTCGGCGGGGACTGCACGTGGACGGGCTGCGTGCCCAGCAAGACCCTGCTCAAGAGCGCCAAGATCGCCCACCACATCCGCACTGCCAGCGCCTTCGGCCTCGTCGACCAGCCGATCACGTTCGACTTTGCGAAGATGATGACGCGGCTGCGGCACATCCGCGAGGAAGTCTACGAAGATGCCGATGCCCCGCCACGGTTCGAGGAACTGGGCGCGGACGTCCGCTACGGCGACGTGCGCTTCGTCGACCCGCACACCGTCGAGGTCACCCACAACGGCACGACCGACCGGGTGAGCGGACGCTTCATCATCGTCGCTGCCGGAGCCAGCGCCTTCGTCCCGCCCATCGAGGGCATCCGCGAAGTGCCGTACCGGACGAACGAGTCCATCTTCGAGATCAGCGAACTGCCCCCGCGCCTGGCCGTCATCGGCGGCGGGCCGATTGGCACCGAGATGGCCCAGGCGTTCCAGCGCCTCGGCAGCCAGGTGACCGTCTTCCAGTCCGGCGACCGCATCCTGCCCAAGGACGACCCCGAACTGACCACTCTGCTCAAAGGCGTGCTCGAACAGGACGGCATCGACTACCGGATGAACGCAGCGGTGAAACGGGTGTCGCAGCACGACACCACCACCCTGGTCGAGTATGAGATGCACGGGCAACGACAAACGCTGGAAACCGATACCCTGCTCGTGGCAACCGGGCGCGCTCCCAACCTAAACGGCCTCAACCTCGAAGCCGCCGGGGTGGCCTACACCAACCGGGGCATCACCGTGGACGAACGCTGCCGCACGAACGTCCGCCACATCTACGCCATCGGCGACATCAGCGGGCGCTACCAGTTCACCCACATGAGCGAGCACATGGCGAAGGTAGCGATGACCAACGCGCTGCTCAAGTTCCCCATGAAGATCGACCGGAAACACGTCCCTTGGGTCACCTACACCGACCCCGAACTGGCGCACGTGGGGGCTACCGAGGACGAGCTGAAGAAGTCCGGAACGAAGTATGAACACTACCGCTTCCCCTACAGCAAGATCGACCGGGCCATCACCGAGGGCGAGACGGTGGGCTGGATCAAGATTTTCGGCACGAAGGGCGGGCGCATCCTGGGCGTGTCCATCCTCGGCACCGGGGCCGGCGAACTGATCTGCGAATACGCCGTGGCGATGCGCAACGGCCTGACGCTGCGCCAGATTTCCGACACCATCCACCCCTACCCGACCTGGGGGCTTGGTGCCCGCCGCGCCGCCGACCAGTGGTACGTCCGCCAGTCTTCTCCCTTCCTCACACGGCTCTTGCAAAAACTCCTCGGCTATCGCGGCCCCGTGAACGTGTTCCCCAAAGACCGGATTGTGTGAGCAGGGCACGAGGACGAAAACGCGAGGAAGACCCCAGGGAGCCGCCCGGAAGCAAGCCCATCCGTTGCGGTCGGGGCTTCTGAAAATATAGTCAATTTGACGATAATATAGTCAAATTGACTATATTATTTTGAAGGAACAGCCCCTGTGCAGGGTGCTTCTTGCCTTGGCGGGTACCGCTTTTCAGTTCCGCCGATCGACTGGTCAAGAACCTGAATGCGGGCTTTGGCATTAAATTCCCCAACCTACAAGCCTTCGATGGCACAGCCTTTCCTTGCCCACATCCGGATGACCGGTTATGCCCCGATCTCCGCGAAAATCCTGTGTGCTGGTGTTTGTCCTGGTGCTGGCGGCCCTGACGGGCTGCTTGCAGGACGCGGAGCGTGGTAACCCGCTGGACCCCCGATCCGGCGATTTCGAGAATGCCGGGCGGGTGGCAGGGCAGGTCACCCGCCGGTCGTCCATTCTGGCGCTGGAAGGAGTGGAGGTGCGGTTGATCCCCCTGGCTCCGGAGGGCCAGCCGTTTCTGGGCATCACGACCGGTCAGGGGGCGTTTACTTTCAACAGCGTCCCGGCGGGGGACTACCGGGTGGAGGTCGTCAAGGAGGGATATGCCCCTGCAACCGATACGCTCACGGTGCTACCCGGCCAGACCCTCCGCCCGGCGTATGAACTCAACGGCTTGCCCAGCCTCTCGAACGTGCTGGTGCTCTCGAAGCACCTGAGCCGATGGGTGCCGGAGCCACGGGAGAAATATCGGCTGGAAGTCGTTGCCACCGTTGGGGACCTCGACGGGCTGACCGATGTGGTGGAGGTCTGGGCGGAGTTGCCGGACCAGCCCCCCCTTTCGCCCTACCGGGTGGAGCTGCGTCCGGTGCCGGACCCGGACCAGGAACCGCGTTGTGTCGGGCGGGCGGGTGGGTGCTACCAGGGTTCGGTGGCGGCGGACTCGCTCTCCCTGCCCAGCCCGTTTCTGCTGCTGGGGCAACGGGTGCCGGTGCGGGCACGCGATGCCCTGGGCACGACCACGACGGTAGACGACCCGGTGCTGGCACGTATCATTGAGCAGACCCCAGTTGCCACCGACCCTATCAACGGCCGGCTGATCCCCTCCAGCACTACCATCATGCTGCACTGGACAGCTCCGCCCCTGCCGTATCCGGTGACGTACCGGGTGGAGTTGGTAGACCTGTCCACGAACAGCACGATCCCGCTGGCCCGGAACCTGCCGCCGGAACAGACCGCGGCACTGGTGTCGTTATCACTGTCCCCCGGTCCCTACCAGTGGTTTGTGTGGATTGTTGACCAGTATGGCAACGAAAGTCGCTCCCGTGAGGCCGGCTTTGTCGTACAATAGGAGTTGGTGATGACCCCGCCCGCCCTGTCCGTCTGGAATCAGATACCCCCCGACGTTCTCGCCCCGGTTGCCTATGACCCTTGTGCCTGATCCGCGAACAACCCTGGAGGCCCTCTCCGAGATCGCCCAGACCGTCAACACCATCCTGGATCCGGAGGTGTTGCTGGAGAAGGTGTTGGAGATTGCGATGGAGACGATGGAGGCCGAGCGGGGCTTCGTCTTGCTGGCGGACCGGTCGCATAAGGCCGGATTTGTGGTGAAGAGCCGCCGCAACTTCAATGAGCAGCAACTGAGCGACCGCCTCTCCACCAGCGTGGTGCAGCAAGTGCTGCGCAGCGATGCGCCGGAGTTGCTCTTCGAGGTGCAGAAAGATGCCCGCTACCGGGACACCGAGAGCATCGTCGTGCAGCAAATCCAGTCCATCGCCTGCGTGCCGCTGCGGATGAAGAAGAAGCAGATCGGGGCAATTTATTTGGACAGCCTGACGAAGCGGGGCCGTTTCACCCGCGAGAGCCTCACGTTCCTGACGGCTTTTGCCAACCAGGCCGCCGTCGCCATCGAGAACGCGCAGTTGTACCAGTCGCTCCGCGAGGAGAACCGCCACCTGCGCAGCGAGGTGCAGCGTATCCATGGCTTTGAAGGGATCATCGGGCAGAGTCCGAAGATGCGCGAAGTGTTCGAGACCACCTCGCGGGTGCTGGACACAGATGCGACGGTGCTCATTGAAGGCGAGAGTGGCACCGGCAAGGAGTTGATTGCACGGGCCATCCACTACAACGGGGAGCGCAAGGCCCGTCCGTTTGTGGCTGTTTTCTGTGGCTCGCTGCCGGATGAACTGCTGGAGAGTGAACTCTTCGGCCACCGGCGGGGGGCCTTTACCGGGGCCGTCGCCGACAAGAAGGGGTTGTTTGAAGTGGCCGACAGCGGCACCGTCTTCCTCGACGAGGTGGGCGACCTCAGCCCCCGGATGCAGACGACCCTGCTGCGCGTGTTGCAGACGGGCGAGATCCGGCGCGTGGGGGACACCCAGGTACGCCATGTGGATGTGCGCATCCTCTCGGCCACCAACAAGTCGCTCCGGGAACTGATCCAAGCCGGGGATTTCCGGGAGGACCTGTACTACCGGCTGCACACCATCTCCATCCTGCTGCCGGCGCTGCGGCATC
This sequence comes from uncultured Rhodothermaceae bacterium, assembly GCA_964561865.1. Classification (GTDB taxonomy): domain Bacteria; phylum Bacteroidota; class Rhodothermia; order Rhodothermales; family CAZLRO01; genus CAZLRO01. Next base: position 15,871 of record CAZLRO010000020.1, on the reverse strand, counting down.
GGCGGGGGGACATCCCGCTGCTGGCGCACCATTTCCTGGACCGGTTTGCCACCGGCAAGCGCAGCCATATCAAGGGTTTTGCCCCGGAGGCCCTCAAGGCGTTGCAAGCCTACCACTGGCCGGGAAATGTGCGGGAGCTGGAGAACACCATCGAGCGGGCAGTCGTACTGTGCCGGGGCGAGCTGATCCATGTAGAAGACCTGCGCCTGCCCGATGCCGAGGCCGCCGATGTGTTCGAGCCGGGCCTGACGCTGAAGGAGGTGGAACAACGGGTGGTGCAGCGGGCGCTCAAGGAGCACCACGAGAACATTTCGGAGACGGCGCGGGCGCTGGATGTGTCGCGGCGCTGGCTGCACTATAAACTCAAGGAATGGGAGCCAACGGAGCCATAGGCGGCATCCAGCCGTTTGCCGAACTGGCACAGGGCGCCACGACGGTAGTCTACAAGGGCTACCAGCGGGCACTGGACCGGTTCGTCCTCCTGAAGGTGCTACGGCCTGAATACAGCCTGGATGCCGAGCTGGTGCAGCAGTTCGAGGCCGAGGCCCGGCTCCTGGCGAAGGTGCAGCACCCCAACGTGGTGGCGCTCTACGCCTACGGCCAGCAGGACGCCCGCACGTACCTGGCCGCCGAGTTTGTCGAGGGGGTGAGCCTGCGCGACCTGCTCCAGACGGGGCCACTGCCCTGGCCGCTGGCGGTCTTCGTCCTCTACAAGGCTGCCCAGGGGCTGGCCGCCGCGCACGAAAAGGGTATCCTGCACCGGGACCTGAAGCCGTCGAACCTGATGGTGGCCCAGGACGGGCAGGTGAAACTCACCGACTTCGGCTTTGCCTCGCTCGCAGCCCCCGACGACGGGCTGGAGGTACGCGGCACCCCGGCCTACCTCGCCCCGGAACAGGTGCTGGGGCAACCGGCCTCGCCCACGACCGACCTGTTCGCCCTGGGCGTCACGTTCTTCGAGATGCTGACCGGCACCCCGGCCTTCACGGGCGACACCCTTTCCCACCTCTTCGATGCCGTCGTCCACGACGATCCCGCACTGGCAGGGGACCTCCCGGCGGCGGTTCGGGTGGTAGCTGCACGGCTGCTCGAGAAAACCCCGACAGCCCGCTATCCGAACACGGCGGCTCTGCTGGCCGACCTCGCGCCCCTGCACCGCAGCTATCCGGTGGGTGAGGCCGACCTGGCCGCCTACCTGGCCGACCCCGCCACCTTTGTGCAATCCCCGGCAGTTCCGGAGGAGGCCGCCCCGGCAGCGACGGCAGTACCGCCCGCCCCGACGGCTCCCCGCAGGCGCTGGCTCCGGCATCCGGTCGTTCTGGGCGGGGTCGTCGTGTTGCTGATCGGCCTGACGGGGTTATTCCTGTGGGGACCTTCTGTATCCGAAGGCGACCGCTCGTTGCAAGGATGGCCGTTCTCGTTGTCCCGAACCGACCACGCCTCGCCTGCCACCCGCCCTGCGACAGTCCCGGACAGTGCCCAGATGACGCCGGCGGATGTGCTGCCCCTGTCGTCGGTGGCAGACTCCGGGCGCGTGCCTTCGCTGTCCTCCGGAGCCGCTACGGTAGCCCCACCTCCTCCCCCAGCGCCGCGTCTCCGCGAACCGGTCCTGCCGGAAGTCGCCCATGGAATCGGCACCCTGCGCATCGACAGTTCGCCCTGGGCGGTCGTGTATGTGGATGGGGACTCGATGGGCAGCACCCCCCTGACACTGACCCTGGCTGCGGGCACACGCCAGCTCCGACTGCGCCACCCGGACTTTCCCGAACATCAATCAAACCTCGACATCCACTCCGGCGAGGCCGACACCCTTTCGGTCTCCTTCTGGCGTATGGTCGGCCAGGTCTCGCTGGAGGTGTCTCCCTGGGCACAGGTCTACATCGACGGGGTGCTGCGGGATACCACCCCGCTGGACCGTCCTCTCATCCTGCGGCCCGGTACCTACACACTGCGCCTGGAGCATCCGGACCTGGGCCACCTCGAACGGGCGCTCACCGTTGCCGCGGGCACCACCCAGACATTACGTTTCAACCTGAATGAACAGATCCCCTGAAAATTGGGAACACCAGTTGCAACGGGTGTCTTCAGCCTGTCCACAGCCCGCGACAGGCGCTATGATCTACCTACCAGGAAGCCGTCCTCCTCCCTTGCGACGCCCGCTTGCAGTGACCAGGAATACGATAGATCACACCAGGATATCCAGGGTTCAGGGCGCAAAGAGACGTTCTATCGGGCCGTAGTTGTGAAAAGCATGCTCAGGAGTATTACCGTTCTGCACATCGGATGGATGGTTGCAGGTATGCTGGGCGGGCTGTCGGTAACCGAGGCCGCCGCACAGGGCTGGACGCTCCATACGATCCCCACCGCACGGGAAAATGCGGCTGTGGTGGCGCTGGATGGCCGCATTTATGTGATCGGTGGCTACAACAATACAGCGCTGAAGCTGGTGGAGCGTTACGACCCGGCACAGGACCTGTGGGAAACGGTTGAAGCCCTGCCCGACCGCCGGACAGAGGCCGCTGCCGCTGTCTTTGAGGGGAAAATCTACCTGATGGGGGGGCGGGACGATGCGGGGCGCGTCAAAGACGACGTGTTCGTCTACGACCCCAACGCCCCCGAAAGCAGCCGGTGGCAAGAGATTGGCAGCCTGGAAGAGAAACGGGCCAGCGCCGCCGCCGTCATGTTCCAGGACCGCCTCTATGTTCTGGGAGGCGTGGATGACCGCGAGCGCCTGCGCAAGACCGTCGAGTACTTCGACCCCCAGACCAACGACTGGGAGCTGGATACGAACTGGACGCTGGACCTCGAACACGCGGCCTTTGGGGCGGTGAACGTGAACGACGTCGTCTATGTGGTGGGGGGCAACACATCAAGCGGCTTTTCGTCGCAGATACAACGCTATGGGGCTGTTCCAACCTTGCCGGGGCTGCCGCAGCCCTTTGCACGGGCCGGGCTGGGGGTCGTCGCCATCGAGAACCGCTTCTATGCCATCGGGGGGCATCCGGCAAGCCTGCAACCCAGCGACAGCGTCAATGTCTACGACGTGACGACGGATGCCTGGACGGCCCTGGCCTCGTTGACCATTCCCCGCACCACCTTCGGCGCGGCGGTCCTGAACCGCACCCTCTATGTGGTCGGGGGCCGGAGCGGTTCCCGTCCGGAGGCCTCGATGGAGGTGTTCAAGCTCAACACCCTGCCCATTGCCAGCCCGGATGCGCTCACCACCAACGAGGATACGCCCAAAAGTATCGACCTGCTGCTCAACGACACCGACCCGGATGGCGATCCGCTGACCATCGCCCTCACCGTGTCGCCCCTGCATGGAGCTTTCCGGCAGGTGGTCTCTGGCATCTACAGCTACACGCCGGACGAACACTTCTTCGGTACGGACAGCCTCCGCTATGAGCTGCGGGACAGCCAGGGAGGGACCTCGGAAGCGTGGGTATCCATCACCGTCAACCCGGTCAACGATGCCCCGGTCTTTACGAGCGTACCGGTGACGGCGGCCACCGAAGGGGTTTCCTACGCCTACGCTGCACAGGCCACGGATGTGGAAGGGGGCATCCTCTCCTTCACCGCCTCCGGGTTGCCCCAGGGTCTGAGCGCCGTCCCCGCACCAGGAAACCTGCTGGTGATCGGGGGCATCCCGGCGATGGGGACCACCGGGGCCTATCCCATTACCCTGACGGTCTCCGACGGGGCTGCCACTGCCACCCAGTCGTTCACCTTGCAGGTAGAGGGGGTCTTGCAGGCCCCGACTGCGCCGAATCTTGTCGCGCCGATCCACGGTACGCAGGACCTCCCGGTGCCGGTGACGCTGGAGTGGACGCCCATTGCTGCTGCCACGACCTACGACCTCCAGCTCGCCCGCACGGCCGATTTTGCCAGCCCCGTACTCGACACTACCGGGTTGGTCCAGCCCCGGCTGATCCTGGGGGTGTTGCAGCCGTTACAGGACCATTACTGGCGGGTCCGGGCGGTCAATGCGGCGGGAAGCAGTCCCTGGAGCACTGCTTTTTACTTCAGGACGGCGAAAGGCACCGACACGGAACCCAGCGAGGCCCTTCGGACGTTTACCCTTGAACAGAACCATCCCAACCCGTTCCGGGGACAGACCCGCCTGGTGTTCCACCTGGAGGCGGCGTCCGCCACCCCGGTCCGTCTGGCGGTGTACGACGTGCAGGGGCGGCTGGTCCGCCTCCTCGTCGAGTCGATCCTGGCACCGGGGCGGCATGAGCTGGTGTGGGATGGGCTGGATGCAGCGGGACAGCCACTTGCCAGCGGGGTCTACCTGGGGCACCTTCAGCAGGGCCAGCGCATCCAGAGCCGCCCGATGATCTATCTCCGGTAAGCCCCATGCGCCCCCTCCTCTTCAAAGCGGTCATCTGGTGGATCGCCGGGAGTGGGGTGTTCGGTACGGTGCAGGCGCAGGATGCCCTCCGGCTGATGGATGGGATGCGGCAGGCCTATCAGCAGTTGCACTATACCGAGGTCGAGGTACTGGCCGGGCAGGTGCTGTCCAACCACCCGCTGTTCAACGCGGCCCAGCTCACCGAGGCCCACCAGTTGCTGGCCCTGGTCAAGTATGCACAGAACGACCTAGAGGCGTCTCGCCGCCAGTTTGAAGCTGCCCTCTCCCTGACCCCGGACCTGGTGCTGGACCAGCAACTCGTCTCACCCAAGATCCTGGAGTTCTTTGCCCAGGTCAAGGAGGCATACCAGCCCCTGGACCTTTCTGCAACACCTGTGACCGATAGCCCGACCATTCGGTACGTCCGGGTGGAAGATGTGCGGGCGGCGGCGGCCATGCGGTCGCTGATCCTGCCGGGCTGGGGGCAGTATTACAAGGGCGAGAAGACGAGAGGGGTGGTGCTGATGGGGGTCTGGGGTGCGGCAGCGGTCGGCACAGCCCTGGCCTCGTTGCGCGCCGACCGGGCACGCCAGGCCTATCTGGACGAGCCAGACCCCGACCGGGCCTCAAACCAGCGGTACGACACCTGGAACACCTGGTTCAAGGTGCGAAACAACCTGCTCCTCGGTACGGTAGGCATCTGGGCGTACAGCTATGTCGATGCACTGGTGCAACGTCGCCCTGGTGCCGGGGCGTCGCTCCGGGCCACCGTGACGCCGTCGTCCATACAGGTGCGCCTCCACTTTTAACGAACCGCACACCTTACCGGCACCTAAAGCATTTCCCGGAGGGGTCGATACCCCTTGTGGTAGATGAACCACCCTCCTCACTAGGCTCCTTTCGGGATGTATCGGTGGCTGTTTTCCTTGCTGATCGGGTGCTGCCTGTTCGCGGGCACCGGGGCAAGTCATGCCCAGCCGGGCACGGAGCCACCTTTCGGGAATGCCTTCACGCGCTATGTCCACGAAGCATGGACGGTGGAGCAGGGCCTGCCCCAGAACACGATCACGGCCATCACCCAGACCCGCGACGGTTACCTCTGGCTGGGGACCCAGGAAGGGCTGGTACGCTTCGACGGCCTGCGGTTTCATACCTTCGACAAGCGCAACTCGGCCCTCCAGAACCTGCATATCTCGACCCTGCTCGAAGATACCGACGGGGTGTTGTGGGTGGGTACACGGGGGGGTGGGCTGTATCGCTTCGTCCGGGGCCGCTTCCAGGCCCACCAGCCGTTGCCCAGCCAGAACATCAGCACGCTGGCCCTTGACGCGCATGGGGCACTCTGGGTAGGCACCGCCGACGCCGGGGCGGGGAGGCTCCGCGGCAAGCAGTTGCAATGGTACGACACCCGGAACGGGCTACCCAGCAACCGGGTCAGCGCCCTCGCGGCAGACACCGCCGGGGTTGTCTGGATTGCCACGCGCGACACCGGGCTGGTGGCCTTCAAGCAGGGCATCCGCAAGCACCATACGCGGCACACAGGGCTGCCCAGCAACGATATCAGCGCCCTGGCGCTGGATGGGCAGGGTGTCCTCTGGGTCGGCACCCGCGATGCCGGGCTGGTCTCGCTGCGCCACGGCCAGGTGCAAGCCGGGGTAACACCCCTACTGGCGGGAGAAACCATTCTCTCGCTGCTTGTGGACTGGCAAGGAGCTCTCTGGATCGGTACCGACCGACAGGGGCTGGGACGTCTGGCCCAAGGGCGGCTGGATCGTTTCAGCACCGACGACGGCCTCACCTACAACGTCATCAAGGCCCTGTACGTGGACCGGGAGGGCAGCCTGTGGATGGGCACCGACGGGGGGGGGCTTAACCGCCTGCGCCCAGGCAAGGTATGGCCGCTGACCACCCGCGAAGGACTGGTTAACAATTATGCCTACGGGGTGATTGAAGACGCAATGGGGAGCCTCTGGCTCGCCACCGAAGATGGCGTCCAGCACCTGCACAACGGCCAGTTTACCACCTGGACCACTGCCCAGGGGCTGTCTGCCAACTTCGTCCTCTCCCTGGCCGAGACCTCGGACGGCAGCTTGTGGATGGGCACCTACGAGCGTGGGCTGAACCGCCTGCGTAACGGACGGATCACCGCCTACCACAGGGCCGATGGCCTCCCCGGCGAGGATATCTATGCCCTCTACACCGATACCAAAGGACAGCTCTGGATCGGGACCGGGCACGGCCTGGCCCGCTTTGCCAACGAACAGTTTACGACCTGGACTACCGCCGAGGGCCTCTCGAGCAATCTCATCACGACCATTCTGGAAGACCAAAATGGGCACCTGTGGACCGGAACGTACGACGGCGGCCTCAACCAGATGGTCGAAGGCAAGGTCGTCCGGCAGTTCACAACGAAAAATGGGTTGCAGAACGATTACGTCCTGGCCTTGCACCTGGATGCCGAAGGGACGCTCTGGTTTTCCACACGCGAGGGGGGCCTCTACCGCCTCCGGAACAACCAACTCAAGGGGATCACCGTCCAGCAGGGCCTCTTCAGCGACACCATCCAGGGGATTCTCGAAGACGATCGGGGCTATTTCTGGATGAGTTCCAACGTAGGGCTGTTCCGCATCGCCCGGCAGGAACTCAATGCCGTAGCCGACGGCAAGGCGGCCACGCTCTCGGCCACTGTCTTCGACCGCACCGACGGGTTGAAGAGCCGGGAGTTCAACGGTGGGTTCCAGCCCGCAGCCTGGAAGAGCCGGACGGGCCACCTCTGGTTTCCCTCTGCCGAAGGCTTCGTCGCCCTCGACCCGTATCGCTTGCCCCGTAACACCGTTGCCCCGCTGGTGGTCATCGAAAGCCTGATTGCCCGCGAGGATACCATCCGTCTTCAGAAAAAGACTATCCTCCACGCCGGGCAGAACCGGATTGCTCTCAGCTATGTGGGCCTGAGCTTCATCGCCTCCGAGAAGGTACACTATCAGTACCGTCTGGAGGGCGAAGATGAGGACTGGATCGATGCGGGCACGCGGCGCGAGGCGTTCTACACCAACCTGCGTCCCGGCTCCTACCGCTTCCGGGTCCGTGCCCGCAACAGCGATGGGGTCTGGAGTACGCAGGAAGCCAGCATCAACTTATATCTGGAGCCGTATTTCTGGCAGACCTGGTGGTTCTGGCTGGGGGTCGCCCTGGCCTTGCTGCTGGTGGCTTTCCGGGGATACCGGTGGCGCATCGAACAACTCCGCGAACGCCATCGGGAACTCGAACGGGTGGTCCACGAGCGCACGCACGACCTGCGCCTGGAGAAGGAGAAGACCGAGCAGGCCCTGGCCGTGATCGAGGAACAGGCCGACCGGCTGCGGGAGATGGACCGCATCAAGACCCGTTTCTTCAACAACATCTCCCACGAGTTCCGCACCCCGCTGACGCTGACCATCGGCCCGCTCGAAAATGCCGTGACGGGAGCCTATGGCGAGGTCAACGAGACGCTGCGGGGACAACTCGACATCATGCTGCGCAATGCCCGGCGGCTGTTGCGCCTCATCAACCAGTTGCTGGACCTGGCCAAGCTCGAAGCCGGGCGCATGGTGCTACGGCCCCGGCAGAGCGACCTGGTGCCGTTCGTCGAAGGGGTAGTCCTCTCGTTCACCCCGTTCGTCGAGAAGAAAGGCATCCAGCTGACGTTCAACGCCGATCCTGCTGAACAACCCCTTTGTTTCGACGCGCCACACCTGGAAAAAGTGTTCTTCAACCTGCTCTCCAACGCCGTCAAGTTCACCCCCGACGGCGGGCGCATCGACGTGCAGGTCCGGGACGGACAGGTTGAAACCGGGGACGGTGTCCGCGAGGCCGTCGAGGTACGGATCCAGGATACCGGCACCGGTATCCCCGAAGCCGAACAGCCCTATATCTTCGACCGCTTCCACCAGGTGGACGGGGCGATGAGCCAGGTGCAGGAAGGCACCGGCATCGGGCTGGCCCTGGTCAAGGAACTGGTGGAACTGCACGGGGGCACCATCGACGTAGAGAGCGAGGTCGGCGTCGGGACGACGTTACCGTCACGCTGCTCAAGGGCACGGCCCATTTCGACCCGTCCCAGCTTGTAGCCGTTGAGGTCGAAGCAGAGGAGCTGCCAGCCCGCGGGCCGATGGTGGAGATGGTGGTGCTGGATGAGGACGACCCCACACCCGCCACGCCGCGTCCGGGCATCGAAGCCCTGCTGAAACCCCGCATCCTGGTGGTAGACGACAACCAGGACATCCGCACATACGTTGCCGCCTGCCTGGGCAATACCTACGACACCTACACCGCCAAAGATGGCCGAGAGGGGCTGGAAAAGGCCGCCCGTCTGCTGCCCGACCTCCTCATCACCGACGTGAACATGCCGGAGATGAACGGTATCGAACTGTGCCGCGCCCTCAAGCAGGATACACAGCTGGCGGCCATCCCCGTGCTGGTGCTCACCTCCAAGGCTTCGCTGGAGGACAAGATCGAGACGCTGGAGGCTGGGGCGGACGACTACCTCACCAAGCCGTTCAGTGCCCGTGAACTGCTCGTTCGCATCCAGAACCTGCTCAACCTGCGTTCGCAGCAGCGCGCCCTCCAGCACCTCAACGCCGAGTTGCAGCAGACCAATGTGGCCCTCACCGAGGCCAACGAGCTGAAACTCAACCTGCTGCACATGGCCTCCCACGACCTGAAGAATCCCCTCTTCGCCGTGCGGGAATTGACGCGGGTGCTCAAGGAAGACATCGAGGCCGGCTCGCCGCTGCAGGAACTGTTGAACATCATCATGCAGTCCTCCGAAAACATGTTGCAGATCATCCTGCAACTGCTGGATACGGCTGCGCTGGAAAGTGGCAAGATCGTGCTGCACCTGGAGCCGGTTGAACTGACGGCCCTCGCGCAACAGGTGGTCTACCAGAACAAGAAGCTGGCCGAGAACAAGGGGCAGCAGCTACGGTTCTACGCAGCCCCTGGTACCCTCCATATGGCCGAAGTAGATGAAGAGCGTATTCTGGAGGCCATCGACAACCTCGTCAGCAACGCAATCAAGTATTCGCCTTTCGATGCCCTCATCGACATACGGGTCGAACACACCGGGGCGGAACTGGTGGTCTCTGTCACGGATCACGGCCCCGGACTGAACGAGCAGGACAAGGCCAAGCTGTTCGGGAAGTTCCAGAAGCTCTCGCCCAAGCCCACGGGTGGGGAGTCCTCGACGGGCCTCGGTCTGGCGATTGTCAAGCAGATCATGGAGATGCACCACGGGCAGGTGCGGGTTGAAAGTGTGCCGGGCAACGGCAGCACGTTCTCACTCGTGTTCAGGCCCCTCACCACCCCTACCGCCCGCAGCACCTCGGCCAGTGAAGGGACAGCAGCCTGAGCAGGTCTTCCGCACCGGATCGGCTGGAATAAGAAGAGTAAGGGCGGCTCCTGGCAGAGAACCGCCCTTACTAGGGTGAGGATTGGGCTATAATCACCCGTATCGAGCGCCCTGCGCCTACGCTTGCAGGACGGTACAAGCATACGGTTCGTCCGGAGGGTGCGCCTACAGGGGGTTATCCTAATTCCCGGTGGGGAGATTCCCCGGTGCCTCACACCGACTGCCAGCGCAGGAAAAAGCCGATCCACGTCAGCAGGTTACCAGCCAGCAACAGGGCCAGATACACGGCCCATCCGGTCGGTCCGATCTCGCCCTGCTGCCGTTTCTCTTGAAGCCGGCGTACTGCATCCAGCGAGATAAAGGCCGTCGCCAAAGCCACCAGCAACAGGTTTTCAGTGGGAAACATGGGGGTAGCTGTTGGCGGTTAGCTAGAGGGAGCTTGGTGCTTGGGAAAAAGCCGTTGACGACTAGATGTAGAATTTTATTTCTTTGGTGTTTGTTGAAATTTAAACCGGCAACAGGTTAGAATCCTTTCATTCCTCAACGGTTTTGCGCCTGGGCGTCTGTCTTGCTATGATAACACTGCTTTCAGATATTCGCGGCGCATGAGGGCGATGGCGGAGATGGAGATGCCTTTGGGACAGACGGCCTCACATTCCCCGTGGTTTGAGCAGTCGCCAAAGCCTTCGGCTTCCATTTGCCCTACCATCGACAGGACGCGCTGTTTGCGTTCGGGGTCACCCTGGGGCAGCAGGGTCAGGTGGGCCACTTTGGCCGCGGTGAAGAGCGAGGCGGACGCATTGGGGCACGCGGCCACGCAGGCCCCGCAGCCGATGCACGTCGCGTAGTCGAAGGCCTGATCTGCCACTTCCTTGCCGATGGGGATGGCATTGCCATCGGGGGCGCTGCCCGTGTTGACCGAGATATAGCCCCCGGCTGCCATGATGCGGTCGAACGCACTGCGGTCCACCACCAGGTCCCGGATCGGGGGAAAAGCCTTCGCCCGCCAGGGTTCGACCACGATGGTGTCGCCGTCCTTGTAGTGCCGCAGGTGGAGCTGGCAAGTGGCCGTGCGCTGGTGCGGGCCATGTGCAGTGCCGTTGATCACCACGCCACAGGAGCCACAAATGCCTTCCCGGCAGTCGTGGTCGAATTCGACCGGCAGTTCGCCCTTGCGGATGAGTTGCTCGTTCAGCACGTCGAGCAGTTCCAGGAAGGACATGTGCGGGTTCGCATTCGGCACGGTGTAGTCGGCAAACCGTCCCGGCTTGTCCGGCCCGTCCTGTCGCCAGATGCGCAGGTGGAGGGTCATGGTTTCGGCCATAGTCGCTGTGGGTTGGGGCTGGCTGGCAGGGGGAGCCGTGCCCTTACTTGTAGCTGCGCGTTGTCGGTTTCACGTTCTCGAAGACGAGGTCTTCCTTGTGGAGCGTCGGGCGGGCAAAATCGCCCGTGTATTCCCAGGCTGCCACGTACTGGAAGTGGGCATCGTCGCGCCGGGCTTCGCCGTCCTCCATCTGGTGTTCCTCGCGGAAATGCCCACCGCAGGACTCCTCGCGGTGAAGGGCGTCCTGGGCCATGAGTTGCCCCAGCTCCATGAAGTCAGCCACCCGCCCGGCAAACTCCAGGTTCTTGTTGTAGGTAGCCTGCTCGCCCGGTACGTTCACATTCTGCCAGAACTCCTCTCGCAGCCGGGCGATGGCCTCGATAGCATGGGCAAGGCCGGCCTGGTTGCGGGCCATGCCTACGTGGTCCCACATGATCTGCCCCAGCTCGCGGTGGTATTGCTGGACGGTCTTGCTCCCCTTGCAGCGCAGCAGCCGTTGCAACTGTTGCTGCGCTGCGTCGTCGGTTTCGGAAAATGCCTCGTGGTCTGTGGTGACGGGGGGGAGGGATGTACCTGCCAGGTAGTTTCCCAGCGTGTAGGGGATGACGAAGTAGCCGTCGGCGAGGCCCTGCATGAGCGCGCTGGCGCCGAGGCGGTTCGCGCCGTGGTCGGAGAAATTTGCCTCACCCAGCACGAACAGGCCAGGGATCGTGCTCATCAGCTCATAGTCCACCCACAGCCCGCCCATCGTGTAGTGGACGGCTGGGTAGATGCGCATCGGCGTCTCATACGGATTATCGCCGGTGATGCGTTCGTACATCTCGAACAGGTTGCCGTAGCGCCCGGCGATGACCTCTTTGCCGAGCCGCTGGATGGAGGCACCGAAGTCGAGGTAGACGGCCAACCCGGTCTCGCCCACGCCATTGCCTGCATCGCACCGCTCCTTGGCCGCCCGCGAGGCGATGTCGCGGGGGACGAGGTTGCCGAAGCTCGGATAGCGCCGCTCCAGGTAGTAGTCCCGGTCGGCCTCCGGAATCTGGTGGGGAGGACGCTGGTCGTTTGCATCCTTCGGCACCCACACCCGCCCGTCGTTGCGCAGCGACTCGGACATCAGCGTCAGCTTCGACTGGTAGTCGCCGGAGACGGGGATGCAAGTGGGGTGGATCTGGGTGAAGCAGGGGTTGGCGAAGAGTGCGCCGCGTTTGTGGCAGCGCCATGCCGCCGTGACGTTCGAGTTCTTCGCGTTCGTGGAGAGGTAGAACACGTTGCCGTAGCCGCCGGTACACAGCAGCACTGCGTCGCCCAGGTGGCGTTCGAGTTCGCCAGTGACGAGGTTGCGGGCGATGATGCCGCGTGCACGCCCGTCGATGAGCACTACGTCGAGCATCTCGTGGCGGGTGAACATCTCCACCCGTTTGGCCGCTACCTGGCGGCTGAGGGCCTGGTAAGCCCCGATGAGCAACTGCTGGCCGGTCTGTCCCCGTGCGTAGAACGTGCGCGAGAGCTGCGCCCCGCCGAAGGAGCGGTTGTCCAGCAGCCCCCCGTACTCGCGGGCAAAAGGGACGCCCTGCGCCACGCACTGGTCGATGATGTTCACCGAGACCTGGGCCAGGCGGTAGACGTTGGCCTCACGGGCACGGTAGTCCCCCCCCTTCACTGTGTCGTAGAACAGCCGCCAGATGGAGTCGCCGTCGTTGGCGTAGTTCTTCGCCGCGTTGATGCCGCCCTGCGCGGCGATGGAGTGGGCACGCCGGGCCGAATCCTGGATGCAGAACGCCTTCACGTTGTACCCCAGCTCGGCCAGTGAGGCCGCTGCCGAGCCACCGGCCAGCCCCGTCCCGATCACCAGCACCGTGAATTTCCGCTTGTTCGCCGGGTTGACGAGGCGGACATGGGCCTTGTAATCCTCCCATTTGTCCTGGATACGGCCCGCGGGAATCTTCGCGTCGAGTTTCATGGTGTTGAGGACAGAACAGAGAATGGGGCAGAGAGCCAACCGTCAGTGACCAAGGGGGTTGGTAAAGTAGATGTAGAGGGGCAGCACGAGAAACCCCACCGCAATCCCCAGCCCGATAAGCGCCGCTGCTGCATAGACGACCGGCGTCAACTGCGGGCGCATCGCCCCCAGCGACTGCAATGCGCTCCAGATGCCGTGCCGCAGGTGCAGGGCCAGCAGCAGCATCACGGCCGGGTAGCCGAAGGCATACAAGGGGTGCGAGAACTTCTCCTCCATGAGCCGCTTCAGGTCCCGGATCTGCTCCCCGTTCTCCAGCGTCACCACATAGCCGTCGGCGACGCCGGGGCCATACTTGAACGAGAGCAGGTGCAGCACCAGAAACGCCAGCAGGATCAGCCCGGTGACGATCATGCTGCGTGAGGCCAGCGACTGCCGGCTCGGTGCTCCGGCGCTATGGTACACCAGGTAGTCCACCGGACGCGCAGCCCGCTTGCGGAAGTAAATCTGCACCCCCAGGTAGATGTGAAACACGAAAAACGTCAGCAGCCCCAGTTCAATGGCATAAAACAGCAGGCCGAGGCTGTTCAGGAAATGGCCGTACTTGTTGTAGGCGTTTGGGTCCGGGCTGAAATAGGCCAGGTTGCCCACCATGTGCATCAACACGAAGACAGTCAGCCCCAGCCCGGTAATCCCGGTGATCACTTTCTTGCCGACAGGCGAACCCAGCACGGCCTTCGGGCCTCGGGTCATGGTCTGGCTCATCGCAAAGCCCGGATTGGTTTGCAGGAGAGGTTCAGAAAAGTAAGTGTATCCGGCGGGAAAGTTACAGGCAAAAACGCTTTCATGCCCACAGAAAGCAAACTTCTCCGAACTTTGACCGAGGCAAGTCTCCTTCCCTGTGAGGGAACTTTACGGGATGGTGCTTCACTTGGTTGTATATGCAACCATTCTTTTTACCCTGATGGTTGTCGCTGCTGGAGTTGCCCGGCGACGAGGGTACAGAGGGCGAGCAGGGTAGGGTCGGCGAGGCGGTAGTAGACGCTGAGTCCGTCCCTCCGCCGGGCGAGCAAGCCCGTCTCGGCCATCAGGGCCAGGTGCTTGCTGACGTTGGCCTGCTGAAGTCCGCTCCCGGCCACGAGGGCCTGCACGCTCTGCTCGCCGTGGGCCTGCAGCAGGTTCAGCAAGCGCAGTCGGGCCGGTTCGCTGAGTACGCGGAACCGCTGCGCCACCTGTTCGACCAGTTCATCCGGCACCAGTTGCATGTGCTGTATCCTGTGGGGCAAAGCGCAGATAACGTTGAGGCTACAGGCCCGAACATAACAAAAACCCGTCGCGGGTGGGCGTTTCTCCCCGATTTTCTCCCGGCGCCCTGCTGGACTTGTTTGTACAACCCCGGTACGGGCAGGCAGCGATCGGCTCGGTGTAGCAGGGTACGGCCTCCCGGCGGCTGGCTCCAGGAACCGGGGCTTTTTTTCAGTAGCAGGGAGGCATCTCAGGGGAATTACCCGTAGATTTAAGCCCCAGATGCTTTTCCCGAATCAATCTGGAGGACGAAGATGGCACACAACGAGCTTTCCCGGCGCGATTTTCTGTTCCGCTTCTCCGGCATGGGGGCCTTGGCTGCCGGGGCTGGCACCTTCCTCTCGGCCTGTGGCGGAGGGGAGGCCAGCAGCGCCTGCAACGATACCAGTAGCCTGACGGAAGCCGAGCTTCAACTGCGCACCAATCTCCAATACGTTGAAGTCTCCACCGATCCCAACAAGCTGTGCCAGAACTGCCAGTTGTACGTGGCTCCGGCGGAGGGGGAGGTCTGTGGCGGGTGTACCCTCATCAAAGGCCCCATTGCCCCGAAGGGTTTTTGTACCTCCTGGGCTGCCAAGCAGGCCTGATCGCTTACCATTGGTCTGTTTGAAGCTCCACGTCCTCGGACGGGCCGGATCGTTGTCCCGGCTGGAACGTGTAAGGTCGGGCGTACCGGATGATCCAGGTTTCGCCAGTCCCTGGTGTATGCTGTCACCCGAAGCCTTGTGGGCATGAGCACTTTTTCCATTACCGCGTTTCTGCGGCATCACTACCGGCATTTCAACGCGGCAGCCCTCGTGGATGCTGCCGAAGGCTACCGGACGCACCTGGCGGCGGGCGGGCAGATGCTCGTGACGCTGGCCGGGGCGATGAGCACTGCCGAGCTGGGGCTGTCGCTGGCGGAGATGATCCGGCGCGGCTACGTCCATGCCATCAGTTGCACGGGGGCGAACCTGGAAGAGGATATCTTCAACCTCGTCGCACACGACCACTACGAACGCCTCCCGCACTACCGCGACCTCACCCCGGCGGATGAGGAAGCGCTGCTGCACCGCCACCTCAACCGGGTGACGGACACCTGCATCCCCGAAGGCGAGGCCATCCGGCGGATCGAACAGGCCATCCTGGACCTTTGGCAGGAGGCCGACCGCACGGGTGCCCGCTACTTCCCGCACGAGTTTTTCTACCAGTTGCTGTTGCAGGGGCGGCTCACCCACCATTACCAGATTGACCCGAAGGACAGCTGGATGATGGCGGCGGCACAGCAGAACCTGCCCATCGTCGTGCCGGGCTGGGAAGACTCCACCCTCGGCAACATCTACGCCGCCCATTGCATCAAGGGGGACATCCGCAACGTCCACACGGTACGCACCGGCATCGAGTACATGATGACCTTCGCCGACTGGTACCACCGCACCAGCGCGCAGGTGCCCGTCGGCTTCTTCCAGATCGGCGGCGGCATTGCCGGTGACTTCCCGATCTGCGTGGTGCCCATGCTGCGGCAGGACATGGAGTGGGACGTGCCGCTGTGGCGCTACTTCTGCCAGATCA
>CAZLRO010000019.1:0-23942 GCA_964561865.1 uncultured Rhodothermaceae bacterium | reverse complement strand
TTCCTCACTGCTGCCTCCCGTAGGAGTCTGGCCCGTGTCTCAGTGCCAGTGTGGCTGATCATCCTCTCAGACCAGCTATGGATCGTAGCCTTGGTGCGCCGTTACCACACCAACTAGCTAATCCAACGCAGGCCCATCCTGGAGCGCCGAGGCTTTCATCACCAGAAGATGCCCTCCGATGACGATATGCGGTATTAGCCAATCTTTCGACTGGTTATTCCCCACTCCAGGGCAGGTTGCCTACGCGTTACGCACCCGTGCGCCACTAGGGATTGCTCCCTCGTACGACTTGCATGTGTTAGGCCCGCCGCCAGCGTTCGTCCTGAGCCAGGATCAAACTCTCCGTAGTAGAGAATTTGTAAATCTGGCGTACGCTATTCGCTCTTATCGTATTCCGTTCGCAACCAGCCCGAAGGCCGTTGCGACCCATCAGAATCGACAGGACTCGCTATGTCTCCAATCTCATCAAAGAACAAATCCCTGTAACAGGGCCGCCCCGTTTTTTTCGGCGCGGACTGCCATAATACGAACATTCCGCTCGGCCAGTCAAGCTGCTTCGCTATCTTGACAGCCTCTTCAAGATGGAGCGTTTCCGCCGGAAAGCCCACTCCTGCTGCGGACGATGTATGCCGCCACGCCGTTCGAGACAGGCCGTCATGATACGGCATCCTCTTCGGAAAGGGCAAGCCACCAGCCTCACTTTCAAACAGGCTTCACGCCCTACACATCCTGCCTTCATACCCCCTCTAACGCTAGGGACGATGGGCTGTCTCGGCAACAGCCGCCCGATGCGGCCCACCCTGTTCCAAAAAATCAACGAACCAGGCTTGCGCGGCAATCCCCAGCTTCCGGTTTCCTAAATTCCACTGTTACTGCAAACCCGGCTACCTGTATGGCGCGTCTTTCCTTCGGGGTGTTCTGGTACTCGGCTCGTGCCCTGTTCACCAACTTCTATCTCTGGGGCGGTCTCCTGGGCCTGGTGCTGCTGGGCGGGGGCTTCTACCTGTTGATGGACCTGGTAGTGATGCCCTTTTACACCCGGCATGAGGTCTCCATCCCGGTGCCCGAAGTCCGCAACTTGCCCTTCACCGAGGCGGCAGCCCAACTGGAAGCCGCCGACTTGCAGGTGGAGCAGCAGGTACAACGGTTCAATCCCGACCTGCCCCGCGATGTGGTGGTGGACCAGAACCCGGCCCCAAACGCCCTCGTCAAGCCGGGTCGTCGCATCTATCTGACGACCAACAGCGGCATCGCACCCCAGGTGCGGGTGCCCCCCCTCGAAGGTACCGCCCTGCGCGAGGCCAAGAGCCGCCTGCAATCGGTGGGGCTGAAGGTCAGCGCCGAAATCGCCGACAGCATCCCCTCGCCCCACCCTGGCACCGTCACGCGGCAGGACCCCCGCCCAGGCACCCAGTTGCCGCAGGGGAGTGGCGTCACGCTCTGGTTCAGTACGGGCCTGGGCGACCGCTACGTCTCGGTCCCCCCCCTGTCCGGCCTGACGGTCACCGATGCGCTCAAGGCATTAGCGGACAAGAAGCTGCGCTGGGTCATCATCGGGGCGGTGACCGTGCCCGACACCCAAACGGTGAAGTGGCAAAGCCAGGAAGCAGGCACGAGCGTCCGGGAAGGGTTTGAGGTACGGCTCTCCACCAGCGTCCACGAGGAGCCGCCCCCGCTCCGACCGGTCGAGCCGGACATACCGCCCGACTCCGCAGGCATTGACAACCACCCCTGAACCCGTGCCAGCGGTTCCGCCCTATTCCTCGACATAGACCCGATACCCATCCTCCACCGTCACCACCACCTTCTCGATATGCTTGGTGGGCACGCGACGCCCCAGGTAGTCGGGCTGGATCGGGTATTCGCGGTGCCCCCGGTCGATCAGGACGGCCAGTTGGATGGTGCGGGGACGGCCCAGATGCGTCACTACATCGAGGGCGGCACGGGCTGTCCGCCCGGTGAAGAGCACGTCATCAACTAGCAACACATCCCGGTCGGAGAGGTCGGGGACATCGGCGGGCAGGGAGAGCACCTCGGCCGTACTCCAGTCATCGCGAGACCGGGGGACGTCCAGCTTGTAAACCGGGAGCGGGCATCCTTCGATGGCGCTGATCTGCGCTGCCAGGGCCTGCGCCAGGGTCGTGCCCCGGGTACGCACACCAATGATGCACAGGTTGGCCGCTCCCCGGTTGCGCTCTACCACCTCGTAGGCCAGTCGGCTCAACGTGCGCTGCACCCGTTCATGCGACATCAACAGCGTCCGTGCCATTGGCCGGGGCAGTTACGGGGCTACTGGAACATCGCCTTGATGCTACCCCAGGTGCGGCGAATGGCCGTCGGGGTATAGCTCAGCGACTTGGCGGCGAGGACTTCCCGCACTCCGTTGTCGTAGACAACCTCCAACCGGTAATCGACCTGCTCGGAAACGGACTTGTAGACCTGGTCGTCCTTGTAGCGATAGGGCTTGCTGACCCCCTGGGGCAGAAAAGACTGTACGGCCACAAACTCGCCGTTGCTGTAGGGGGTGCGGCGCTGCAACTCGTACTGTTGCACGGCCTCTTCGACGTCCACCTGCCAGGTGATGATAAAATCGCGGCTCTGGTTCTCGACCGTAAAGAATGCCAGGCGCACCCCGTAGGCGGCATAGCCCGCCCCGGTGAGCACCAGCAGCAATCCGATCAGCAGTCCGAAACGCATCATCTATATGGATGGAACCACAAGAGGAGGTAAGATACTATGCAAGTCTGCGGCAGGTCAAATCGGCTCCCTTGTGTAATACACCAACGCTCCGAAAAAGACCCAACCAGTCGAAAACAGGAGCTAGGGCGAAAACGTATTCCTACCCTGCTGCCGATGCCGGGCGGTTGGGACAGGCCGGTCGCTGGCAGTGGCCGTACATGTGCAGGGCGTGCTGCCGGATGTCGAACTGGAAGATGTCCGCCACCATCTCCTGGATGCTCTGGATGCGTGGGTCGCAGAACTCGAAAAGCGCGTTGCAGTCCATACAGATGAGGTGGTCGTGCTGCCAGTACCGGTAGGCCCGTTCGTATTTGGCCTGCTTGTTACCAAACTGGTGGCGCACCACGAGGTGGCAATCGATGAGCAGGTCCAGCGTATTGTAGACGGTGGCACGGCTGACCTGCACCCCCGCCTGCTTCAGCCGCAGGTAAAGTTCATCGGCATCGACATGGTCGTCGGTGGCATAGACGGCCTCGAAGATGGCGAACCGCTCCGGCGTCTGGCGATGCCCGCGATCCCGCAGGAACGCGCTGAAGATACGCCGGACCTCCTCCAGGTGGTGTTCAGGCAAGACAGACATCGACAGACCAAGCAGGCGGCCCCAGGGCCAGCAACGGATACGGGCTGTTCGTACCCGATCCAGGGGCAGGGGTTCCGGACAATCGGCCTGCACCGAGCACCCGTTGCAGGAATCATTCGGTTTCCGCTATCCATTTTTCTGATAACGGATGATGGACAACAGAAAACGATCCGCCTCTCTCGTTCAGTCCATAGCCACAACCCGTTTTCAACCCGCTTCCCAGGCTACCGCCTCTCTTCTGGCTCTAACAGGTGATTTTTCAGCTTTTTGGGAAACCCGTAGCTATTGTAATTCTACGGGCTGATGTCTACTTTTCGACCTCGGGAGAGGGCATATCTATTCCGGGAAGGCCAGTTCTGTTCACTTCATCAGGGAGCATCACCATGTTTGTAAACCTTGTCGTCCTGTTGCTCATCCTTGCATTGGTGTTCGGGTTTGGGTGGCTCACCCGCCGGGCCTGGAAAGCCGGACGCGGGTTCGTCAAATGGCCGGGGGCTGTGCTGGGGGGCATGCTGACCCTGCTTTGTGCCGCCGTCGCATTCTTCGCTGGCAAAGGGCTGGCCTTCGCCTACGTACCCCCGGCCCCGGCACCAGACTTGCAGGTGGAGGGGACGCCCGAACAGGTGGCACGAGGCGAATACCTCGTGAACGTAGCTTGCCGGGGCTGCCACAGTGCCGACACCAGCGGGGCGTTTCCCCTAACCGGAGGCGTAGACTTCGCCGGGGAGATTCCGCTACCCATCGGCCACTTCGTCGCGGCCAACCTCACCCCCGGTGGTATCCTGGCCGAGCGCACCGACGGCGAGCTGTTCCGGGCTATCCGGCATGGCTACGGCAAGCGGGAACGGGCCGGGTTCATGTCGTTCATGCCCTATCGTCAACTTAGCGACGAGGACACGAAGGCCATCATCGCCTTCCTCCGCGCCCAGCCACCGGCCACGACCCCCACCAACGGAGGCGACCAGATCAACGTCCTGGGGGCGATCCTGCTGTATGGCCTGGGCGTGTATCCCTTCCCGGAAACGACCGACGGGGTGATCACGGCTCCTCCCCGAGGCGAAACCCCGGAATACGGGAAATACGTGGCAACCTTTGGCGAGTGCCGAGGCTGCCACGGCCCGGATATGACCGGCATGGCGGCGACGGCGGTGAGTGAGGCAGTGGTCAACCCCCGTCCGACGGTAGCCCTCTGGACACCTGAAGCGTTCATCCAGACCATGCGGACGGGCATTCGCCCGAATGGGGTGCCCCTCCAGATGCCCTGGCGGAACGCCGCTGCCATGAGCGACGAGGACTTGCGCGCCCTCTACGCCTACCTCCGGGTGGCCCCATGAGTAGGATGGGACAGGCTTCAGCCGCCGCGCTTGGTCTTGATGAGGATCACCCCGTTGGCTCCACGCACGCCGTAGATGGCCGTGGAGGAAGCATCCTTGAGCACCTCGATAGATTCTACGTCGCGGGGGTTGATCGAGACCAGCCCATCCGGACCCGGCGTCATCGGCATCCCGTCCACCACATAGAGCGGCTGTGTGTCGCCGCTCAGGGATTGCTGGCCCCGGATGCGCACCTTGAAGCCGTCTCCCGTCTCGATGACCTCGACCCCGGCCACCCGGCCCTTGAGCAGTTCCTCGACGCGGGTCACCGGGCGTTCTTCCAGCTCCTTGCCAGAAACCGTTGCCGACGAGCCGGTATCGCCGGCCCCTTCGCCGTAGTCGCCCGCCGCCGAGGCTGGGGTTTCCGAGGCAGGCTTCGACGTGCCGCAGCCCATTCCCAGGACCAGCAGGAACGGGATCAGTGCGGAAACAAGCATCCGGAAGCGCATGGCGTTCACCCTGAAACGAAACGGTGAAAAGAAATCGTTCAAGGTTCCTACACTAAGACAGGCCATTGGTTTCAGGCGTCCTGCTTCCCTGCCAGCCGACGGATTGCTGTCGTTACAATATATAGTCAAAATGACGATAATATAGTCATTTTGACTATATATTCCCTGCTGTATTACGGAAAGGCCGAGCGCCCTGCCCGCCTGCCCAGTTCATCGCGTCCGGAGCCGCTCGACTACGGCTTCCCCGACCGTGTGGCCCTGCTTCAGTCCTTCATCGAGGGCAGGGCGGTAGTGGATGCCACCGTAGAGCCGGCTGATGGAGGCTTCTTCGGCGGCTTCCCTGAACGAGGAGAACGACCGCACGGTCAGCCCGAAGCGCACTTCGGACGAGTCGGTGAAGGCGAAATCTTCGCCGAACAGGTGCGTCAGCACGACGGAAGCGGCACCAGAGATGGTGCTGTGTCCGCTGGTATATTCTGGGAACGGCGGTGTCTGCAACAGCGGTAACCACGCCTCGTCCATGTGCTCGTTGATGACCGTTTCCGGGCGGATGAGGTTGCTGGTGTATTTTTCGCCCCAACAGGTGATGAACGCATCGGCCAGGGCCATGCCAACCAGTGCATAGGCTTCAGCGGTGCGCATCATATCGGCCTGCACCTTGCGGGCTGCTGCGGCTGCAATGCCCATCCAATGTCCCCCCGGTGTCATCTTCTTGACGCCGAAGGTGAGGTGACCTTGTGTGTCAATGGCGAGGGGGTTGCAGTCCCAGAACCAGGCGATCTCTTCCTGTTCGTCGGTCAGGTTCCGGCTGGTTTCGTAGACCTCAGTGACGAGTTGGACGAAGGGGCTGCCGGGGGTCATGTCGAAGCGGGGGGCGGGGGGAGGCGTGACCTGCCGGGCGGAGTCGAGGGCGAAGGGGCGGTGCAGGTGCCAGTTTGGCTCCATCGCATCCATGTAGGCAGGTGGTGTTGGGCGCCAGCGGCCCGGCTCTTCGGTCACCGTGAACTTGGGCATGGAGCGCGTCTCGCGGAAGCGGTCGGTGGCGGCCCAGCGCAGGAGGTGCTGCCCGACGCTGTCGCCCCAGGCTACCGAGCGGTCGAATACGTCCTGCGGGATGCCCATCGCCCGGAAGCGGTCCAGGAGGGAGTCGCGGCGCACGTCGAGGCTGTCGTCGGAGAAGACGAGGGCGCGGCCCGTCGTCATGAATGCGGCGATGCTGGCAAGCGGGTGGTAGACCTCGCCCGGTGGCGCAGGCACGGCCGTCAGCCCGTTGGCCTGCCCAGCCAGCGACTGGTAACCCGGAAAGGCCGGGCGGAGGGCTTCGTAGGCAGCAATGCTCGGATAGGCATAGGTGCGGCTGGCCTGGGGGGGACTGAAGATGTCGTGGATCATCACGTCGGTGAGCATCCGTACGGCGTCGTGCAGCAGGTCGGGGTCGCCGGGTGGCGGGGTCCATGCCGGGGCGCGCTGGCAACCCATCGCCAGCAGGAGCAGGAACAGGAAAGGCAGGAGCGTTCGCATGGTCGTGGTGGAATGGGTTCAGGATAGAAGCTGTATTGCCTGGGTTGCGCCTCAACGGGACACCCGCCGCCCGATGACCTGCACAGGCGCATCGTTGCGGGCTACCAGCAGCAGGGGACGGCCTGCGACGGTCCGGAGGGATTGCAGGGCGCGCACCTCGCCGGTGAGCGCCAGCCCGGACCGCTCCAGATCGACACTGGTGAACCCGCCCCGGCCATCCCCGGCCAGCAGTAGGCCGTAGCTGGCATCGTAGCGTCCGCGCAGCGACGTGACGCCGGAGAAGTTGCCCGCCACCACGAGGTCTGTCGTCCCGTTGCCGTCGAAATCGCCGGACTCGACGGCGTAGAGGGGGGCGAACTGGGCTTCCTGTGGCAGTGGGTGGACGGAGAATCCGCCGCGGCCGTCGTTCAGGGCCACGATGCTGGCAAAGGTGGTGGCCTGGAAGGCGGTAGCATCCCGGCGTTCTTCGGTGGTGAACATCGCCTCCAGCGTAGCCGCACCGAAGCTGGTATAGCTGGCATAGCGCTGGCGCAGGGGCTGCATCGTGCGCAACAGGTCGTCTATCGTGGCATAGGGATAGCGGGTGCCATGCTTGTAGAAGGTCAACACCTGGTCGAGGCTGTTGTTGCCGTCGAAGTCCTTGACGAAGAGTTCGGTGGGCTGCTGCGGGGTGGCGCGCAGGTACGAGTTCAGCCCCAGGTTGCCTGCCACCAGGTCGCTGTCGCCATCGCCGTCGAGGTCGGTGGCCTCGACGACATTCCACCAGCCCGTCTGGTCGGACAATCCGGCGGCCTCGGTGTGTTCGACGAAGCGGCCCTGTTCTTGCAGGAACACCCGCAGCGGCATCCATTCGCCCGCCACCACCAGGTCCAGCGTCTGGTCGCCGTTGAGGTCGGCCCAGGCCGCGCTGGCGACCATGCCCGCCTGCACGAGGTCCGGCGCTTTGAGGGTGGTGACGTTGGAGAACAGTCCTTGGCCGTTGTTTTCAAGCAGGAAGCTGGGGGGGATTTCGCCGTAGGCCCGTTCCTTCACCCGGCTGCCGATGAACAGGTCGGGGTCGCCGTCGCCATCGTAGTCGGCGGGGGCGATGCAGCCCACCTGGGCGAAGATGCCGGGCAGGGCGTCGTCGAAGCGGGTGAAGACGCCGCCATCATTTCGGTAGAAGCGGGTGCGCAACGCCGGTGTCTCGCCCCAGAACTCATTCCCACCGCTGCCCACGACGAGGTCCTGGTCGCCATCGCCGTCGGCATCCAGGAAAGTGGCGTCGGTGTCTTCGCTGAGGCTGTCGGCGCGAAAGACGGCCTCGTTCGTGGAGCGGAAGCGTCCGTCGGCCTGCTGGACGAACAGCCGCCCGGCCTGCTGCTTGGCCCCCCCGATGAAGAAGTCGTCGCGTCCATCCCCGTTCACCTCTCCGACGGCCAGGGCTGGCCCTTCGCGGGAGAGCATGTGGGGCATGAGGCGCTCCCGGTTGATGTCGAAGAAGGTGTTTTCCTCGTGCCGGAACGGGATGGCCAGCGCGTCGGTGAGGTCTTCGAACAGCGGTGCCACGGGCAGTTTCGGCGGGGTCCACGCTTCGGTTGCCTCTGCCTGGCGCAGGGTCAGCAGCGTATCGACTGGCACGCGGGTGCGGGTCTGCATCCGTCCGTCGGGCCAGACCACCACGAGGGTATCGACGAGGGTATGGCGGCCCAGCCCGAAATGCAGGCGGGGGTCGACCGACGAGAGCCAGCCGCGGGACGGGTAGTGCTCGCGCATCTGCGTCTGCCCTCCGGCAGTGATCCGCACGGTGGCCCCGATGCCGCCGGGGTTCAGGCCCATGCCTTCGAGCCGCACCTGCACGTTGTGGTGGCCCGGCACCCCCCGGTTTTCGTAGAGCAGGGCTGCCTCGTTCAGGGTGTTGACCACGAGGTCGAGGTCGCCGTCGTTGTCGAGGTCGGCATAGGCGGCCCCGTTGGAGAATGCCTCGCTCGCCAGCCCCCAGGTCCGTGCCTTGTCGGCAAAGGTGAGGTTGCCCTGGTTCCGGAAGGCATAGTTGGGGATGCGCACCTGCGGCATCCGTTCGATCAGCGGCAGGTTCTCGGAGGTGATGCCCTGGAGCAGCTTGGCCTGAATGGACTGGTCGGCGATGTAGTGGTTGTAGTCGAGGTCGTTGGGCCGCCGCCAGATGCCGTTGGTGACGTAGAGGTCCTGCCAGCCGTCGCTGTCGAGGTCGGCGAAGAGGGCACTCCAGCTCCAGTCGGTCGCATGAATGCCCGCCAGGTAGCCAATCTCGCTGAAGCGCCCGTTGCCCCGGTTCAGTTGCAGGGTGTTGCGGGCGTACTGGTGGCTGTACCCACGCCGCAGCTTGACGCTCTCCACATCCCAGGAATCCGGTCCGCCGGAGGACTTGAAGATGTCCTCACGGTCGGGCATCATGTCCAGCACCACCAGGTCGGGCCGTCCGTCGTGGTTGATGTCGGCTACGTCGCTGCCCATCGAGAAGCGGCTGGTGTGGCCCATCGCCTGCTCCATGCGCTCGGTGAAGGTGCCATCGCCGTTGTTGAGGTAGAGGTAGTCGTTCTCGTGGAAGTCGTTGCCCACATAGAGGTCGGGCCAGCCGTCGGTGTTGAAGTCGCTCACGGCCACGCTGAGGCCATAACCGATGAGGCTGCCGTAGATGCCAGCGGCGGCGCTCACGTCGGTGAAGTGCCCGGCATCGTTGCGGAGGAGGCGGTCGCCGCTGCGGGGGTCGCGCTCGGCCCGCAGGGGTAGCGCCGGGCCGTAGCTCCGCTCGGTGTGGACGGCATGGTTGAGCAGGTAGGCGTCGAGGTCGCCGTCGCGGTCGTAGTCGAGGAAGGTGGCCTGTGTGCCGTAGCCCTGGAAGTCCAGCCCCAGCTCGGCGGCGCGCTCGGTGAAGGTGCCATCGCCGTTATTGAGGTAAAGCTGGTTGCGGCCCTGCATTGCCAGGTAGTGGACGGCGGTGACGTAGATATCCAGGTGCCCGTCGCCGTTCACATCGGCCATGGCCGCGCCGAAGTCCCAGCCAGCGGAGCCGGCCACCCCGGCGGCCTCCGTCGCATCCTCGAACCGAAAGCCGCCCCGGTTCAGGTACAGCCGGTTCGGCCCCCGGTTGGCAACGAAGTACAGGTCGAGGAGGCCGTCGCCGTTCACATCGCCTGCGGCCACCCCGCCGCCGTTGTAGGCATAGAGGTAGTTGAGGATGTTGAAGGTGGTATCCTCCGGCACGTCGTTGCGGAAGTCCACACCCGTCTCGGCTGCCGGATGCAATGCAAACAGGGCAGGCGTGGAGGGCGCTTGCTGGCAGGCCGGGAGCAACAACAGCAGCACAAGCCCTCCGATACCGGCCATCCGGTTATGCGCTTCCCGTTCAGGATTTGGGTAGGGAGCGTATGCTTTCAGAACGTTCACAGGATTCTGTTGACCAGGACAGCTGCGGTCAGGGAGCGGAGGGGGGAGGCGCGCTGGCGTTCCTGGCCCGTACCACTACCGCCGGGGCATCGTTGCGGGCAGCGACGACCAGTTGGCCGGCCGAGGTGTTCACCGCAGCCAGGCGGCGCACCTGCCCGCTGAGGCGAAACCCGCTCTCCCGCGACGGCACGGCGGTGAAGCCCAGCCGCCCGTCGCCCCGGAGCAGCAGGCCGTAGCTGGCCTCCATCCGCCCGATGATGACGCGGTAGTTGTAGAAGTTGCCACCCAGCAGCAGGTCGCGGTGGCCGTCGCCGTCGAAGTCCCCGGCCAGCAGGCCGTAGACGGGGGAGAGCTGTGCCTCGGCGGGCAGCGGCTGCACCTGGAACTGCCCCGCACCCTGGTTCTCGACCACGACGGACTGCCGCGTGCGGGCATAGAGCGTCCGGGCTGCCGCCCGCTCCTCGTCGGTGAAGACCTCCTCAATGGAGGCACCGGCATAGCTCCTGAAGTCGCTGAAGCGGCGGCGCAGGAACGTGAGCTGCTTGATGATCTCGCCCCGAAGCGGGAGCGGGTAGCTGGCCTCGCCCTTGAAATAGGCGAGGACCTGCTCGATGGAGCCGTTCTGGTCGAAGTCGCCCACGAGCAGCGTCGCAGGCTTGTCCGGGGCGGTGAAAATCTTGTTGTTGACACCGAGGTTGCCCAGCACATAGTCGTCGTCGCCGTCGCCATCGAGGTCGTCCACGAGCAGGCGGTTCCAGAGGCCGTCGGTATGGGCGAGGGCGGGCACCTCCTGCGGTACGAGCGTGCCCCCGGTGTTGCGGAAGAGCCGGACAGGCATCCACTCGCCTACCACCAGCAGGTCGGGGTGGCCGTCACCATCGTAGTCCGTCCAGGCGGCATCGGTGACCAGGCCCATCTGGTCCAGGGCCGGGGCGGCCTGGGTGGTCACGTCGTGAAAACGCCCGGTGCCATCGTTTTGCAGCAGCACGCTGGGTGGCGGCATGCCATACTGTCCCGGTACCACCCGTCCGCCGACGAACAGATCCAGGTCGCCGTCGCCGTCATAGTCCCCTGCGGTGACTGCCCCCTTGCTGAACGTCAGGAATGGGAGCGCCTCCGGTATTTTCGTGAACGTTCCGCGCCCGTCGTTGCGGTAGAGGCGGTCCTGCAACATGGCATCGCCCGCACGCCCCTCGCTGCCCCCGCTGGCAACATACAGGTCCAGGTCGCCATCGCCGTCGGCGTCGAAGCAGACGGCATCCACATCCTCGGCGGCGCGGTCGGCCTCCCAGGGCGCTGGCGTGGTGGGGCGGAAGCGCCCGTCTGCCTGCCCGGTGAACAGCGCTCCGGCCTGGTCCCGTGCCCCTCCGATGAACACGTCGTCCTGCCCGTCGCCGTTCACATCGCCCACGGCCAGGGCCGGACCTTCGGTGGAGGTCATCTTCCAGAGGAGGGCCTCCCGGTCGAAGTCTACGAACCGGTTTTCCCGGTGGGCGAAGGTGAGGCCGCTGGCTTCGGTGGCGTCGGCAAACAGGGGTGTCGCGGCCTCATGGGCGGGGTCTCCAGCCGTACCGGGTGCGGTGGTAGCATTTTTCTGTTCGAGCCGCAGGCGCTGGTTGGCGGGCACGTTCGTGAGGGCCTGCATCCGTCCGTCGGGCCAGACCACCTGCACCGCTGCCACCGTGTCGGCCTGGCCGAGGCCGAAGGTCAGGCCGTAGTCGATGCTGGACTGGAAGCCCCGCATCGGATACTGTTCGAGGTAGCGCGTCTGCCCTGCGTGCTGCACCGTCACCTTCGCCCCCAGGCCGAACGGGTTTTGCCCGTCTCCTATCAACTGTACCTCCAGCCATCTATGCCCTGTCTGCTGCACGGCCTCGTTGCGGTAGACCGACACGGGGGCGTCGAGGTTGTTGACGATAAGGTCGAGGTCGCCATCGCCGTCGAGGTCGCCGTAGGCGGCGCCGTTGGAGTAGCCGGGGCCTTCCAGCCCCCAGGCCCGCGCCTTGTTCGTGAACGTGCCGTCGCCCTGGTTGTGGTAGGCGTAGTTGGGCAGGGGCTGGGAGGGAATCTTTTCGATGAGTTCGAGGAAGTTGCGGTCGGGGTTGTTGACCCATTTGCGGACGGCTTCCTCGCTGGAGAAAAAGTGGATGAAGTCCTGGTCGGTCACGTCCTTGCCGACCCCGTTACAGATGAACAGGTCCTTGTAGCCGTCGAGGTCGAGGTCCACGAGGAGCGCGCCCCAGCTCCAGTCCGTTGCCGACACCCCGGCCATCTGCCCTACCTCGGTGAACGTGCCGTCGCCGTTGTTGCGGTGCAGCATGTTGCGCATGAGCTGGTGGTGGTAGTCCTGGCGGAGCTTGGCCTGGTAGAGGTCCCACGTCTCGAACGTCGAGGTCGTTTTGAGGCGGACGTCATCCTCCGGGAGCATGTCGGTGGAGAACAGGTCGGGCCAGCCGTCGTTGTTGATGTCGGCCAGGTCGGCCCCCATCGACGACATGCTGATGACGGGCATGGCGGTTTCGAGGGTTTCGCGGAAGGTGCCGTCCTGGTTATTGAGGTAGAGGTAGTCGCGCTCGAAGAAGTCGTTGGAGATGTAGAGGTCGGGCCAGCCGTCGAGGTTGATGTCGCCGACGGTGACGCCGAGGCCAAAGCCGATCTCGCTCCCGTAGATGCCGGCGGCAGCGCTCACGTCGGTGAAGCGTCCGTTGTCGTTGCGGTAGAGCTTGTGCCCGCCGACGGGATTGCGCGTGGTGCGGATGTTGCGCAGGCCGAAGCTGTCGACGGAGCGGGAGGAGTTGTTGAGCACGTACAGGTCGAGGTCTCCGTCGCGGTCGTAGTCGAAGAAGGCGGCGTGGGTGGACTGTCCCTTGTCGGCCACGTTGTAGGCTTCGGCCATCTCGACGAAGTGCGGGAGGCCCCGGGCATCTGGCCCCTGGTTGATGAACAGCTCATTGGCCGTGTTGTCGCCGCGTACGTCGCCGCCGTTGCAGACGTAGATGTCCAGCCAGCCGTCGCCGTTGACATCGGCCAGGGCCACGCCGGTAGACCAGGCTTTAGTGCCCGCCACGCCGGCGGCTTCGGTGATGTCCTCGAACCGAAAGTCGCCCCGGTTGAGGTAGAGCCGGTTGGGGAGCTGGTTGGCCGTCAGGTACAGGTCGGGCAGGCCATCGCCGTTCACGTCGCCGATGCCCACCCCACCTCCGTTGTAGTAGTTGCGGTAGGTGAAGACGTTGAACGCCTTGGTGGGCGTGAGGCGGTTTTCGAAGGAGATACCCGTTTTCGAGGCAGGAAGTTCGGTAAACAGCAGGGGGCCTTCGGGCGAAGAAGCATGGACGCCACAGCCCAACCCCACCACGGCCAGCCACCAGACCCAGGAGCAATACTTCATCATACCTGTGGGGAAAACGTGGCGTAATCTATCCAAGAACGCCGGTCGGGTTCCGGGGCGTGCTGGCTCGATACGACCTTGTTACAAGTTTAGGCAGACCCGGTTACTGCAACGGCAGGCGGAGTTCGCGCCGGACGTACTGCCCGGCAATACCGGTGAAGGCGATACCCAACGTGGCATCCTGCCCGGACGGCTGATCCACCGTCACGCCTGCCACGCCCTGTACGGTGTGGGGGGTGCGCACAAAGAGCGGATAGGTCTGGCCGCCCAGCCCCTCGACGAGCAGGTAGAGCGTCCCCTGCTCGGCGCGGGCACGCAACACCCGCAGTCCTTCGTTCCTGGCACCGGGGGCCGGGATGGCCTGGCGGCCATACACTGCCGTGCCGGGCTGGTAGTCGTAGACGATCTCGGTGACGGCACCGGGCACGATGGTGACGAAGGCGTGCTGGTTATCCCCCCGCTGCTCGACCTCGAAGGGCATCGGCTGTCCGTTGACGGTCACCTGGTAGACTTCGGCGTCGAGGGGCAGGGCCGGGCCGACGACCACCTGGGCGGGGCCGCCCTCGCCCGTCCGGGTCAGGACGAGGCGGTCGCGTCCGAGGCGGCGTTCCATCGTCAGGTCGAACCGGACGGAGCCGACGGCCAGTTGCCGCACCGTTATGTGGTCCCAGTCGCCGGGTAGCTGGGGCTGGAGGCGTAGCCGCTGCGCCCCTCGTTCCACCTGCACCCCCAGCAACCCCCGTACCGCCGGGGTGATGACCATTGCTTCGGACCAGACCTGGTGGTGGGACGAGCGCCCGAACGGGGTGTTGTAGTCGCCGGAGAGCAGTTCGGTCACATAGCCGAGGGCGAACTGCCAGGTGAGCAGGGCATTGGCGTAGAGGGCCTGCTGCCCGATGTGGGTGCGTCCGTAGCGGTAGGCACCCATCGAGGCCCAGCCGGTGAACAGCGGCCAGACCGAGCCGTAGTGGTAGGAGAGCGGGTCGTAGCGGCGGCTCTGACGGGAGAGGATGCGGGCCCCCCAGTCGGTAGCCATCGACCCGGCCCCGATGCGGTCGAGGTTGCGCTGGCTGCGGGCGTCGTCGAGCAACCCCCAGGACATCGGCACGGCGGGCAGCACCGTGTCTTCCTCGTACCGACCCGGCTGTCCCTGGGTGTGGGTGTCGAAGGCATAGAAGCCGTCGGGTTCCACCCAGTAGGTCTGTTCGACCACGCGCAGGGTGCTATCGGCTACTTGCCGGGCCTCGGCAGCGAGGCGGCGGTCTCCCACGACACTGGCGAGTTCGGCTAGGCTGCGGGCGGCCTCAATCCAGGTCCCTTGCTGATACAGCTCCTCGTGCGTCGGGTAGAGTTCGCCGCCCTCCACCCAGCCATGCCCGAACGCATCGTTCTCCACGAGCCGGTTGCCGTCGGTGTCGGTGGCCTTGGTGAAGCGATAGGCTTTGACGAGGGCATCCCAGTGGCGGCGGATGTAGTCGGTGTCGCCGGAGGCCCGCCAGTAGTCGGCATGGGCGACGATGAAGAGCGGGGTGGCATCGGCACTGGCCCAGGGATACGGGTAGTCCTCAAACCAGTTCATCAGCGGTGCGCTCTGTGAGATCTCGTGCGGGATTTTGCCGTCGGCCCGCTGGAAGGGCCGCAGGAAGTCGAGCGCCGTACGGGTGGCGGCAAAGTCGCCCATGGCGTTCAGGGCCAGGCTCGTCCAGAGGGCATCCCGTCCGAAGAACCAGGCGAAGCCGGGGCGTTCGCTGTTGCCCGCCGTGCGGAAGCCCGCCACCAGCCCCGTGCCCAGCAGCGGGTTCGTCGCCATGCCCTTGTCGGTACCCACCTTCGCCCAGGCAAACGCCGTGTTCAGCCGCTCGTCGGGGGTGACCAGTTGCGTCGTGCGCGCTTCGAAGTCGCGGTAGTAGCGGACGTTCTCGCGGTAGAGCGCCGCTGCGTTGGTCAACAGCCGGTCGGCGGTCTGCGCGGCCTCCTCATAGCCGTTGACGCTGCCCGCCACGACGATGGGGTAGAAATGGGAACGGGTGCGGGCGGGGGTGGTGCGCAGCACAAACCGGTTAGGGACGTCGCGGGGTTCCTCCTGGTACGGCATGACGGAGACATCCTCGGCCTCCGGGATGCGGAGCGTGGCGGCAAACCGGCGGCTCTCCTCGACGATGCCATAGCGGTGGTGGTCCGCCTCCCAGAACAGATTGCCCGTCATCAGCCCGGCGGGCCACATCAGCCGCAGATCGGACCGGAACGCGCCGGTGACGGTGAGCGGGAGGGCGCTGTCGATGTCCAGCAGCATCACCATCCCTGGCTCGTCGATGGGGGCAAAGAGGATCTGGCGGACGGTGAAGGCCGAATGGGTATAGGTGAGGATGGTGGCTTCAGGCCGCACTTCGAGGTACGACATGACCTCCGGGCCGGGGATGTCGAGCGGGTAGTTTTCGAGGCGGAACGAAAGCTCGAAATCCCGCACCAGCTTCATCGGCCAGGCCCAGACCTCGAACGAGCGGTTCTCGTAGCCGAACGCCCCGGCGCGCCGGCCCACCACATCGAAGAAGGCACCGGCACGGGTGGGGCGTTCCAGCGAAAGTCCGCTCTCCTCCAGGGCAAAGCGGGGGACCAGGCCCGACTGGGCCGCAACGGGCACCGCCCCGGACAGGCACCACAAGGCCAGCAGGAGGCGATAACGGTAGGAAGTTGGCATAGGAAAGGGCGTAAGGCTTGTCAGTCGGGAAGGGGACGGAAAGCTACACAACGTCGCCCGGCGAAACCATCCGGAGCAGTCCCGGCCCGACACAAATCGGCCCCGCCCGAAGGGTTCGGGCGGGGCCTGCACCAGCGGTGTTACCCCGGCTTAGTAGCCGGCATTCTGGGTCAGGTTCGGGTTGGCATCGATCTGCGTCTGCGGGATCGGCATCAGGATGCGGAACGGCTCACGGGCAGCCTTGTAGCTCCAGGCCTGCGTGAACCGCCCAGCCCGGATCAGGTCCTGGCGACGGCGGGCCTCATAGGTGAGTTCGAAGAGGCGCTCGTTGAAGATGGCCTCACGCACCTGCGCCTGGCTCAGCCCTCCAGCCAGCGGGGCCACGCCCACGCGGGCACGGACGACGTTCACATCGGCAATGGCCCCGGCCGTATCGCCCAGTTCGTTCTTCGCCTCGGCGCGGATCAGGTACATCTCCGCCAGGCGGAAGTACGGGTAGTCATTCCCGCCGTTGCCCCCGACGTTGTTCGGGTCCGGGGCGAACTTGAGGATGCGCACCCCTTCCCCTTCCGTCGCGTTCTGGATGTTGTTGATATCGACGGTGAAGATGAGCGGGTTGCCGTTACGGTCGTTCACGTTCTGGCCGGTCTGGTAGTTGATGCCCTGGCCCACGAGGAAAATCTGCTTGCGCGGGTCGGCGTTGTCGAAGGCGTTGTAGACTTCGGCGATGGTCGAGAAGCCGTTCCACGGGGAGGGGGTGAGCTGGTTATAGTGCAGCGCCCGCATCGGGAAGTTCAGGCCCAGCCCATCGGCGGCCAGGTGCTGTACGACGAAGATGTGTTCGGGCGAGCCTTCGTTGTTGGGCGAGAAGTTGTCGAACCAGTTGGTCGCCAGGCTGTAATCTCCGGAGGTGATCACGCGGTTGGCCGCATCGCGGGCTTCGGCCCACTTGGCCCCACCGGGCTGCAGGCCCCCGGCGGTCACCGTGCCCGTCCACACCTGGGCGTTGAGGTAGAGGCTTGCGAGCATGGCATCGGCCATCCCCTTGGTGGCACGGCCCTTGGCGACATCGCCCTCGCTGGGCAAGACGTCCCGGGCGCTGGTCAGTTCGGAGACGAGGAAGTTGAACAGGTTGGCCCGTGGCTCATTGCTGGGCGGGCTGTTCGGGTCCACGACGAACTCGTCATCGCCCACGATGGGGACGTTGCCGAAGAGGTCGAGCAGGATGTAGTAGTAGAAAGCCCGCAACGTCTTCAGTTCGGCCACGAGCGCTTCGCGCCCGGCCTGGCCTTCGAGCTGTTCGAGCAGGGCGTTGGCACGGGCCACGCCGGTGTAGGCGTCGATCCAGGCCCCGTTCAGGTCCGAGAGACCCGGGTCCCAGGTCTGGGCGTCGATCGCCAGCCAGCGGCCCCCGTCAAACCAGTCCGAGCCGCGCGTAGGGACGATGTTCTCATCGGCACTGACCTGGCTGAGGTTGTGGTAGCTCCAGAGGGTGGCCCGGAGCTGGGCATAGATCGGGGCCAGCGCCGCCGTGATTTCTGCGTCCGTCTTGAAGAACTGATCGGGCGTGACGATGCCGAAGGTTTCTTCGCCCAGGTCCGTGCAGGCGGGCACGAAGAAGAGCATCGGAGCCATCAACAGCAGCAGCAACCCCTTGTTCAACCAACTATGCTTCTTCATGAGGTTCACCTTGATGCGAGGGTTGGATGAGGATGCACCCGGATGCGCCGCGTGCAGGCGCGGTGGGGACGCCACCTGCACGCGACGTATGACAGGCGTTGCACTTAGAAGCCGAGGGATACGCCGAGCGTAAACGTCCGAGGCTTCGGATAGTTCAGATAGTCTACACCGAGCGAGGCCAGGCCGGCGTTCGTCTGCACTTCGGGGTCATA
This sequence comes from uncultured Rhodothermaceae bacterium, assembly GCA_964561865.1. Lineage (GTDB taxonomy): Bacteria > Bacteroidota > Rhodothermia > Rhodothermales > CAZLRO01 > CAZLRO01. The sequence goes on along the minus strand of CAZLRO010000019.1, from coordinate 5,894 downwards.
ACCCGAGTAGCCCGTGAGCACCAGCAGGTTCTGCATCGAGAGGTAGATACGGGCGTTGCGCAACTGGCTGGAGAGCTGCTCAGCGCCGAGCGTGTAGGCCAGCGTGACGTTGTCCAGGCGCAGGAACGAGCCGTCCTCGATCCAGCGCGAGGAGAACTTGGCCGCTTCCGAGAGGGCATCCGGGTCGTCCAGGGCGTCCTTGAGGAAGTTCTGGTTCTGCAGCGCCGCGCTCTTGGTCTGGTAGACAAGCGCGGTGTTGTTGAACACATCGCGGCCCTGCTCGCCCCGGATGAAGAACGAGGCGTCGAACTTCTTCCAGGTGAGGCTGGTCCGGAAGCCGTAGGTGAAGTCCGGCTGGGCATTGCCAATGATGGCACGGTCGTCGCCGGAGGTCTCCAGGATGCCGTCGCCGTCGATGTCCTCGAACTGCTGGGCACCGTTGGCATCGACGCCGGTGAAGACCGGGCCGAAGAACGTGCCGAGGGACTCGCCTTCGCGGATAATCTGCGAGAAGGTGTCGGACTGGCCGCGCCCACTCACACTCCCGGTGAAGATTTCACGTCCACCCGTGGAGACCACCTCGTTCTGGTTGGCAGCGAAGACGATGCCGACCTGGAGGAACATGTCCTTCTTGTCGAGGGCGAGGGCATCGAGGGAGAACTCCACGCCCTGGTTCTTTACCTCCCCGATGTTCTCGATGCGGGTAGGCACCACGGCCGGGGCCGGGACGGGCACTTCCAGCAACAGCTTGGAGGTCTGCTTGTTGTAGTACTCGAGGGTGCCGGAGAACTTGCCATTGCGGAAGGCATAGTCCACCCCCACGTTGAACGAGGAGGTCTCCTCCCATTGCAGGTCTGGGTTGGCGAAGTTGGCCGGGGCCACACCGGTCACCACCTGCCCACCGAGGACGGCGCGGTTGCCGGGGTCGGCGGCGAGCTGCTGGAGCGAGAGGTAGTTGGCGATTTCCTGGCTGCCCGTCACGCCGTACCCTACCTTCAGGCGCAAGTCCGAGATGAAGTCCTGGCTCTTCATGAACGACTCGCTGCTGATGCGCCAGGCGGCCGAGACGGCAGGGAACACCGCCCACTTGTTGTTCTCCCCGAAGCGCGAGGACCCGTCGTAGCGCAGCACCCCGGTCAGGTAGTACTTCTCGCTCAGGTTGTAGTTGGCGCGGGAGAAGAACGAGATCAGCCGGTTCTTGCCCTTGTCCGAGAATGACCCGGACTGGTTGACCACACCCGCCTCGATGGCGTTGAACTCCAGCACGTCGGTCACATAGTTGCGGGACTCCACCCCGAATTCCTCGACGAGGTACTCGTTGAACTCGTAGCCGCCGAGGAGGTTGAGGTTGTGTTTGCCACTAAACCGACCATCATAGGTGAGGTAGCTCTGGAACGTGGAGGAGCTACGCTCGCGGCTGCGCTGGATGGCCTGTCCGCCAAACTCGGCGCCTACCGGGCTGGCTTTCGGGAAGTAGAGACGGCGGCTGGACTGGGTACGGTCGAGGCCGAAGTTCGTTTGCAGGCTCAGGCCCTTGACCAGCTCCAGCGTGGCCGAGAGGTTGCCCAGCGAGCGGGTCGTCTTGGCAAAGTCCAGAATCTGATCGGCCAGTGCCACCGGGTTACGCACGCCCTGCCGGCCCGTCCCCAGTTCGAAGAACGTGCCGTCCGCGTTCTCGACGGGACGGGTAGGGTTGAACGAATAGGCGTTGATGAACAACCCGCCTTCGAACCCGCCGGTCTCTTCCGCCGGGAGGAAGTCGTCGTCGGTGTAGGACGAACTCAGGTTCATTGCCAGCTTGAGCCGCCCGTCGAAGGCCTGCTGGTCGACGTTAAGGCGGGCGGTGGTGCGTTGCAGCCCCGAACTGATGACCGAGCCTTCCTGGTCGAGGTAGCTCACCGAGGCCCGGTACTGGGTGCGCTCGGTGCCCCCGGCGAACGAGAGGTTGTGCGAATGGGTGATTCCCGTCTGGGTGATCTCCTCTTCCCAGTTTGTATTGGCCGATCCCAGGTCACTCAGGCGGCTGGACGGCAGCCGTCCGGCATTTACCTGCTCCTGGATAAAGTTACGGTATTCATCCCCATCGAGCACTTCCAGCTGCGAATAGGGCGAAGCCGCTGCCACGAAGCCGTCGTAGTCCACCGACACGCGGTCCTGCACCCCTCGCTTGGTGGTGATCAGGACCACGCCGTTGGCCCCGCGGGAGCCGTAGATGGCCGTGGCCGAAGCATCCTTGAGGATCGAGATGGACTCGATGTCGCTGGGGTTGATCAGGTTGAGCGGGTTACGGGCGGCCCCGGTCGAGACGTTGGCCCCACCGGGGGTGGTGGGGGCATTGTCAATCGGTACCCCGTCGATCACATAGAGCGGTTCGTTGCTGGCGCTGATGGACGTGCCGCCCCGGATGCGGATGTTCAGGCCCGCCCCCGGCTCGCCGTCGTTGGACGTGATGTTCACCCCGGCCACGCGGCCCTGGATGAGTTGGGTGGGAGAGGTGACGACGCCTCGGTTGGCCTCCTGGACGTCGAACGAGGCCACCGAGCCAGTGACGTCGCCCCGGCGCTGGGTGCCGTAGCCGACGACCACGATGTCTTCGAGCAAGGCCACGTCTTCGCGCAGGGCCACGTTGATGACACTCTGCGTGCCCACCGTGATCTGCTGCGAGAGATAGCCGACGAAGGAGTAGACCAGCACGGCATCATTGCCCGGCACACGCAGGCTGTACTCCCCGTCCAGCCCCGTCGTGGTGCCGTTGGTAGTACCCTGGATGACGATGTTCACCCCCGGCAACGCGAAGCCGTTGGCGGCATCCGTTACCGTCCCGGTGACTTCCCGGCCCTGTGCCCAGGCCAGGCTGACACTCGTCAGGACGAGCAGGAGTGTTAGCAGGAAAGATCGTGTAGCCATGTCATTCCGTTACAGAAAGGTTAGATGGGGTGATGGGCCACCGATCAAGGCGGTGGGAGACCAGAGGCATGGTTTCCGGAAGCAGGTTGGAAGGCTGGTGGGGTAGCCAGACCTGTCCTCGGCTCCTCTGGGTGGGTAAAGTGACAGAAGACCTTGCAATGGGGTAAAGATATTATTAAAGAACCGCCTCTTGCAACGGGTAAGCGCTTTCATTCTGCGGTTCTGCCTCTCCCCCTTCTAGGTCACTGGTACGGTTTCAGGGTTTCATAGGCAGCCTCATGGTTGGTTACAACTCAGCGTACATAGGCATGAGAAGCGGCTTCCGCCTCGGTGGAGCCGCAGGAGCGCCGCACGACTAGCCGGGGTTGGAGGGTAACGAGCGTTGGGGACCGGTTGGGTTCGGCGATCCGTTGCAGCATCAACTCGGCGGCGCGTCGTCCGATTTCATAGCCGGGCTGGCTCACCACGGTCAGCGGCGGGTTCAGCGCCAGCGCCCAGGACATGTCGTCGTAGCCCACAATCGCCACGTCGTCCGGGATGCGCAGGCCCAGGCTGTGGATAGCGGCCAGAGCACCCAGGGTCATCAGGTTGTTGCCCGTGAACAGGGCCGTGGGAGGGTGTGGCTGTTGCAACAGCTCCCGGGCAATCTGATACCCGCTTTCATGGCGGGAGTCGCCCTCCCGAATGAGCGCCGGGTCGAGGGCAAGTCCGTGTTCCACCAGGGCGTGTTCATACCCCTGGCGGCGTTCCTTCGACGTGGAGATGTTCGGAATCCCACCGATCAGACCGATGCGCTGGTGGCCGCGCCGGATCAGCAGCGAGACGGCCTCGTAAGCCCCCTGTTCATTGCTCGAAACGACCGTATCAAACCGAATCTTTTTCATCCGACGGTCCACGTACACCACGGGAATTCCGCGTTCAATCAGCCCGGCCACATCTTCGTCCTGCTCCCGGACGGGCGGCAGGATCACCCCATCGACCGACTCCATGCAGAGGGTATCGAGGCATAATCGCTGTTTTTCGATACTTTCGTCGGAGTTGCTCAGGATCAGGGCATAGCCGTGCGCATAGGCCACATCCTCTACCCCACGGGTGATGTCGGCAAAGAAGGGGTTCTGGATGTCAGGGATGACGAGGCCCAGCAGGTTGGAATGCCCGTAGGATACCCGCAGCCGTCGGGCCACCCGGCTGGGCCGGTAGTCCAGGGCTTGCACCACCGCCTGCACCCGCGAACGGGTAGGCGGCTTGACCTTCTCCGGCGCATTGAGGACCCGCGAGACGGTTGCCACCGATACGCCAGCCTTCTCGGCAACTTCCTTGAGCGTAACCATCGGGCAGGGAAAGCCGGTTTCGGATGAAAAACGGGAAGCGTTTTCTGCAAACGTTTTCAAATTACGGCACCCAAAGCAAAAATCAAGACAGGATCATTTTTTTTCAAAAATGGATCAGATCATAAAATGGATGGATGAATTATCCAAACAAGGCTCTAGGGTGATGTAATCGTTTTCATGAACACTAGGTCAGGGCTTCGTTTCCAGCGGAACGGCGCAGGCGGTCGAGCAACACCGCGCCAAGAATCACCAGCCCCAGGACCACTTTCTGGGTATAGCTCTCCACACCGGTCAGGTTCATCCCGTTCTGGATCACCCCGATGATGAGGGCACCGGTGAGGGTGCCGAGGATACGTCCTTGCCCACCGGAGAGGCTGGTGCCGCCCACCACCACCGCCGCGATCACATACAGTTCGTAGAGTTGTCCGTAGGTGGGCGCTCCGCTTTTGAGTTGCGAGGCCAGGATGATCCCGCCCAGCCCGGCCATCAGTCCGCTGAGGGTGTAGGCAAAGAGGAGGATGCGCGATACGCGCACCCCGGACAGGCGGGCGGCCTCGGCGTTGCCCCCGACGGCATAGAGGTAGCGCCCCAGGGTGGTACGGGTCATCAGCACATGGGCTACCGCATAGAGCAGCAGCATCAGCAGCACCGCATTGGGCAGGCCGAAGAAGGCCACGCCCCGCCCCAGCCAGACGTAGCCTGCGGGTACCTGGTAGAACGACTGTCCGGCAGAGAGGATATAAGCCAGGCCGCTGGCAACGAGCATCACCCCCAGCGTGGCAATGAAGGGAGGGAGGCGGAACGTGGTGATCATGGTCCCGGAAAACAGTCCCACCAACCCGCACAGCAGGATCGCCGCAAGCGAGGCACCCGCCATCACACCAGCGGAGGCTCCCGTTCCGCCCGCCTGCTCGATCAGCCCGGCGGCCACGACAGCGGCCAGGGCCACGAGGCTGCCCACCGAGAGATCGATGCCACCGGTGATGATGACGAGGGTCATGCCGATGGCGATGATGGCAAAGACCACCACCTGGTTGGCTACATTGATAAGGTTCTCAGCCCGCAGGAAGATCGGCCAGGTGGTCTGTTGTGGCACGGCCAGGCGCACGGCCTCCAGGCCCGGCACCCGGTCTTTCAGGTTGGCGACCATCCGGGCCGACCGCTCGGTGGTGGCAATCCAGGCGGGCGGGGCGGCGGCCGCTCGCTCCAGCGCCTGCCGGATTTCCTGCGGGGTTCCCACCACCGACGCCTGCACGGACACCCCGGCAGCCGCCAGTAAGACTTGCAGGCGCTGGGCAAAGACCTCCTCCTCCGGTCCCGGCTGGGCCACAATCAACACTCCGGCTGCCGCGTCGGAGCCGACCTGCCGCGCCACCACGGCTGCCGCATCCGCCCCCCGGGGCTGCTGCTGCTCCAGCGTCGCCACCGAGAAGAATGCCACCAGCAGCAACAGCACGCCCAGCATCGCATACTCCCCGGAAATGCGGCGGGCAAAGGAGGCAAAAAGGGTAAAAGGCATGGGGAAAAGAGCTGTTAGCCGTTAGCTGTTAGCCGTTAGCTGTTGGTACTTGGTGCTTGGTGCTTGGAAAAATCCGCTCTTGAGAGGGGTGGCCCGCACGGCACCAGCCGGGCGGGACGGGGTGTGTCGCGCCCGCT
>CAZLRO010000018.1:16612-24000 GCA_964561865.1 uncultured Rhodothermaceae bacterium | reverse complement strand
GATCCGGGGATCGATACCAACCCCTACGACCCGGATTCGGTCGTGGCCGTGCTCGAACTGATGCAGGGACATGTCGAGCAGGGGGGGCCAGTCGATGACCCTGACTACATCCTGGTTTACCAAGAATCGGCGTACAATGGTGCGTTGTACTCTCGTGCGTTGGTGGCCGCCATTCCCGATTCGTTTCGGCAGGACGGGTTGGCAGTGGTCTTCAGCGGCGAGGTGCATCCAGCCCCACCGTACGCTCGAATGAAGGGTGATCCCTTCACCATCACCTACATCGCTCGCCGGGAGCCGTAGGGTTAGGGCATATGTCCTTTTATTCCATACGCTCCACCCGTGCCCCATCGTCGCTGGCAACGGTCAGGAGGGCGAGCATTTGTCCGAAGCGGGTGCGGTAGGCTTGCTGCACGGCCCCGGCATGTTCGGATGTGAACGCCGGGGTGGTCCAGGCCATGACGGCCCCGCCGAAGCCGCCGCCGGTGAGCCGCGCCCCCAGCACGCCCGGCTGCTGCCGGAGTGCGTCCACCAGAAAATCCAGGTGGACGGTGCTGTTCTCGAAGAAGTCGCGCGAGCTGGTGTGGGAGGCCAGCAAGTGCTGCCCGGCAGCAACAGGGTTGTGGGACTGCAATGCCGCCAGGGTAGCCTGGACGCGCGCCTGCTCGGTCACGACGTGCCAGGCCCGGCGGTACAGGAGGTCTGATAGGTGGGAACGGCAAGCCGCCAGTTGGTCCGGCGACAAGTCGCACAGGTGTTCCAGGCCGAGGAAGCACGTCGCCAGCCGGTCCCGTGCGGCCATGCATTCGGCGTGGCGTTCGGCGTAGCAGGAGTCGATCAGGGCGTGCCGGTGGTGGCTGCTGAAGACGTGGAAGGCCGTCCCGGACGGGAGAGGTACTGTTTCAAACCGGAGGTTCCGGGCGTCCACGCACACCAGGTGCCCGGCTTGTCCGAAGGCCGAGACGCCCTGGTCAAGCAGACCACAGGGCACCCCGACGAACTGGTTCTCTGCCTCCTGACACCGTTGCACGAGGGCAAGGCGGTCGAACCGGGGACCAAACGCGGCATCGAGTGTCAGGGCGGTGGCGAGCTCGAGGGCGGCGCTGCTGCTCAGGCCCGCACCGCTGGGCAAGGTGCTGCGAATCGCCAGGTCGAAGCCCTGTTCCACCGCCAGCCCGTGTGCCCGCAGGCGCTGCAACACCCCCAGAACGTAGTTCGCCCATTTGCTCGGTCCGGTCTGCCGGGCGAACCCGTCCAGCGGGAACGTCAGGAGGGGGCTGGCAGGGGCGGTGCAGAGGCCTATCTGGGCATCCGTCCGCACGGCCAGCGCCGCGTAGATACGCTGGTTGATCGCCAGCCCTAGCACCAGTCCACCGTTGTAGTCCGTGTGGTTGCCGATGAACTCGATCCGGCCGGGGGCCGAGGCCACCACCTCCGGCGGGCGGCGGTAGCGCTCCTGAAAGAAGGCGGCGACGTTGGTCATGGGCAGGGCCGGGCGCGGGTGGCAAGGCCCCAAGATAACGCCAAAGACTCAGGCTGCGAAGCTGGAGAGGCCCTGCGCAGCCAGGTCCTCCGGGGCGTCCACAGACACGACCCGACGAAACAGCGGGTGCCGGTTGGCAAGCAGCGCCTCCCGCTCATGGACCAGCACCGGGCGCACGCGTTGGAACTCCTGCGAAATCGCACGGATATGGCCGAGCAGCGTTGGGGTGGCGTCCTCGGACCGGGTGGCGAGTTCCAGCGCCTTGCTGAGGGAGGCCAGCCGCATCAGCCCCACCAGCATCGAACTGGACTTCAGGGTATGTGCCGCCCGCAGCAGTGCCGCGTGGTTGCGGCCCGTCAGGTACTGGCCCATGTCGTGAAGCAACCCCGGCACCGTGTTCAGGTAGCTGTTGAGCAGGTCGGCCAGGAAGTTCGGGTCATCCTCGTGCAAGGCGGCCATCTGCTGGCGGACACTGGTCTGGACCTCAGCCAGGAAGTCGTCCTCTTTCAGGGCGTTCTGACGCACCACGCACTGTTGAAGGGCTTCGGAGAGCTTCTCCGGGCGGATGGGCTTGCTCAGATAGGCATCCATCCCGGCCTCGAAGCAGGCATCGCGGTCGGCGGTGGTTGCGTTCGCCGTCATCGCAATGAGGCGGGGGCGTTGCTCCGGCAGGTACCGCTGGCAGAGCAGGCGGGAGGCTTCCAGCCCATCCATCTCCGGCATCTGCACGTCCAGCAGGACGACGTCGTACTGGATATGCTCGACGGCATCCAGGACCTCACGCCCGTTCTGGGCCACGTCGGCCCGGTAGCCCATACGTTCCAGCAGCAGCAAGGCTACCTTCTGGTTGATCAGGTTATCCTCGGCCAGCAGGATGCGCAACGCTGCGGGAGACGGCTCGGCGGCGGGTGGGGGAGGATGTTGTTCGAGGCGGTCGGAAGGGGCACGGGTTGTAAACAGTTCCGAAAGCCCCTGGAAGAGGGTCTTGTGTTTGATGGGCTTGTGCAAACCCAGGGCTTCTCGTGGCTTCTCCAGCGGCATGGGTTGGCCCATGGGGACGAGCAGGACATAAGGCAACGCGGGAGTCTTCAACTGGTCCCGCAGCCGCTCGGCCAGCACCAGTCCGTCCACATCGTCCAGGCAGAGGTCAACGAAGAAGGTTTGAAACGGAACTTCGGTCGCAGCCAGGTCGAGGGCCTCCTGCCCGGAGGCAGCCGTCCGGACGTCCATGCCCCAGGCGGAGAGGGTGCGGGAGAGTGCCTGGCGGTTCGTCTCGTTCGGGGCCACCACCAGCGCGGACTTGCCCGCCAGGACCGGTACGGGGCCGGTGGGGATGTCCCCGGTGGCCTCACTGCGCAGCACCTCGACGGCCACGTGAAAGATAGCCCCCTGGCCTTCGACGCTTTCCACCCAGATGCGCCCCCCCATTAGCTCGACGAGGCGCTTGCAGATGGTCAGCCCCAGGCCCGTGCCGCCGTATTTTCGGGTGATGGAGGCTTCGGCCTGGACAAACGCCTGGAAGAGCTGTGCCTGCTGTTCCGGAGAGAGGCCGATCCCGGTATCCCGCACCGACACCTGCACGCCGACGCGGTCCGGAGCACTGGCAGGCTGCGACACGACGGTCAGCGTCACCTCGCCCCGGGCCGTGAACTTCACCGCGTTCGAGAGCAGGTTGAGCACGATCTGCCGGAAGCGGGTGGCATCGCCGAGGAGGATGTCGGGGAGGGTAGGATCTACCTGGTACGTCAGGTCCAGCCCTTTCTCATGGGCCGGGGCGGCCACCAGGTCGAGGGCTTTCTCCAGGCTGTCCCGCAACGAGAACGGCTGGGTCTCCAGCTCCAGCCGCCCGGACTCAATCTTGGACAGGTCGAGGATGTCGTTGATGATGCCGAGCAGGGCCTCGCTGCTGACGCGGATCGTCTCGGCGTAGTCGCGCTGTTCAGGGTCGAGTCCAGAGCTGAGGAGCAGGTGCGTCATCCCGATCACCGCATTCATCGGGGTGCGGATCTCGTGGCTCATGTCGGCCAGGAAGGCGCTGCGTGCCCGGTGGGAGACCTGCGCCTCTTGCCGCAGGTGGTCGAGCTTGCGCTGGGTGTCGGCCAGGGCCTCATGCAGGCGCTGCACCTCGTCGGTGGCCCGCTCCAGGGCCTGGCGGGTATGAAACCATTCGGCGGCGTAGTGCTGGGCGGTGGCCGCCTCCTTCGGACGGGTATCGAGGGAGGCAACGGTGCCTTCGTAAAGCAGCACGTTGCCCTCCAGGTCGCGCAGGGCGTGGAGCCGCTCTCGCACAGCCAGCGCCGAGCCGTCCTGGTGTTGCCACCGCGTCGCACGACCGTCCGGGATGGCCGGCAAGGCTTCGGATGCGGTGGAGGCATCGGGCACACGGGGTCGGGATGGACAAGCGACGGCGAAATCGGCCAGCGACGGGAACCCCAGCAGGTCGAGCAAGACCCGGTTGGCGGCGATGAACTGCCCCTCCGGGGTCATGCGAAAAAAGCCTACCGGCAGCGCCTCCCACAACGGGTTTGCGCCTTGTTGCAGGTCCTGGAGGGCTTGGGAAGACACTTCTAGCGGTGGAGAAAGAGGTTCCGGAGCCTTCGGGGGACGGGGGGCGTCCGAAGACCTGGACAACAGGCGGAGGTCTGGACGCGGGGGATGATCTTTCTGGGCATTCACAGGGGTTGACGGCCGGTGGACAGGGCAGGGGATCCAGCAAGACGGTTCGTCCTTTCTGGTATCGGCCATCAAGGGGAAAAAATAAACAGGAGTTTGGTACGGATTGCGGATTTCCGATATGGGATCTCGGATTTGGGATTTCGGATTGTGGATCTCGGATGCCGCCCCCCTCCGTGTCCTTGCGAGGAGCCTGGTCGCTCATGGTCGATCTCATGAGAGGGACCATGATGAGATCGACCACAAGCCTGCCCCCTGTCATTTCCCGTCATCCCCGGTAGGCGGGAAGAAGGCGGGAAGTAGGCGGGGGTGGCAATCTCAACGCCGAAAGCTGCTGCAACGCCCCTGCCCGGTATAAAGGGCGAGATCCCGTTTATCTTCCCAGGCACCAGGCATCGAGTACCATAACCCCAATAGTTCCCGCTTGAGAGGGGTGGCTCCCCGATGGAGCCGCGCCAGCGGGCATCGGGGAGACGGGGTGTCTAGCCACGGGACGGCCGCTCGGGGCAAGGGCGTAACACACCCCGTCCCGCCCGGCTGCGCCGTGCGGGCCACCCCTCTCGGAGAGGGGACTTTTGCGGAGGCAAGGCCATTACCCGGTACAAAGGGCGAGATCACCACGTCGCCAAGGCGATCTTGATCGCCTTGGCCTCCTCGTGATGACACCGGTGGGAGTGTGGCTGCCTGAGGATCTACCTCCCCTGGCCCCTCCTGTTCTTAGGAGGGGGATTGCGGATTTTCCCAAGCACCTGTAGGGGCGAAGATCCTCCTTCCCCGCCAAGCACCACCACCCCGAAAGTCCCTTCTGCCAGAGGGGTGGTTCCTTAATATAGTCAATTTGACTATAATTATCGTCAAATTGACTATATTGGGGAGACAGGGTGTGTCTGAACACCCGCACCAGCACCGATGTTACAGTTTGTATCAATGGGTGCACCACACCCCGTCCCGCCCGGCTTGCGCCGTGCGGGCCACCCCGTCTGACGATCTCATGAGATCGTCAAGAGGGGATTTTCGCGTGGACCACGTTGCTGCAAGGCGGTAAGGGCGAGATCAAGCCCCCTCGTTCCTCGGGGCAGGCTCTGGCTGGTCGATCTCATGAGATCGACCGATGGCCTCCTCGTGATGACACGGGTGGGAACGTCGCCGTCGTTTTCCCAGGCACCCGTAGGGGCGAAGGCCCTCTTCGCCCTCCAAGCACCAAGCCTTGTCGGCCACCACAAAAAATTTGTACGCCCCCTTGTGTCTCAAAGGGCTTTCGGGCAATATTAAGCAGCCCCCCGTTCTTCACCGGTGAATTCAGCTTGAAGAGGGCTGTACACCAGTGAACACGCACGACCAGTCAGGCAAACGGACATGATACCTGAACGGGCTGTGGCGGCGTGTACCCCTGCCATGTTAATATCCCGCCGCCGCATTTGCCCCCCGTACACTGCGCGATGGCGAGTGAGGCCCCTGCACAGGACCGACCACCGTTGCCTGGTCAGGTCAGACTGGATGTTTCATCTGGTGCTGGTGGGGCTGATAGGGGGTGCATGGCCCTGCCTGGGACAGCGTTTCCACATCCGGGCCTTCACCAACAAGGAAGGGCTGGTACAGGCACAGGTAGACGTTTTTTATCAGGATCGTGGTGGCTTTCTGTGGATGGGGACGCGGGGCGGGCTGGCCCGCTTCGACGGGCAGCAGTTCCAGTCCTTCGACACCGAGGATGGGCTTACCTACCCGGAAGTGACCACCCTGCTCGAAGACCAGGCGGGTCATTTATGGGTGGGCACGGCCGAGGGCCTGAACCGGTTCACAGGGCAGCGCCTCGAATCCGCTCTGCCTGTGCTGGAGAAGTCGGCCATCCTGGACCTGGTCGAGGCGCCGGACAGCAGTATCTGGATAGCGACGCACAACAAGGGGGTGGCGCGGTACAACGGCCAGCATCTGTCCTACATCGACAAGCAGGCGGGCCTGCCCAGCGACTGGATCTCGGTCCTGTACCAGTCGCGGGATGGGACGCTCTGGCTGGGCACCGATGCCGGGCTGTGCGGACGGAAGGCAGAGGCCCTCACCTGCTTCACTACGGCAGACGGGTTGCCGCACGGCTGGGTGACCCATCTTGCCGAAGACCGGGAAGGGCGCCTCTGGATCGGCACCGGCAGGGGACTTGCCCTGCTAGCGGGGGGGCGCATCACTCCTGTCCGGCATCAAGCGCTGGTCAACAACGAGATCACCGCGCTGCTGGTAGACCATGAGGGGGTGGTGTGGGTAGGGACGTACCTCCGGGGGCTGGTGCAGTTTCGCGGAGAAGCCGTCACCGTGCTCACCGCCGCCAACGGTCTCAGATCGAACAGCGTCATCTCCCTGTACGAGGACCGGGAATGGAACGTCTGGATCGGCACCGAGGCACATGGGGTCAACCAACTGGTGCGTACCCCGTTCGTCCATTTCTCGAAGGCACACGGTCTACGCGACGAGACGGTCTGGTCGATGGCCGAAGATGTGCAAGGGCACCTCTGGCTGGGAACCAACGAAGGGGGGATAGCCCGCTTCGACGGGCGCACCTTCCGGCACTTTACGGTGGAGGACGGGCTGTCGAGCAACACGGTCTATAGCCTCCGGTTCGACCGTGCCGAGCGCCTCTGGGCCTTCACCCGGGAGGGTGTCAGCTACCTGCGGGGTTCGCGCTTCGAGACGCCTGCATTGCTCCGGCCCTTCCGCAATGTGACGGCCAGCCTCTATGATCCCCAGGGGGTATTCTGGTTCGTGCCCTGGCGGAAGGGGTTGGTCCGTTTCGATGGCCGGACCATCCGACACTACACCACGCAGGACGGCCTGCCGACCGACCACATCCCGGCGCTGTACCAGGACCCGGAGGGCATCCTCTGGCTTGGCACCGAAGTGGGGCTGGTGCGGTTCGACGGCAAGACGTTCACCCCGTTCGCGATGGCGGAGGTGCTGCCCACGCGCACGATTGAAGTCCTCATCGGCGATGGCGAGGGGGGGCTGTGGCTAGTGCTCAGCGGCCATGGCATCGCCCATTTTCAGCCCGGCGTTGGCGACAAGGGCACCTTCCGACATTTCATGGTGGCGCAAGGGTTGGGAGACAATGTGATCTATTCGTTGTTACTGGACCGGAACGGGTTTCTATGGGCTTGTGGCACGAAGGGGCTGAACCGGATAGACACCCGCCTCTTCCGGGAGACCGGCGAGCTACAGGTGCGGTTATACGGCTACGAAGACGGGTTCG
>CAZLRO010000018.1:0-16602 GCA_964561865.1 uncultured Rhodothermaceae bacterium | reverse complement strand
GGCCCTCGCGCACGCTGTCTATTCGCTCATCCTCAACAGCCAGGCCGCCTATGAAGACCGGCAGGGAAACCTCTGGTTCGGATCGCAGGAACTCGTCCGCTACCAGCCGGCGCTGGATCGCCCGCAGCCTGTCATCCCCACAGCACACCTGACCGGTGGGCGGCTGTTCCTGGAGGTGACGGACTGGACGCGCTTCAGCCGGGAACCCCTCGCCGCCAACGGCCTGCCCCCGACGTTGACCCTCCCCTACAACCAGAACCACCTCTCGTTCGACTTTGTGGCCCCGTACTTCCGCACGCCTGGACGGGTTCGTTACCAGTATCAGCTTGTCGGCCTCGACGGGGGGTGGTCGCCGCCCTCCCCGGAACGCCATGCCACCTACACCAACCTGCCCCCCGGCCACTACACGTTCCGGGTGCGGGCCGGGGTCGATGGCACACACTGGACGGAGGCCCCGGCACACTATGCTTTCGAGATCACCCCGCCCTGGTGGCGTACCTGGTGGTTCGTTACCCTGGGCCTGACGACCATCCTGCTGGGGCTGGCCGGGTATCTCCGCTTGCAGGAGGTACAACACCGTAAACGTGAGGCCCACCTGGAACGCCTCGTGGCCGAGCGCACGCACGACCTGCTGGCCGCCCGCGAAGATGCCCTGCAAGCCACCCGTGCCAAGAGCGAGTTTCTGGCCAACATGAGCCACGAGATTCGCACGCCCATGAACGGCGTGATCGGCATGACCAGCCTCCTGCTCGACACCCCGCTCAGTTCGGAGCAAGCAGAGTTCGTCGAGGTTATCCGGACCAGCAGTGAGGCGCTGCTGGCGGTCATCAACGACGTGCTGGACTTCTCCAAGATTGAGGCCCGGAAGGTCGTGCTGGAGGAACACCCCTTTGCCCTGCACCAGGTGGTGGAAGAGGCGCTGGACCTGGTGGCAATGGAGGCCGCCCGCAAAACCCTGGAGCTGTCCTATGTGGTGGAGCAGGAGGTGCCCAGCTTTATTCGAGGAGACATGACACGCCTCCGACAGGTGTTGACCAACCTGCTCTCCAATGCCGTCAAGTTCACGGTGCAGGGCGAGGTAAGCCTTCGAGTTGGGGTTGTGGCCTTGCAAGAAGGACGCTACACGCTTCAGTTCTCGGTCAAAGACACCGGGATTGGCATTCCCAAAGCCCAGCAGGAACGGCTGTTTCAGTCGTTCAGCCAGGTGGATGCCTCCACCACTCGGCGCTATGGCGGGTCGGGCCTGGGCCTAGCGATCAGCCAGCGCCTGACCGAGTTGATGGGAGGAAAGCTGTGGGTAGAGAGCGAGGATGGGCAGGGGGCCACCTTCCACTTCACCATCGTAGTACCTCCCGCTGAAGAGATCAAGGAGGAAACGCTGCCGCTGGCCGACCTGCAAGGTTGCACCGTGCTGGTGGTCGACGACAATGAGACCAACCGCCGGATGCTGGAACTGCAACTGGAACGCTGGGACATGGTGCCTGTGCTCCAGGCTACCCCGCAGGGTGCGCTGGACCTCATCGTGCAGAGAACTCCCTTCGACCTGGCCTTGCTGGACTACCACATGCCGATGATGGACGGGCTGGTGCTGGCCCGGCAGATCGCCGCACTGCGACCGGACCTGCCACTGGTCATGCTCAGCTCGGTCACCCAGCGACCACCGGTGGCCGAGGCGCTGCTGGCGGTCTGGATGACGAAGCCCATCAAGCAGTCCAGCCTGCGGAATGCGTTGCTCCGGGCGTTTGCCCAACGACAACGTCTCACGACCGGGCAGCCAGAGAAGGGAAGCAACCGGCCCCGGTTGGACAAACCGCACCCGCTGCGGCTCCTCCTGGCCGAGGACAACGCGATCAACCAGAAGGTCATCCTCAAGCTGCTGGAACGGCTGGGGTACCGGGCCGATGCCGTAGGCAATGGCCTGGAGGTGATCGCGGCCTTGCACCGGGTTCCCTACGATGTCGTCCTCATGGATGTGCAGATGCCGGAACTGGATGGCCTGGAAGCTACCCGCCAGATCCTCCACGAGGCCGGAGCTGGCGGGCGCCCGTACATCATCGCGCTGACGGCCAGCGCACGGTCGGAGGACCGCGCCGTCTGCCTGGAGGCGGGCATGGACGACTACCTGAGCAAGCCGATCAAGCTGGAACAACTTGATGCCGTCCTCCAGCAGGTGCGGCCCCGCCACCCAGTCCAGGAGGCGGAGTAGCGGCAAGGCCAGGGTGTCCTGCCACCGGATCAGGTCTTTTGCTGTTTCTTACGGGCTGCCGGGAACAGGACGTTGTTCAGGATGAGGCGGTAGCCCGGCGAGTTCTTGTGCAGGCTCAGGTCGGTGGCTGGATCGCCGACGAAGTGCTGGTAGTCCTCCGGGTCGTGCCCGCCATAGAACGTGAAGAAGCCCTGCCCATGGGTGCCGTAGAGGTAACGGACTTCCTCGCGACCGGGTGCTTCGGCCAGGATCACCGCGTTGGGCTTGATGAGGCTCTTCCGGAAGTTGGTCGTCTGCCCGATGAACCCCTTGATGGTAGCTACGTGGTTCTGTGTGAGCATGGTGGGTACCTGGTCCCACTTGGCGCTGAAGTCGAACAGGGTGAAATAGTCGACCGCCGGGTTGCGGAGCTGCGGGGGCGGCAGGCCCGCATCAATGTCGGAATGCTCGTATTCGTAGGCGTTGAAACTGAGGTTGAAGTTCTGGAACGCAAACGTCCGGGTGAAATCCAGTTGCTGTGCGGCGTCGGGGTCCACCGGGTCGCCGTCGTACTCGGCAGGGACGATGTCGAGGCCCTGGGCGGCGAGGGCGATGTCGTAGGTGTCGGTGCCGGAGCACATGGCGAAGAGGAAGCCGCCGTTGGTCACGTATTCGCGGATGATCTGCACCACGGCCAGCTTGAGCTGGCTGACCTTTCGGAAGCCCCGTGTACGGGCGTCGGCTTCGGCCTGGCGCTGCTGTTCGATGTACCAGCCGGTGGTGCGGAAGCTGAAGAACTTGCCATACTGCCCGGTGAAGTCTTCGTGGTGCAGGTGCAGCCAGTCGTATTCGGCCAGCTTGCCGTCGAGCACCTCGTTGTCGTAGAGCAGGGTGTAGGGCACTTCGGCGTAGGTCAGGGCCAGCAGCACCGCGTCGTCCCAGGGCAGGGTCTGTTTAGGGGCATATACGGCGATGCGGGGCGGGGTCTCCAGCTTCACGACGGCGGTGTTGGATCCCTCGCTTTCCACCTCGGCGATGAGCTGGGCCGCCTGTGCGCCGTTGAGGGCGGTGTAGGTGATGCCTCGGATGGCGAGTTCTGCCGTGAGGCCGTCGAAGGCGGGCAGGAGGAAGGCGCCGCCCCTGTAATTGAGGAGCCAGTCCACATCCACCCCTTTGGTCAGCGCCCAGTAGGTGAGACCATAGGCTTTGAGGTGGTCTGTCTGGCCCTCATCCATCGGGATCAGCAGGTCCTGTGCCCGGGCCGGGGTAAACGCCAGGGATCCGATCAGCAAGACAAGGTACAGGCGCATGGGGAAAATAGCTGTTAACCGTTAGCTGTTAGCCACTGGCTATTGGGTGCTTGGGCAAATCCGCAATCCGACATCCCCAATCCCATTATGAGGCTCCGTCTCCACGTAAGGCGCGTATACGGGCGCGGGCCTGGTTCAGGAACAGCGAGCCGGGGTAATCGGTGAGCAAGCGCGTATAGGTGTGTTGGGCTGCTTCGGGCTGGTGAAGGTCGTACTCCTGTAGCTCGGCGGCCAGCAGCAGGCTGCGGTCGGCCAGGAAGCTGGCCGGATAAAGCCGGGGCAACTCCAGCAGCAGCGCAACGGCTTGGTCGGGCTGGCCCTGGTCCCGGAGGATGCGTGCCCGCAGGAAGCGCACGTCGTCGGCCAGGGGGTGTTGTCCATAGCGTGCGCCGAGGGTATCGAGCACGGCCAGAGCCGCTGGGGTCTGCTGCTGACGGTGCAGCAGGTGGGCCTGGGCGAAGAGGCGGAGCGGGGTGTTCAAGGAGTCCGGCCCCCGGCTCTCGATCAGCAGTACATCCAGCTCCAAGGCGTCGTTGGCTACATCGGCCGAGATGTTCTCCTTCATCGCGTCGGTGTAGGTCTGTGCGGCATCGAAGGCACCCTGGTAGAAGTGCAGCAACGCCAGTTCGTAGCGGGCAGCCTCGGTCATTTCGAGAGTCTGGGCCTGTTCTTCCAGGCGTGTGAAGATGGCGCGGGCCTGGTCCAGCTGTCCCCGTTGCACGGCAATCCGGCCTAGGTCGAAGGTAGCCGCATCGTCCGACTCACTGCCGGGGTACTGCTCGGACACCCGTTGCAATGTGGCAATGGCGTCGTCGTACTGGTGGAACACATCTTTCTGCAAGCGGCCCATGCGTTGCAGCACGTCGGGGGTGAACGGGTGGTTGGGAAAGCGTTCGAGGAAGTCCTGGTAGCGGGTCAGGGCCTGGGTATAGTGGGGGAGTGCTGCGACATCCGGGCTGCTGGAGGCCCGCTCACCGTTCTGTTGGGCCTGTTGTTCGTGCATACGGGCCAACCCCAGGGAGGCCTCCGCCGTCATCTCTCCGTTCGGATACCGGGTCAGGATTTCCCGGTAGGCTTCCAGCGCTACGTCGAAGGCCTTTGCGTCGGCGGCTTGCTGGGCGAAGGTGAAGAGCGTTTCGCCCTCTTCCTGGTTGAGGCGGTCGATGGCGCGGTGGGCATCGAGGGCCTCACGGTACAGCCCGGCCTCCAGGTACAGCCAGGCCAGCAGTTCCCGGTAGGCCCGGTTGAGGGGTTGCTGCCGGACGCCGCGCTCCACCGCCGCGAGGCTGCTGCGGAGGAAGACCTCATCGTCTAACTTGCGGGTGAGACGGTCCTGCACGAAGTCCAGTTGCTGGGCATTCTCGGCCAGCATCCCCAGGTATTCTTCCATCGCGCGCTCGTGCTGGCCGACCATACCGAAGAGGAACGCCAGGTCGGCCTGGAAGAGCTGGGGGTTGTCCAGCTGTTGCCGCCCCTGCTCCAGCACCGCAATGGCCCGGTCGTAGAGGCGTACCTGCGTGAGCACGCGGTAGACCGTAAGGAACGTGTTCAGGCCGATGGGTTGTTGGGCGAGCACGGCATCCCAGGCTGCATGGGCACCGGCTTCGTCCCCCCGCAGGAACAGGAGCCGCCCGCGCTCGGCCCTCACGTCGAGGGCGTTGGGGTGGCGGGCGAGCCGTCCTTCCACCAGCGCCAGGGCATCGTCGTACCGCTTGACCCCTTCATACGCCTCTTTCAGCTTCTCGTAGAACAGATAGGTGTTCGGGCTATCCGCGTACAGGTCCTCCAGCAGCGTGATCGCACGGGGATACTGGCCCCCGCGCAGATAGGACTCTGCCAACTGGTAGCGGACCGTCTGGGAACTGTCGGTCACCTGGGCGGAGGCGACAACGGCCCCGCACAGCCAAGCCGCAACCCCTCCGGCAACAAGCAACAGGGTGGATCGACGCATGGGTACGCGATTTAACCGGGATTCCGCTGTGATATGGCAACCGGCTGCTGTAAGTTTCGGACAGATTGGTTCATTCATAACAACAGCGTTCTAACTGGGCCATAAAGGGAAGCGAACAGGAAGGGTTGATAGGGTCTGGTGGCCTCTGGGAAATCGATCATCAACCAAAGCAAAGCGTCCCAAAGCGAACGTTGTAGGGGCGGGGCCTGCCCTGAACACCCCATGCACCCTCCCCAGCCCACTTCCTGCCGTGCATCCTCCCCCGCCTGAACCAAATAAGGCCCCTTGCGGGCTGTGCATTCTGGGGTCTACGGGTTCCATTGGCACCCAGACGCTGGAGGTCGTGCGGCTGCACCCGGAGCGGCTGCGGGTGCGCGCGCTGACGGCACACCGGAATGCAGCCCTCCTGGCCGAGCAGGCCCTCGCCTTCCATCCGGACTGTGTGGTGATAGGCGATGAGCCGGGGTTTCGCTGGCTCCGGGAGTGCTTGGCTGGCACCGGGATCCGCGTGTTGCAAGGGAGCGCGGGGTTGATGGAAGCCGTAGCCCTGCCGCAGGTAGAGACCGTCGTGGCCGCGATGGTGGGGTTTGCGGGCCTCGAACCCACGCTGGCAGCCATCCGGGCAGGAAAGAAGATCGCCCTGGCGAACAAGGAAACGCTCGTGGTGGCCGGGGCGCTCGTCAACGAACTGCTGGCACAGCACCGGGTGCCGCTCATCCCGGTGGACAGCGAGCACGCGGCCATCTTCCAGTGCCTGGTAGGGGAGCCTGCCGGGGCGGTAGAGACCCTGGTGCTGACCGCTTCGGGCGGGCCGTTTCGCACCCGTCCCCTCCACACCTTCGACACCATCACCCGGGCCGAGGCCCTGCGCCATCCGAACTGGTCGATGGGGGCCAAGATCACCATCGATTCGGCCACCATGCTCAACAAGGGGCTGGAGGTCATCGAGGCCCACTGGCTCTTCGGGGTGCCGCCGGCGCGCATCCAGGTGCTGGTCCACCCGCAGTCGATCATCCATTCGATGGTCACCTTCGCCGATGGGTCAACAAAGGCCCAACTGGGGTTGCCGGACATGAAGGTGCCCATCCAGTATGCCCTGAGCTATCCCGAACGCTGGCCGGCTCCCCATGCGCGGCTGGACTGGTACACCCTCGACGGCCTCGACTTCGCACCGCCGGACTTCGACCGGTTTCCCTGCCTGCGCCTCGCCTACGAAGCCCTCGAGACGGGCGGGACGGCCCCGGCGGTGCTCAACGCCGCCAATGAAGCGGCCGTGGCCCGGTTCCTGGACGAGAACATAAAATTCACAGATATCCCCCGCCTCGTTGAAACTGCACTGGGGCACCTCTCGTCCACCGCTACGCCTTCGCTGGACGACCTGATCCACGCCGATGCTGCGGCCCGGCGGCTGGTGCTGGAACTTGCCGGGATCACTGCACATTGAAGGGCCGTTCCTTCGGGAAACCGGACTGTACAGATTTTGGTGCCGTATGGACGTGATCCTCAACTTTCTGCCGTATATCGGCTGGCTGCTCCTGGCGATTATGATCCTCGTGTTCATCCACGAGCTGGGGCATTTCCTGGCAGCCAAGCTGTTTGGGATGCGCGTCGAGAAGTTCTCCATCGGGTTCCCGCCGGCCATCCCGTTCCTGCGCAAGACCATCGGGGAGACCGAATACGTGGTAGGGGCCACCCCGCTGGGAGGCTACGTGAAAATCGCCGGGATGGTGGACGAGAGCATGGATACCGACTTTACCGCCACCGAACCCCAGTCCTGGGAGTTTCGCGCCAAGCCTGTATGGCAGCGCCTGGTGGTGATCACCGCCGGAGTGGTCTTCAACATGATCCTGGCCGCCCTGGTGTTTGCGGGCCTGAAGGCAACCTACGGCGAAGCCTACATCCCCCCGCTGGGCAACCTCTACGTGGCCGACAGTTCACTGGCCTGGGAGATGGGGCTGCGCACGGGCGACCGCCTCGTGGCGCTGGGACGGCTCGAAGGCGACCGCCTCGCTGCCGTGCGCAACATCGACCAGGCGGTGCTCGACGAGGCCATCGCGGCCAGCCCGCTCACTCTCACCATCGAGCGGGACGGCCAAACCAGGACGGTCACCGGGCCAACCGACATCATGACCCAACTGAGCCGCCGCCGCCAGCCCTTTGGCATCGCCTTCAACCCGGCGATCATCGGGACGGTGCTCCGCGAAGCCCCGGCGGCAGGGGTCGGACTGCACCGGGGCGACCGCATCCTGGCCGTCGACGGCACCCCCATCCAGTTCTGGCATGAGCTGACCGACCGCATCCAGGCCACCCAGGGCCAGGCCTTCGTGGTGCGCTGGCAGCGCCCGGACTCCCTCCGCAGCCTCGTCCCGGCCGGGGCAACCCTCGTGCCGGACTCGGTGAGTGGCCTCAACGGCGGGCTGGTCTATGAAGCGCCCCTCACCCCCCGGCAGGACGGCGATCGGTACGTCATCGGCATTGCCCAACTGCTCTATCACGAGCAGTTCAGTCTCGTGCAGGCGCTCGGTGCCGGGACCGTCCAGACCTGGGACCAGACGAAACTCATCGTGGGCAGCTTCGGGCGAATCTTCACCGGGCAGGAAGACTGGCGGGCCAATGTGGGCGGGATCATCTCCATCGCCCGCGTCACCCGCGAGGCCGCCGACACAGGCTGGGCCGGGTTCTGGAACATTGTGGCGATGCTGTCCATCTCGTTGGCAATCATCAACATCCTGCCTATCCCCGCCCTCGACGGGGGACATGTGGTGTTCCTGCTCTATGAGGCAGTGGCCCGCCGGGAACCCTCCCTCAAGGTGCGCATGGTCACACAGCAGATCGGGATGGCCCTCCTGCTGGCCCTGATGGTGCTGGTGCTGGTGAACGACATCCTGCGACTGTAACCGGGTACCGATCTTGCAAGCAGATGTGCTGATCGCCCCCCCTTCGGGTCTAACGGCTGACCAAGCCCTCCAACAGGCCCTTAAGGACCGCGGCACGATCCCGCAGCACATTGCCATCATCATGGACGGCAATGGGCGGTGGGCCAGGCAGCGCGGAAAATGGCGTGTGGTCGGGCACCACGAAGGCGTCGTATCCGTGCGGGTTATCGCCGAGGCTTGTGCCGAACTGGGTGTGCGCTACCTCACCCTCTACACGTTCAGCACCGAGAACTGGCAGCGCCCCTCCGCTGAGGTCAATGCGCTGATGCAACTGCTCATCAGCACCTTGCGCCGGGAGAAAGAGACCATGATGCGGAATAACATCCGAATGCAGGCCATCGGCGACCTGGGGATGCTGCCCCCGGCGTGCCAGGCCGAGATGGCTGAGGCCGTCGCGGAAACCGCCGGCAACAGCCGCATGACGCTCAACCTGGCCGTCTCCTACAGCGGGCGCTGGGAGCTGGTCCAGGCGATGCGCACGCTGGCACACCGGGTGGCCGGCGGTGACCTCACCCCGGAAGCCATAGACGAACACCTGATCAGCCAGACCCTCTCGACCGCCGGTATGCCGGACCCCGACCTGCTCATCCGCACCGGCGGGGAACTGCGGGTGTCGAACTTCCTCCTATGGCAGATCGCCTACACCGAGTTGTACGTCACCAAGTGCCTCTGGCCGTCCTTCCGGCGCGAACAGCTCTACGAAGCCATCCGTAGCTACCAGGACCGCGACCGGCGCTTCGGGCGCGTGCTGGAAGACGAAGGGCAGTAGATGGGGATCTCGGAGTGCGGATTGGGGATTTTCCCAAGCACCTGTAGGGGTGAAGGCCCTCTTCGCCCCCCAAGCACCCAACAGCTAACGGCTAACAGCTAAGAGATACTAACGCCGCCCCCGAAGACGTTGTTGAGGTACAGAGAATAGCCCTGCGGTGGGGAAACATGCCGGCGGTACGTCTGTACAGCCAGGCACGGCGCACAATAATATGAAGACCATCACCATGAAACGTGTCGGGAAACTGCTGGTCTGCTGCCTGCTGGGCATGATGTGCATGGGAACGGCGGTTCTGGCACAGGAGACCAGCCCGGCCCTGGCCCTCCGCGACGGTGCGGGCCTGCCCGATGAGCCGGTGGCCCTGGAAATCCTGGGGCTGCGTGTGGACGGCGTGACCGACGAGTATACGCGCGGGTTCATCCAGCAGGCCAGCGGGCTGACCGTTGGGCAACAACTCGTGCTGCCCGGCGATCCGGCCCTGGGCGAGGCCATCCGGAACATCTACAAGCTGGGCCTCTTCTCGGATGTCAAGCTCATGGAGGAACGCCGCCTGAACAACGGCGTCTACCTTGTCCTCCAGGTGCGCGACGTGCCCAAGCTGGCCGAGTACACGTTCACCGGCGTGCGCAAGAGCCACCGCGACGACCTCAAGAAAGAGGTGCCCCTCATTGCCCGCTCACCCGTGCGTCCCGCCTCCATCGAACGGACTACCCAGGTCATCAAGGAGTTCTACACCCGCAAAGGCCACCCCCTCACCCAGGTCGAGGTCATCCGTACACCGCACCCGGACAACACCCTCAGCCTGGAGTTCAGGGTAGACCGGGGGCCGAAAGTGGAAGTGGGCCAGATTGCTATCGAAGGGAATACAGCCCTCTCCGACCGGAAAATCCTGGGGGCGATGAAGACCAAACGGAATTCGCGGTGGCGGTTCTGGCGCAGCGCCAAGTTCGATGAAACCAAGTTCGACGAGGACCTGGGCCGGATCGTCGAACTCTACAACGAGCGCGGGTATTATGATGCCCGCATCGTCCAGGATACCGTCTACCTGGAAACCGGGAACAAGCCGCAGGTCGTGGTCAATCTCAACGTGGAGGAAGGCCGCCGGTATTTTATCCGCTCCATCGACTGGGAGGGAAATACCACCTATACCGACGAGCAACTCACCACGTCGCTGGGTCTGGTGAAGGGCGAACCCTACAACGGCAAACGGCTGGAACAGAACCTCTACGGCAACAAGCGCAGCACCGACGTTTCGAGCCTCTACCTGAACCAGGGCTACATGCGGTTCAACGCCCAGCCCACCATCCGCGTCATCGGTGAAGACTCGCTGGACCTGCACTTCGACGTTTTTGAGGGCGATCTGTACAAGTTCGGGGCCATCACCATCAGCGGCAACACCAAGACGAAGGAGCACGTGGTACGGCGCGAACTGTTCACGGTGCCGGGCGAGACCTTCAGCCGGGATGCAATCCAGGAGTCGGTGCGCCGTCTGATACAGCTCAACTATTTCACCCAGGAGTCGCTGGCCGCCGGGCCGAACGTGCAGGTCAACGAGGAGGCGAAGGCGGTAGACCTGACGTACAACCTCGAGGAAACCGGCAGCGACCAGCTAGAGCTGTCCGGGACCTGGGGGCGGTTTGGCCTGGTCCTGCAACTAGGCTTCACCTTCAACAACTTCTCGGCCCAGAACCTGTTCAAGAAGGGGGCCTGGAACCCCCTGCCCGCCGGGGATGGACAGCGCCTCCAGGTGGGGGTGCAGACCAACGGCCAGCAGTACCAGCGCTACTCGCTCTCCTATACCGAACCCTGGCTCCGGGGCAAACCCACGCCCGTTGGGTTCTCGCTCTCCTTCTCGCGCCTCTCCGGGCGCTTCTTCCGCTTTGCCGAGAGCGACCTGGGCAGCTTCCGCACCGCCTCGGCCAGCGTATTCTACGAGAAACGACTCCAGTGGCCGGACAATTTCTTCAGTACCTCTACCACGCTAGGCTACCAGTTATACGACAACAGTGTCGATATCTCCTCGCTGCCCGATGGGGTGAGCCAGCAAGTGTCGGTCACCCAGAGCCTGACCCGGAACTCGACCGACCACCCGATCTTCCCGTCGGTGGGGTCGAAGCTGTCGCTCTCGCTGGAGGTGGCCCCGCCGCTCGGTGACTTGATCCAGTACCACAAGTGGCGGCTCCAGACGAGCTGGAACACCCCGATCACCCGCAAGGTCTCGCTGGGCGTAGGGCTGAACTACGGGTATATCGGCTCCTTCACCGACCGGCCCGTCGAGTTCGAACGCTTCCTCCTGGGTGGCTCGCCCTTTGAGACCCAATCCTTCACCAGCTACTTCGGCAAAGAGATCATCTACATGCGGGGGTATCCGCTCGGCTCACTCGGCCCCCGCCTCGACGACGGCGGCAGCTTCGGCGAGCCGTTCGGTGGGCGCATCCTGAACAAGTACCAGGCAGAACTGCGCTGGATGGCGATCCAGAGCGAGCAACTGCAAGCGGCACCGTATTTGTTCTTCGACGCGGCCAACACCTGGGATGGCTTCCGGAGCTACAACCCTTCCCGCCTCTTCCGCAGTGCCGGGTTCGGGATTCGGCTCTTCCTGCCTATCCTCGGCATGGTGGAACTGGCCTATGGGTACAACATCGACCTGTTCCCCCAGATCACCAGCGGCGACGACGGCACCCCCGGCTGGAACTTTGTCTTCACCCTGGGACAGGGCTTCAACGAATAAAGGCCGTTGCCCCGTGTCTACCTACCTGTACAATCTCCGCACCCGCATGGATGCCGCACACCACTACTTCCGCCCCTCCGGGCTGCTGCTCGTGATTGGAGCGTTCTTCATGGTCGCCCCGGCACAGGCCCAGCAGAAAATCGGCTATATTGACTCCGACTACATCCTCCAGCGGATCCCGGAGTACGCCACGATCCAGCAGAAGGTGGACCAACTCGCCCAGGACTGGCAGCGCGAACTCGACACCCAGCGGCAGCAGGTGGACGAACGCTTTCGCGAGTACCAGGCCCGCGAACTGCTCTACACCAACGAGGAACGCCGCCGACGCCGTGAAGAGATCGTCCAGGCCGAACAAGAAGTCGAGAAGCTGCGCCTGCGGTACTTCGGCCCCGAAGGGGAACTCTTCGCCCAGCAGGAACAACTCATGCGCCCCTTGCAGGAGAAAATCCTGACGGCCATCGAACAGGTTGCCACCGAAGAGGGTTACGACTATGTGTTCGATAAACAAGGGGACTTCCTCTTCCTCTACACCCGCGCCCAACTGGACCTGAGCAACCGGGTGCTGGAGGAACTGGGGATCGAAGTGGACAGCCAGGGGCGCGTCAGCAATTGATACCACAGCGTGCATCTGGCTCCGGATCACCTTCCCTCATCAGACCAAGCGAGACAACCTCATGATGCCTTGTACACGACGCTTCCAGGGTGGCTGGATGTTGCTGGTGCTGCTGCTGCTGGGAGCTGCCAACGGGCAGGCCCAGGGGCTGAAGATCGGCTTTACCGACCCGGAGGCCGTTATCGTCAACCTCCCCGACTACGCCGCTGTCCGGCAACAGTTGCAGAACGAGTACGAAGCGCACCAGCAGGCCCTGCAAGTCAAGGCCGCCGACTTCCAGGACAAGCTGGACAAGTACCAGAAGCAGCAGGCCCTGCTCTCGCCCGAAAGCCGGGCGCAGCGGGAGACGGAACTGCAACAGCTCCAGCAGGAAATCCAGACCGAAGCCAACCAGAAGGACCAGCTCCTGGCTTCGCGGGAGAACGAGTTGATGCGCCCGCTCCTGGAGAAGGTGCAGCAGGCCATCGACACCGTGGCGAAAGAGAAGGCGCTGGATGTGGTGATGCGTGCTCCCGGACTGCTCTATGTCAATCCGGCCACGGTGGTGGACATCACAGCCGACGTGGCCCGCAAGCTCGGCCTGCCGGTGGTGGATGCGCCGTCGGCCTCCACGGACGGCACCTCCAACTGACCGGAAGGCCAAGTCCCATATGCAACACAAGGCCGCTGGGATGCAGCGGCCCTGTTGCTGTTGGTACGGATGGGGACAGGACTCAGGCGGCAGTGGGGCTATACACCAGCAGGTGGGCCTGGGGAATCCATTCCTGCATGATCACCTCCGGGGGCAAGTCCAAGTGCTCGGCCAGCTTGCGTACCTCGTAGCTGGAAAAGTGGGCGATCTGCGTCAGCGTGGTGATGCCCAGCTTCCCCAGCCGTATAGCCAGGGCCTCATCGACCCCCCGAATCTGGAGCAAGGCAATCACTGGTCGTACACCCGGGGCTGCGCCTGCTGCTAAGGGGGCATCCTGGGCCTTGTCGCTCCACTGCGCCAGAGGGGTGAACTGCAAGTGTTGCGGACGAGGAGGGGGCGGTGGCTCCGATGCAGGGGTCAGGTCGAGCACGGCCAGGCGCTGGTAAGTCGGGCGCGGTGGAGGAGGAGGTACGGCAGGGCGTTCCATACGGGGCGGGTGCCCAGGCTTCGGCACGGCCGCAGCTGCCTCGTCCGAGACCTGAACGGTGCTTTCCAGGTATTCCAGCAACGGCATCACCATTGCGGCAGGCTCGGCCGGGCCTGGTTCGACCGGTGGAAGGGTAGCCGGGGTCACCTCCGGTGTCTGATCTGTCCGGACGGAGACCAGTGCTCCATGTGGACTGGGCGCGTGGTCACCCGATTTCGTAGCCAACATGGAAGGAGATGGCACTGCGAAGGGAATAAAATCCGGCAAGGCCACCATCTCTGGGGTTAGTGACACCGCCTGCGTGCTGGTTGGTACTGCCGGGGAATACGGATTCCGTTTACGGGAATACCAGTACCCTGCTGCACCGCCCAGAGCAAAGGCGAGCAGGGTGGTCAGCACCAACAGGATAATCTCTACAATCGTCATGATACTTGCCCATCCAGATTATTCATAACAACAGGGGCGTACCAGAGAACAATGCGATACCGCATTCTTCTATTTCAGCATCGGCCAGCATGAGACTATTTTAAGCGGACGATTCCATAAATGGACAAAATGCGTGTATACGGGTGTGGCTGGAAGCCAAATGGAGCCGTTGAAGGCTCCCTATCCACCCGAACGCACGGTACAGCAAAAATGCGGTTTGCCCTGGAGACGATGGCGGAAATGGCAGCAGGTTCGGTCGGGCCTTCAGGCGTTGCACCGTCCCGCCAGGCTGCTTCCGCAGGTGTACCTGCGGTGTCGGGCTGTCATGGGTGGTTGTTGTTCGTCCTGTCCATCGGCTTGGCCGCTTGTCAGGCCCCGGAGGTCGCCAATCCAGCGCCCGACCCCGCTGTCTACGTGGGCGATGAGGCTTGTGCAAACTGCCACGAGGACCTGTATGCCTCCTACCACCGCACCGGCATGGGGCGGGCCGTCTCCCGCTTCGACCCGCAGACAGCCCCTGAACGCTTCGACGGGCGGACCCGCGTCTACAGTGCCCGCGACGGGTATTTCTACGAAGCCTTCGTCCGGAACGACACCCTGTTCCAGCGGGAGTACCGGCAGGATTCCGCCGGGCGCGTGACGTATGAGCAGGTGTACCCGGCGGCATGGGTGATCGGCTCCGGACACGCTACCCGCTCCTATCTCATGGCGGTGAACGGCCACGTCACCGAGATGCCGCTTACGTGGTATGTCGAGCGGCAGCGTTGGGACCTAAGCCCGTCCTACGAGCAGGAGAACCAGCGTTTCAGCCGCCCGATCAACGAGGAGTGCATGCATTGCCACAACGGGCCGAGCGGGTACACCCCGTTCACCGAAAGCCATTATGCCGAGGTGGCGCTGGGCATCACCTGCGAGCGATGTCATGGCCCCGGCAGTTGGCACGTCGAGGCCCGGCTGGCGGGGCTGGAAACTGCCGAGGGCGAGGCCGACACCACCATCGTCCAGCCCGCCCGCCTCAGTCGGGCCTTGCAACTGGACGTCTGCCAGCAGTGCCACCTCACCGGGGTGACGGTGTTCAAGCCGGGAGAGGACATGATGACGTTCCGCCCCGGACAGCCGCTGGCCGTGCACCGGACGGTGTTCGCCCCGGAGGAGCAGGTACAGGACCCGGAGCGGTTTGGCATCTCTTCCCAGGCCGCCCGTTTGGCGCAGAGTGCGTGTTTCCAGCAGGGGGCGTTGACCTGTACTACCTGCCACAACCCCCATGTGTCGGTGCGGGAGCTGGGGCCAGACCATTTCAATCAGACGTGTATACGGTGCCACGATGCCGGTGTGGGGGCCGCCGTATGCAGCCGGGAGGCCCATGCGACCCCTGCCGAGGCGATGTCCGGCAACTGCGTGGGGTGTCACATGCAGAAGGGGGGGACGAGCGACATCCCGCACGTCCGGTTCACCGACCACTGGATCCGCCGACGGTTGCCCCCGGCACGGGATCCGGATGACCTCCAGCGCATCCTGGTGCGTAGTCGCCCGCTCACGCTCGTCCCGGTCGGGATGACGACCTCCGCCCCCAGCCCCCGAGATGAGGCCCTGGCCTATTATCACTTTTTCCAGACCCGCCACCGGCTACCAGTGTATCTGCCACAGGTCATCCGGCTGGCCCGCCAGGCCCGGCAGCAGGGTGCAGACGATGCCGAGTTGCTACTTACCCTCGGGCGCGCCCTGGCCGACCAGGACTCGCTGGATGCAGCGGCGGCGGTGCTGGCCGAAGCGGCTACGCGCAACCCCGGCCATGCCCGCATCCACTACTGGCTCGGGGAGGTGCTGTTTCGGGCCGGGAAGCCTGCGGAAGCCCTGGCCCCGCTACGGACGACGGTGGCGGCGCAGCCGGCGTTCAACGAGGCCCGCATCAAACTCGCCGAGGTGCTCACTGCCCAGGAGCAGCGCGACGAAGCGACCACCGTGCTGGAAGAGGCCGTCCGCCACAACCCCATCCACCACCCCCAGGCCTGGAACAACCTGGGCTTCCTGTACCTGCAAGGCCAGCAGTTCGACGAGGCCCTGCGGCGGTTTCAGCGGGCCGTCGCCCTCGACCCCGGCCTGGCCGTCGCCTGGGTGAATGCCGGGTCGGTACACCTGCTCCGGCAGGAGTATGCCGCTGCCATTCCCTTGCTGGAAAAGGCCCTGGAAGCCGACGCCGAAAACATCGCTGCGTGGGGAAACCTCGGCGTGGCTTACCTCGAACTGGGCCGCTATGCCGAGGCCCGCGAGGCCCTGCACCAGGTGCTCCGTCGCCAGCCTGGGGAGGCCCGCGCCCGGGCCTTGCTGGAGCGCGTCAACACAGAAGCCAGACCATGAAGACCCTGCTGAACGGGATACTTGTGCTGAGCCTCGTCGGGGGGCTGACGGGCTGTTCGTCCAAATATAACCCTTCATCGGCGGCATGGGTGCGCATCGACCTGGAGAAGTCCAGCCAGGAGCGGCTGCTGCGGTATTATTTCGGCGGCTACGTCCGGGCTGAGGGCGCCGACCCGTTCGACGCAGGACTGGTTCGGCAGGAAGG
>CAZLRO010000017.1:0-24112 GCA_964561865.1 uncultured Rhodothermaceae bacterium | reverse complement strand
AACGGGGTGGAACGCGCACCGGGTGCCAGGCAGAAAAAGTTCACACCGCAGCGGATGCACTCCTCAACCAGCAGGTCGGCCCAGCAGCGGTTGTTATTCGGCGCGTCGAAGATCAAGGCCCAGCACCTGCATGAAGTCGCTGATCTTGTGTTCAATCTCATCCCATTCCGCGGCGGGTACCGAGCCTCGCACGATCCCGGCCCCGGAGTAGAGGGCAAGATGCCGGGGGGTGACCAGCCCGCAGCGGAGGGCGACTGCAAACTCCGCGGCGTCCCGCTCTATCCAGCCCAGCGGCCCGGCATACCAGCCCCGATCGAACGGCTCCTGCTGCCGGATGGCCGCACAGGCTTCGCGGCGGGGGGTGCCGCCAACGGCGGGCGTCGGGTGCAAGGCCCGCAAGAGATCGAACGTGGAGATGCCTGCGTGCAGCGTGCCGGTGATGCCGGAGACCAGGTGCCGCCCACGCGCCAGCTTCATCTCGGACGCTTCGGTTTCCACATGCAAGACTTCGCAGAGCGGCTTCAACGTCGCCTCGAGGTGGGTACGGACGTAGGCATGTTCCCGCTGGTCTTTCTCGCTGTGCAACAGGGCCTCGCGGAGGACGGCATCGCTCTGCCAGCTCTCGCCCCGCGGACGTGTGCCTGCCACTGCCTCGCTGCAGATCGACCGTCCGTCCCTGCGGAACAGCCGTTCCGGAGAGGCTCCCAGGAAGGCCAGCCCCGGCCGGGGTTGCAGGTAGTAATGGAAACAGCCCGGTGTGGCCGCCTCCAGGCGCTGCAACAGCAACACCGGATCGACGTCCTCGGCGAAGTCGAACGTGGCACGGCGGGCCAGTACCACTTTTTTGAGCGAGGTCTGCTGGAAGGACTCCAGTGCCCGGTGGATGTTCGCGTGCCACCGGTCGCAGTCGGGGGTATTGCGGCGGGCAAAGGGCAGCGGCAGGGTACCCGTCAGCGCGGTTTCCGGAAACCGGAGCCGCTCGATCTGCTCCAGAAGGGTACTAGCCTGGGCCTGGTCCCGGGGCAGGACGAGGTTGCAGGCCAGCAGGGTCACATCCGGCCCCACCCGCAGTTCGAAGCGGGGCAGGAAGAAGCGCAGCGTGCCAAAGGGTGCCCAGTGGTCTTCCGGCACGGTGGTGGGGTCGAAGCGCCCTCCCCCCACATAGCGTACCGGGGCCTCGGTGGTGCCCAGCAAGGCCTCCACCTGACGCCGGGCGGCTTCCAGGTCGGCCCCTGCACCGGTTTCGTCGGCCACGCCCATCGCGGCAACTGCCTCCCCGGAGGCCCGGTCCGCCCAGTAGCACTTCACCCCAGCCTCCTGTGCAGCCAGCCATGCCCACCGGTCGAGGCCCTGAACCGGCACCGCCACCTGTGCCAGCCGCGCCGGTCCGTTCCCGCGCGCAAGCACCCGGCTGACCTGCCAGGCCAACGCCGTGCGGATCGAACGGACCGGGGCGAGAGCGAAAGACATGGGGCGTTTCGGGGCTATGCTAGCAAGCGATGGTCCAGAAGGCGGCATTCCTTTATTCGACCAGGATCGATTCCACAGCCTCCAGGTGGGCCGTGCAGTTGAGCAGGTCAGCTTCAAACCGTCCGTGCCGATGGTACAACCGGTTGACCGCTGTGTTGGCGTGCTGGAGTTCTTCCATCCGGCGCAGGCCATATTCCGGGAGCAACGTCGCCAGCAGCACCCGCAACAGCCGCCCGTGTGTTACCACCAGCACCGTCTGCCCGGCATGGTGGGCCAGGATGTGGTCGATGGCGCGGACGGCCCGCTGCTGCACCTCCAGGATCGACTCGCCCTCCTCCGCCCGCACGTCGAACTGCCCGGCACTCCACGCCTGCACCATCTGGCCGAACGTCACTTTCACATGGGGTTCGATGGCTTGCCCCTCCAGCACCCCCCACGACATCTCCTCCAGGTCGTCCAGGGCATGGACGGGCAGGTCGGGATGGGCCTGGGCGATGATCGCCGCTGTTTCCTGCGCCCGGTAGAGCGTGCTCGAATACAGGGCGTCGAGGGGGACATGGGCCAGACGATGGCGCAATGCCTGGGCCTGCCGCCGCCCCGTCTCGTTCAGGTGGCTGTTGATCCGCCGCCCCTGCATGATGCGCTGGCGGTTGTATGCCGTCTCGCCGTGCCGAACCAGATAAAGCGTTGTAACCGACATGGTCCTGTTAGGGCGTGTCCTGCCTGGCTACACAGTAACGAAAGACCAAAGGGGTGGTTTCAATTTTTTTTGAAAGTTGAAGCAGGCAACGGCGAAGATTCTTTCAAGCCGAGAAAAAGGGGTTACGGCTTGCAATTGATAAATAACTGTTTATATTTGTCTTTTACGATGCTTTCATTTCACTATCTGTGGAGGCTTGCCATGCAGCAATCTGTTGCCACCCTGCTCAAAGAAGGCGGGGTTATCGTCTACACGACGCCTCATACGTCTGTGCTGGAGGCGGCCCGCAAGATGGCGTTTCACAACGTCAGTTCGATCCTGGTGATGCAGCACCAGGAACTGGTAGGCATCTTCACCGAACGCGATGCTGTTCGCCGGGTAATGGTGCCGGGTTTGAACCCCGCCGAGACGCCCATCGAGGCCGTCATGACCCCCGATGTCATCGCCGTCACGGGCGAGACGCCCCTGGGAGAAGTACACCAGATCATGCGCAACCGCCACATCCGCCACCTGCCGGTCTTCGGCGAAGGGCAGTTGCTGGGGGTGATCTCGCTACGGGATGTGCTGCGGTATGTCAACCAGGAACAGGCGTTTGAACTGGATCAGCTCCGCGACTACCTTGTCGAAAAACCCTACCCTGCCTATCCCCGTTGAGCCAGTACGTTATCGGTTGAGCCAGTACGCTATCGGGCAGCGGTGAAGCTGGTGAGAATTATAGTCAAAATGACTATATAGTCATTTTGACTATAATAATTGCATTGCTACTGGTCCACCAGCATCGTGTAATAGCTGACGGTAGCCGGGATGACCTCGATGTTGCGGAGGGTCAGGCGTGGTGAGAGGTTCAGGTGGGGTTGTACCCGTCCGGTGGTGTCGGAGCGGAGCGAATCGTAGGAAACAGTGGCGCTGAAATCCGGGTCGTGCAGGGCGGCGTCGTACTGCGAGATGGGCACGAGGTACTGCACCCGCACCACAGCCGGTTCCAGGGTTACGAGCGGAGCCACCGTTGGCATCTCCTCCACCCGGATTTCCAGGTCGCGCATGCCCTGGGTGAACGGTTCCACGCGCACGGTCAGGCGGGTGTTGCCCACTTGCCGGACCACCAGCCCTTTCAGCGTGTCGAACAGGGCCAGTTCCACGTGGAGGGAGTCTTTCACGTCTTCGAAGGTGCGTGCGACGGTGGGCCAGGCCGTGAGGTGGTCCAGGATGGACTGGGCACCGGTCACCACCACCGAATCCGGATCGAGGCGGGGTGCCTGAACCAGGTCGTAGCCGGGGGGCGGCACGATGACGGCACGCAACTGGAGGGGGATGGTGCGCGTGGCGCGGGTCTCCTTGTGCAGGCGCAGGGTGCCGGGGTTGACGGTTTCCACCTCGATGCCCTGCAACATCCTGGTGGCGGCCTCTTTCAGGTCGGCTTCCTCCTGGGCCGCGTTGAGGGGAATGGACGGGCGGTTATAGTAGAGCCGGAGCAGGTCGATTCCTTCCCCGCGTACCTGTACCTGGATGTGGGGAACGGGCAGCGTCCGTAGCGCTTGTCCGGCGGGGAGGTTCTCCACGCGGGTGGGCAACGTCAGCACGGTGGTGTAGGTCTGGCGCATGGAGAGGGTGAGCCAGAGCAGTGCCGAGGTCAGGAAGCAGATGGCATAGACGAGGCCCCGGTGGCGCGGGGTGTAGTCGGAGGTGTCGAAGGGCCGCTGGTGGGGTTCCAGCAGGCTACGCAGCCGCTCGACAAAGAGGCGCAACGACGCGTACGGGGGGAGGGCCGCCACGTTACCGGTGCTGGCTGAAATACTGGAGCAGTTCGGCGCGCCCGGCCCGGGCGATGGCGCGGCCTTTGAGCGGGAAGTCCGGTGTGGCTCGGGCCAGCGCCCGGAGTTGCGGCACGGTCAGCCCGGTCAGGGTTGCCGGGGTGGTGGAGGGGGCGGCTGGAGCGGGTGCCGGATACTGCATGGCCCGGACCATGTCGTCTGGACGCGGGATGACATGGACGGAGACGACGGCCCCGACGCGTTCGGCGGCGCGGCGGCCCGCCTCGACGGCGGCAGCGACGGCAGCGACCTCGCCCACCACCTGGGCCGTGACGAGTGCCGCGTCGGTTTTTTCGAGGGCCACCAGGCGCACCTCGGCGGCCTTGAGCATGGCGTCGGCGGCCTCTACAGCCCCGATCAGCCCCCGCGTCTCCACCATGCCCAGCGCTGTTTCGTCCCGGTCCGGCATTGGTGTTTCGATCAAAGGTTCACCCGGTGCGCTACTCGCCTTTCGGCAGGATCATCTCCACGTCGTTGTGCGGGCGGGGGATGACGTGGACGGAGACGAGTTCGCCCACCCGCTGGGCGGCAGCGGCCCCGGCGTCGGTGGCGGCCTTGACGGCCCCTACATCTCCCCGCACCATGACCGTCACATAGCCACCGCCGATCTTCTCCTTGCCGATGAGCCGGACGCGGGCGGCCTTGACCATCGCGTCGGCGGCTTCGATGGCCCCGACCAACCCTTTGGTCTCGACCATGCCGAGGGCAATGCCGTAATCTTCTGCCATGCTGGATATCAGGTTTCAGCAATCAGCCGCCAGCGTCTGCCACCGGCCGATGGTTATTGGGAACGGGTGTCAGCCCCGGCGATGCAGGGATTCCATCGAATATAGACCGGCCTCTTTCCATTGTCAACGCGAGGGAGGGGATGTTTGCATCAGACCGTCGAGCAACGCGAAGAGGTGGCGGCGGCGACGGGTGCGGGAAAAGTACTGGAGGATGTGCGCCCGTGCCTGGTGGCGGCGTTCCGGGGG
The DNA here is from genome assembly GCA_964561865.1 of uncultured Rhodothermaceae bacterium. Taxonomy (GTDB): domain Bacteria; phylum Bacteroidota; class Rhodothermia; order Rhodothermales; family CAZLRO01; genus CAZLRO01. The sequence goes on along the minus strand of CAZLRO010000017.1, from coordinate 19,157 downwards.
GGCCGCCAGGGCCTGCCGCAGGGTGGCGGCGAGCACCTCCGGCACAGGCGAGGACACGATGAAGCCCGCCTCGCCGATGGCTTCGGGCAGACCCCCTACCGGGCTACCGACGGGGATGCAGCCACAGAGCATGGCTTCGCAGACCACGTTGGGTAACCCTTCCGACCGCGAGAGCTGGGCATACACGGCGGCACCGGCATACACCGCTGGCAACGCGGCACGCGGCTGGGGTAGCAACAGCCGCACGTTCGGCGCGATGGGGACATGTGCGCGCAGGTAGGCTTGCATCGTCTCGGTCACACCCACAACCTGGAACACCACCTCGGGCAGGAGCGGGGCGACCGCCAGCAGGAGGTCGACGCCCTTGAGCCGCAGCGTCCGCTGGTCGCCGAGATAGGCTACGGTGCAGACTGCCGGGGGGCGGCGGTCAGGTCCCATCGGCCAGGCTTCCGGGTCGTAGCCGGTGGGCAGCGGTTGGATCGGTGTCGTCAGGCCGGGGACGTTCACCCGCAGGCCGTCTGTGCGATCCTGCGGCCAGGTGGCAAACGGGTTGCGGGCCTCGACGAGGGCGGCGCTGACGGGTAGCAGCAACGAAGCCCGTCGCACCACGTACCGCGCCAGGGGTGCCCGCCAGCGGCTGTGGTACACCCCGTAGCCCAGTTCGGGCAGGTGATGGGCATCGAACCCGCCAAGCGCCACCACCACCGGCTTGTGCCACCGACGGGCCAGCCACATCGGCAGCGCCAGGTGGTAGTCGGCAAACCAGCCAAAGACCAGGTCGGCACGGGGAAGTTCGTGCCGGAGCCAGCGCCCTTGCTGCCCGGCCAGCCACAGCAGATCGGCAAGGCCCATCCTGCCGTCATGTCCGAAACGAAACGCCCGCACATCGTACCGCTCCGAGAGCAGGGCCAGGTCTTCCTGCACAAACGGGCTGGGGTCACGGTAAACGAAGAGCAAGCGCACAGGGCAAACCGAGCAAACAGAGGCCGTTCGTGCTCACCACAAGGGAGCATGGTGGTGGACAGGGGTTCCTTGGGGATCTTCCACCGAGACATGGCCTTCGTACCAGTGGGCCTGGAGGGGCAGTCCCCGTTCGGTCAACTGTCCACAGTAGGCAGCCTTCGAGACCACCTGCTCTGGCAGGTCCGCCCCGGCACCGGTTACCTGGCCGCGTGCGATCATCATCGCCACCGTGGCAACCGGGATGGCCGTACACCGGCGCATCGCGCTCAGGCCCTGCGGCTCGTCGTACTGCGCGACCATCTCGAAGACCAGCGAGGCGTCCTGGCCCTCTCGGCGGCCCTGGATGAGCACGCGCAACAACACCCGGTCTTCATGCTCCCCACCCAGCCGCTGGCGCATCCGCCGGACGAGCACGTCCCGGTAGCTCAGGTGGGTGCGCACGTCGATGCTGTGCCGGTCGCCAAAGCCCAGGCCCAGGAGGAACTGCATCTGGTGGGCATGCCCGGCATAGCAGATGGTCTTATGGTCGAGGGTATGGACCCGCCCGACCAGTGCCTCGATCAGCCCGGAGAGGCTGCCACCCGTGCAGAAGGCTTCCAGGGGAGCCGACGTCCCCGGGAAAAAGATCGGCTCGACACCGGAGAGGGGTGCTACGGCGCTGACCTGCCCGTCGGCGATGACCCGCACCGGGTGCGTATAGTCCTCAATGACCTTTTCCACCGACCAGGCGATGCGGAAGTTGAACGGTGGCTCCGGGTGCAGCGGCACATCCCCAACGCGGATGTGGGCGGCATGGACCTCCTCGAACTGCTCGACGCCCAAGAGGCACAGGACGTTCACCAGCCCGGGGGCCAGCCCGCAGTTTGGGACAATCCAGATGCCCCGATCCCGTGCCCGGTCGGCCATCGTCAGTTCCTTCTCCACGAGGGCATCGTTGCCGCCCAGGTCGCAGAAGTGGATGCCGAGCGAGAGGCATAGCTCGGCCAGGGCTGGGTTCAGCTGCGGGGCCACGCACCCGATGGTGCAGGCGCTGCCTTCCAGGATCGAACGCAGGGTGTTGGGGTCGCGGGCATCTACCTGGAACGAACGCACCCGGGGCGTCCGCAGCAGGTTGTGCAGCTCCTGCAAGACACGCCCGCTCGCATCACAGACCTGCACCTGGGTTACGTCGTCATGGGCGAGCAATTCGGTCGCCACAGCCGACCCGATGACCCCGGCCCCTATCACCGTAATCTTCATAACCGACCGGACTGGTGAGCAAGCAGAACGTCCACGCTGGGCGAAGATACGATCATCGGCCTCCGGAAGCTGGAAACGGGGTGTGGAAGAATGGAGGAAGGATTGAACATGCGGGGAAGGCTTGCAGCAACACCACCACCCTTCCTTGCCTGTCGCCAGGCCGGGGAACGTGCAGGGCTTTCCTACAGAATATAGTCAAATTGACTATATTTTTGTATCATCATCCCCTTGTCCCTCCCTCCTCACCGCACGCGGGGTTTCCAGCGGCCTTCGCGGAAGACCGTACGGATGTCGTCGAGCACCTCGCGGTCGATCAGGAGCGGCTCGCCGGCAGCGAGGTTAACCTGCTGGACCTGCGGGATGCGCATGTCGTAGTTTTCCCAGCCCATATAGTCCACGAGGATCTGCTGGAACTGTGCATCCACCCGTCCATCGAGGGGGCCGTCGTAGAAGCCCCGGCGTTGCCAGATCGTTTGCAACTCGCGGGCGACCTCCGGGGTGACGGGCACCATGTTCTCTGGCCTGGAGGTGTTGAAATAGAGGCCGTTGAGCCGGTAGAGGCGTTCCAGTTCGGCCAGGGGGGTGGGGTGATCATAGACCGAGAGGTCGATGAAGTTGTCCGCGCCGTCATACCCGGCGCCTTTCCGAGCCACGAGCAGGGCGGCACTCTGCTCGCCGCGCTGGTCTCCGCCGGCCTTGCCCCCGGCCACGAGCGCTGCCAGCAGCCGGTCGGCCAGCGACCCCTGTGTGGTCTCGAACGTCCGTGCCATCGCCTCGACAGTCTCCTGCGAGACGAGGATGTTGCCCTGGGCCGTATAGCCGTGCCCGGTGACGACCGTCCCGTTGGTGCCCTGTTCCGGCCCGTAGGCTTTGGGCAGGCCGTTCGGCTGGCCGAGGCGTCCGCCGGCCCAGGCGAAGCACTGGGTGCCCGTCCATGAGGCGGCCTGGCCGTGTGCGTCCACGATGCCCACCTGGCGTTGCTGCCGCCCCTCGTCGCCGCGCAGCACAATGGTGAGTGCCTCCTCGGCGGTGGCCCCCTCCGTCATCAGTTCCAGCCCTTTCGTCGCATAGTCCAGCTCGGCGAAGCTCTGTGTGGCGACCGCCCCCACCCCGGCCTTCACCCAGGGCACGACAGGCCGCACGTTGGGGAACTTGGACTGCACGGCCACGCCTACATCCCCCGTCGCCGGGTCGTAGGCTACGATGGAGAAGGTGGAGACGAGGGGTGCTGCCAGGGGCTGGGGAGCACACCGCCACAGGCCACCACCGGCCAGGGCAAGGAGCACGGCCACCACAAGCGGCCAGGTCGGAGGCTTCATAACCATCGGAGGCTCGGGGAAAAACACCGGTTCAGAAAGTACAAAGAACCCTGCACCTTCGCCGTATCCATCCAAAAACTTCTTGTCGGTGCCGCCGTTAAAGCGATACCTTTTTTGAACGGGCTGGAGGTGTTATGCGCGGCGCAGGGCTTCTGGGGCTGTTGTGGCTGGGGCTGGTCCTGCCGGGCCAGGCACAGACCTACACGTTCCACATCGCCACCATCAAGTACAGCGGCGGCGGGGACTGGTACCAGGGGCAGTCGCCGCTGCCCACGTTCCTGCGCTATGTGCGGGCCAACACGTTGCTGGACGTGGCTCCGGAGCCGGAGGTGGTGGAACTGACCAGCGACAAGCTGTTCACCTATCCCTTCGTCTTCCTTTCCGGGCATGGCAACATCGTGCTGACCGACCTCGAAGCCGAGCGGCTGCGGCGCTACCTGACCGGGGGCGGTTTTCTGTACATTGACGACGACTACGGCCTCGATCGGTTCATCCGGCGCGAGATGAAGAAGGTGTTCCCGGAGCTGGAGTTCGTCGAGTTGCCCTACAGCCACCCCATCTACCATACGCACTACGAGTTCACCGGGGGTCTGCCCAAGATCCACGAACACGACAACAAGGCCCCGCAGGGCTTTGGACTGCTGTATGAGGGACGGCTGGTGGCGTTCTATACCTACGAAACCAACCTGAGCGATGGCTGGGAGCCGCCCGAAGTCCACGACAATCCACCCGAAAAACGTGAAGCCGCCCTGCAGATGGGGACGAACATCCTCACCTACGCGCTGCTCTACGGCGGCCAGCAGTAACAAGAGGGCAAGCGATCTTCCGATTTCGGATGGCGGATTTCCCCAAGCACCTGTAGGGGCGAAGGCCCTCTTCGCCATTCCAAGCACCAAGCACCAAAGTCCCCTCTCCCCATGCGTTTTCTGCGTTTACTGATCCTGGCAGCGATCCTCTTCGGCCTGTATGTGTCCAATCCGGACATGGGGCAGTTCGAGGGCTACGTGGAGGCGCGTTCCGAGGCGTTCATGCAGCGAACGGTGGGGGATGGCGTGCTCGGCGGGGCGTTGTCGGACCTGGGGGCTTCCCTGCTCGGCTCGCAGGTAGGCCGCTTCACCGACCGAAGCGACTACTTTCTCTTCAGCCTCTACGACATCGACCTCGACGGCAAGGAGCAACACGAGCAGCAGTGGCGGTTCCTGGGCCTGGCCGGGCAGTTCATCCCGTTGCAGCAGCCGGCCGCCCTGAACCAGCAGGAATGACCCGGAAAGCCGGACGCAACACGGTCTCTGCATCCACGTTTTCATCATTTTCATCCTTCTGTTCTCACCCCATGCTTCAATCCCATGACCCCGACGTCTTCGACGCCATCCGCCACGAGGTCGAACGCCAGAACGACGGCCTTGAACTGATTGCTTCGGAGAACTTTGTCTCCCGCGCCGTGCTGGAGGCGATGGGTTCGCCGCTGACGAACAAGTATGCGGAGGGGTTGCCTGGCAAGCGCTACTATGGTGGCTGCCAGTACGTGGATGTGGTGGAAGACCTGGCCCGCAGCAGGGCCAGGGCGCTCTTCGGCTGCGACTGGGTGAACGTGCAGCCCCACTCCGGGGCTTCTGCCAACGCAGCCATCTACCTGACCGTGCTGCAACCGGGTGACACGTTCCTGGGGCTGGACCTGGCCCACGGCGGCCACCTGACGCATGGCAGCCCGGTCAACTTCTCCGGCATCCTCTACCGGGCCGCCTACTATGGCGTCGAGCAGGAGGGGCCGCTGGCCGGACGCATCGACATGGACAAGGTGCGCGACCGGGCACGGCAGGTACGCCCGAAGATGATCTCTATCGGGGCCAGCGCCTACAGCCGCGACTTCGACTACGCGGCGTTCCGGACCATCGCCGACGAGGTGGGCGCGATCCTCTGGCTGGACATGGCCCACCCGGCGGGCCTGATTGCAGCCGGAGTGCTCAACAACCCCATCCCCCACGCCCATATCCTCTCGACGACCACCCATAAGACCCTGCGCGGCCCCAGGGGCGGGATGCTCCTCGTTGGGCGCGACTTCGACAACCCCTTCGGCAAGGTGCATCCGAAGACCGGCCAGCCGAAGAAAATGAGCGAGTTGCTCGATGCCGCCGTGTTCCCAGGTATGCAGGGCGGGCCGCTCATGCACGTCATTGCCGCGAAGGCCGTCGCCTTTGGCGAAGCCCTCCAGCCTGCATTCCGGGCCTATGCGCACCAGGTCGTTAAAAATGCGCGGGTGATGGCCGATGCTTTCATGGAACGGGGATACACGGTGGTTTCTGGCGGCACCGACAACCATCTGCTGTTGCTCGACCTGCGCAACAAGGGCGTCACGGGCAAGGATGCCGAAGCCCTCCTCCAGGCCGCCGACATCACCGTCAACAAGAACATGGTGCCCTTCGACGACAAGAGCCCGTTTGTGACGAGTGGCATCCGGCTGGGTACCCCGGCCATGACCACACGGGGCTTCACCGAGCCGGAGTTTGCCTACGTCGTCGAACTGATAGACCGTGTGCTCTCCAGACCCGGCGATGCGGTCGTACAGGCGCAGGTGCGTGCGGAAGTCCATGACCTGTGCCAGCGTTTCCCGCTGTACGATTTTACGGTGGCGGCTTCCTGAATCCTCCCTCAGTCCCTTCCATGTCTCACGGTTCGTTCAGTCCGACTACCTACACCGACCTGGTGGAGCTGGGTCGGCGGCTTTATGAGCGGGCGCTGGTCCGGCGCGAGCACGAGCTGATCACCGATCCACGGGGGCAACCGATCGGCTGGCTGCTCGACACCCGCATTCCCATGCTCGACGGGGCGCTGTTTCAGGAGGTGGGCGAGGTGCTGGCGGAACGCCTTCGGGCCAAAGGCTGTTATCAGGTGGCCGGGTTTGGCTTCGGGTCCTATGCCCTGGTCTGTTCGGTGCTGGCCGCCGTCGGCATGCCGCGTTTTCGGGGCGGGTTCATCCGCGAACAGCGCAAGCCACATGGTCGCCGCCGCCTCATCGAAGGCCCGCTCGACCGCACCCAGCCGGTAGTGTTGCTCGACGACATCCTCAACAGCGGGCGCAGCGCCCAGAAAGCCATCAGTCTCCTCCAGGGCGACGGCTTCCGTGTGGTGGGCCTGATGACCCTGTTCAACTTCACCTGGAGCGACGGCAAGACCCGCCTGGAATCCCAGGGCCTCTGGGTTGATGCCCTCCTCGACCTCAACCTGCGCGACTCCGGACGCGGCAGTTCCGACTCATACTGATGGCGATCCTGAAGCTGTTTGAACGCCGGAAGGCCCCTGCCTTGCCCCCGGTTGGTGCCGAGGGCGACGGCTCCCCTGCGGCCTCTCCCCCGGCCCTGCCCGAGATGGGGTTTCTGGACCATCTCGAAGAGCTGCGCTGGACCTTGATAAAAGGGCTGGGCGGAGTGTTGGCAGCGGTCATCGGGTGCAGCTTCTTCAGCCAGTGGATCCTCGACCAGGTGCTGCTCGGCCCCACCCGCCCCGACTTCTTCGTCTACCGCTGGCTCAACATCGAGGCGGTGCCCATCGTCCTGCAAAACCGCAACATCACCGGACAGTTCTTTGCGCATCTGGGGACGATCCTGGCCGTGGGCCTGGTGGTGGGGTCTCCCTTCTTCGTCTACAACCTCTGGCGGTTCGTCGAGCCGGGGCTGTACCCGCACGAGCGCAGGGGCCTCCGCTTCTCGGCGGTCTTCGCCACTTTCTTCTTTGCCCTCGGTATCTTCTTCGGCTACACCATCCTGACGCCGGCGGCCCTCCAGTTCTTCGCCCACTACCAGATTTCCGACGCCATCCTGAATGAGTTCGACATCAACCGCTACTTCGAGATGCTCATCATGTGGGCCTTCGGGGTGGGGTTGCTGTTTGAACTGCCGGTGGTGGTGTACTTCCTGGCCAAGCTGGGCCTGGTCACGCCCGACCTGCTCCGCAAGCAGCGGCGGCTGGCAATCGTCCTTATCCTGATCATTGCCGCCTTCCTGACCCCGCCCGACCCGGTCTCGCAGATTATCGTCTCGATCCCCCTCATGGGCCTGTACGAACTCTCCATCCAGATCGCCGCCGTCACCGCCCGCAAGCGCGAGGCGGAGCTGAAGGCGGCCCTCGAATGACCACGCTGCCCATGCCCGACCGGCTGGAAACCCTGCTCCAGTTCTACCAGGAAGACCCGCACGACGCCTTCACGTGCTTTGCCCTCGCCCAGGAATACCGGCAGCGGGGCGACACCGAGGCGGCCCGGACGCATTTCGAACACCTCGTAACCCTCCACCCCGACTACGTGGGCACATATTACCACCTCGGCAAGCTCTACCAAACCCTTCACCGTACCCCGGAGGCCATCGCCACCTATCAACAGGGGATTGCCGTGGCCCAGGCCCAGCGCGACTTCCACGCCCGCGCCGAACTGCAAGCAGCCCTGGCCGCCACCCAGGACGACGAGGAGGAGGACTGAAGTAGGGAATTGCGGATCATGTCCTTGCGAGGGGCATGGTCAATCAGGGTCAATCTCATGAGATCGACCCTGATGAGATCGACCATAAGCCTGCCCCCTGTCATTTCTGTTCCAGCAACCTACGGTTTCACTGCGGTGCAATCTCCCTTCGGTCGATGTTCCGCGTAGGCGGGAAGAAGGCGGGGGTGGCAATCTCTTGTGGATATTCCCAAGCACCAAGCACCCGTAGGGGCGAAAGTCCTTTTCGCCCTCCAAGTACCAAGCATCCGCAAACAGCGATCCCCCAACCGCCGGGCAACTCCGTTCGTGATGTTGCGTATCGGCGTGCAGGTGTTTGTCCGACAGTGCTTGCCCCATGACCGACCTGTCTGTTCCTGCGCCCCCGCGTCCGTCCCAGCCAGTTCCGGCCTGGAAAGACTACCATCGCCTTACACGGACGGGGACGTACGGGTTTCTGGCGGCCTTGCCCCTGCTGGCGCTGTACGAAGGGCTTATTCTACTCGTCAACACGGGGCCGGGGATGTCGGTGCGGGTAGGGGCGGACGTCTGGATCAAGCAGTTCCTGGCCGCCTTCGGGGCCACCGGGATGCTGGTGATGGGGGGGGTGGTGCTGCTCGTGGGGCTGGGCATCGTCTTCCGCGAGCGGAAGCAGCACCTGGCGATCCGTCCCCGCTATTTCCTCTGGATGCTCGGCGAAAGCGCGGTCTATGCGGTCCTGTCTGCCCTGCTGGTGTCGAAGCTGGTCGGGCTCCTGTTTGCCATGGCCCTTGCTGGTCCGCAGGGCGTCACGCTGGACTGGCCCACCGAGCTGGCTCTGTCGCTGGGAGCGGGGTTGTACGAGGAGCTGGTGTTCCGCGTCCTGCTCGTCGGGGGGCTGTTTGCCCTGATGAAACGCTTCCGGCCGCAGCAACCCCTCGGCGCGTATATCGCTGCCGCCCTCGTCGGCGCGTTGCTCTTCAGCGCCGTCCACTACACCGGGGCTCTCGGCGATGCCTTCACCCTCGACTCGTTCACCTTCCGTTTCCTGTTTGGCCTCCTGCTCAACGCCCTGTTCCTGCTGCGCGGCTTTGGTATCGCCGCCTGGACCCATGCCCTCTACGATGTGCTGGTGGTGACGGTGTTCTGAACCCCCGCTCTATTGCCAGTACGGTGTGCTGATCGACCAGTGGGAGGGATCAAACAGGTTCGGATCGAGGGTGATGCCGGTGCGGATGTTGTGGTAGTGCTCTTCCTGGAACATCCGCCCATTGACGTAGAGGAGGATGTGGTTCTCGTGCCAGACGCCCTTGATCCGTTCCCAGCCCGGCACCTGGGCATCGAGCATGAACTGGCCGTTTTGCCCGACGGGATGCATGATCCGCACCGAGATGAGGCGTTCCTGGTCCACCCAGAACTGCGCACGGGTCGTATCCCCGGCAGCAGCCCCTACCACATAGACGGGACGTCCTTGCCAGGAGGCCGTGTGCATCACCGACAGGTCGTAGCCGAGGCTGTCGAGCAGGTGGGTGGAACGGTCAAGCGGGTAGGCAAACAGGTCCATGAGCAACAACTGGAGCGGGTTCAGGTCTGGCTGGCTGTCCACCAGTTGGCCGTTCTGGAACACATACTGTTTGCCTTCGGCATAGAGGGCGCCGTTGCCCGCTTCAATGGGCGCAAAGTCGATGCGGAGCTTGCCTGGCACTGCTGCCTCGTACCAGGTGGTGGTGTCTACTGTGCCGTTGGGGCGGTGGCGGATGGTGGTCTGCACGAAGGTGAGGGTGGCTTCGCGGTTCACCCCGGCAGCTTTCATGGCCTCCAGCACGGCACGGGGCGTGGTGGGCTGGGCCAGCAGCGGCCCCGCCAGGAACAGCAACAGCCCCAGGGGATATACCAGTCGGTTTCGCATCACGGGTCTTTGTTATCGTGGGCCTCCATTCAGGAGAGCGGGATCATCGAGGCACCAAGAACGGCTGACCGGGGTTGAAATAGCAACCACCCTGTTCCCATTCCGCCGTCTGCTGTGGTGATCTCCGGCGCTGACGATGCAGCAGCCAGCAGGCGTAGCGGCCGAGGGGCCAGTACGGCCCAAAACAGCAGAGGCCGTCTGACAACGCACCACATCGACCCTGGGACACCCGGCTTTGTGAAAGGGCACCCACAGGCTATCTTCTCCGGACAGGTTATCTTCGGGATACATGGCCTACACGATCACATCCCCCCGTCGGCGCGCCCTCCTTGAATGGGGGTTGCTGTTTCTGCTCTGGAACCTGGTCGGGCTGGCGTTCGTCGCCAACTATTATGCCTTTGCCCTGAGCAACAACCGCCCGTTCACGCTGGAACAGGCGTTGTGGATGCACTTTGGATGGTACATCTGGATCCCCCTGACGCCCCTCGTGGCCCGGCTGGCCCGGCGCTGGCCGGTGGAACGTGCCCGGTGGGTGCGAGGGGTAGCCTGGCATGTGGGAATGGCAACGTTCCTCAGTGCGGCGGAGGTTGGGTTCTACGCCCTGCTGCACCTGGGCATTGCCCGCTTGCAAGCAGCCTCGGAGTTCGTCGGGCTGGTCCCCTATTTCCTCAACACCCTGCTGCGTTCGTATTTCTTCGACCTGCTCATCTACCTGTTCATTGCCGCAGTAGTGCATGCGCTGGAGAGCGAACGCAAGTACCGCGACCGGGAGGTACGGCTGGCGAACCTGGAAACCCAACTGGCCGAGGCGCAACTGAACAGCCTGCGGATGCAACTCAACCCCCATTTCCTGTTCAACACGTTGCATACGATCTCGGCCATCATGGACGAGAACGTGCGCACCGCCCGCCGCCTCATGGCCGACCTGAGCGACCTGCTGCGCCTGTCGCTGGATAACATGCGCGCCCCGCTCGTCCCGCTGCGGCAAGAGCTGGACTTTGTGGTGCGCTACCTGGGCATCGAGCAGGAACGGTTTCAGGAGCGGCTTTCGGTGCAGATGGAGATCGCCCCCGACGTAGGCGAGGCCCTGGTGCCGAACCTGATCCTGCAACCGCTCGTCGAGAATGCCATCAAGCACGGCATCGCCCCGTTTGCGGCGGGTGGCTCCCTGCTCATCCGGGCCTACCGGCACCAGGAGATGCTGGTGTTGCAGGTGGAAGACGACGGCCCCGGCCTGCCCGTCTCCTCCGGGCGGGAGGTGCGCCTGCCCCGGCATGGTGTGGGGCTTCGCACCACCGAAGAGCGCCTCGCCCACCTGTACGGGGAGAACAGCACGCTGGACCTGACAAACCGGGAAGAGGGCGGCCTGCGCGTCACCCTCAGCCTGCCCTTCTGTACAGAAGTGATCGAATCGCTGACCGAGCTATGAAACGAATCCGCGTCATGGTGGTCGAGGACGAGGCCAGGCAGCGGGCACGGCTCTCCCGGCTGATCGAGGCCACGACCGACTTCGAGCTGGTGGGCGAGGCCACCAACGGCGCCGATGCCCTCTCGGCCATCCGAACCGAGCGCCCCGACCTGGTACTGCTCGACGTCCAGATGCCGGAGATGAACGGCCTGGAGGTGCTCGAAGCCCTCGGCCCGCAGGACCTGCCCGCCGTCATCTTCGTGACGGCCTACGACCAGTACGCCCTCCGGGCCTTCGAGCTGCACGCCCTCGACTACCTGCTCAAGCCCTTCGACGACGAGCGCTTCGAGCGGATGCTCGAACGGGCACGCGCCCGCATCCGGCATGGGCAGGTGGAAGCCCTCGGCCAGCAACTGCTGAGCCTGCTCACCTACCTGAACCTCTCGCCCACCCCCACCGAAAGCGGCCTGGGGGAAGGAGTGGCTCCAGCCCCCGCCGAACCTCACCACATGGAACGGTTCGCCATCAAGATCGGCGGACGCATGGTGCTGTTGAAGGTGGCCGAGGTGGACTGGATCGCCGGGGCCGGGGTCTATGTGGAACTGCACACGGGCAAGAAACGCTACCACCTCCGCGAAACCCTCAGCAACCTCGAAGCTAGGCTCGACACCAGCCGGTTCGTCCGCATCCACCGCTCCACCATCGTCAACCTCGACCGCATCAAGGAACTGGTGCCGCACTTCCACGGCGAGTACCTCGTCCTCCTCGACGATGGCACCCAGCTCAAGCTCAGCCGCAGCTACCGCGACCGGCTCGAACTCATCCTCGGCAGCCTCGGGTGAGGGGGTGCAGATTGCGGATTGGGGGAGGCGATCTTTTCCCCCTCCTGAGAACAGAGCCTGCTCCTGCGAAGGCGGGAGAGGGGATGGGGGAGGTCGATGGCAGCGGGAGTGTCTACCTCCCCCGTCTTCTTCCCGCCTACGCGGAACATCGACCGAAGCGAGATTGCGCCTCAGCGAAACGGTAGGTTCCCAGTATGGAAATGACAGGGAGCAGGCCCTGTCCAGGAGGAGGGAGTGGTATACCCCGGTAGAGTGGAAAGATCGACGTAGAGTGGAGAGATCGACCACTCCATGACCGATCTCATGAGATCGGTCTGTCCAGGAGGGGCACTGGATGCAGTCTTTGGTGAAACCACTCTTCAACCAAAGCGAAGCGTACCAAGTCGATGACAGACGGTGATCCAACCACCCCTGGCCCCTCCTTGTCCAAGGAGGGGAATCGCAGAACCATAGGCCGTACCAAAGGCCGTTCCAAAGGGCCAACCCGCTCACCGACATTGCCCACGTGTCCCGCTGGACCGGGGTGATGGTGCGGGGCCGCTGGCACGCCCAGGCCGACCTCCAGGCCCGCCTCGACCAGATCGTCGCCGCCTACGCCCGGTAGCAGCCGCTCAGTAGCAGTCGCTCAGTCGTTCCAGTCCACCCACTCGGAGACGGAGGCGTGGTCTTCGATGGCCTTCTGGAGCAGCCGGTCGAGGCGGCCCTCGATGCTGGCAATCACCAGCTCGTCATCGCTGAGCACGAGCACGTACATGTCGCGGACGGTGTAGCGGTTTTCGCGGTAGAGCACCCACACCGCCTCGTCGGCATCCCGCACCCGCACGGCCACGTCCCACCCCTCCCGCTGAAACCGCCGCAGAGCGGGCAGGTCCAGTTTTTCCAGGTCAGGTAGGTGCTCGGTGCGGTAAACACCCACCTTGACGCGGCGGACCTCTTCGAGGTAGTCGGCAGCCATGCGGGCATCCTCGTCGTCCACCCGCCGGGTGATCCACTTCGACAGCCGCAGCAGCACCGGCCCAGCATTGACCACCACCTGCCGTTCGAAACGGGCCTCCGGGTACTGCCGCTCGATGTCCCGGCGGACGTGGGCGATCTCACGGGAATAGAAGCATCCCGTCAGGGAGGGCAACGCCACCAGCAGGGTCAGCAAAACGGTTCGGGACATGTTGGATTGCGGATTTCGGATGGCGGATTGGGGATGAAGCTGCCTTCCCTGTCATTGCGAGGAGCGTAGCGACGGGGCAATCTCAACGCGTTGGAGCGCTCAGATGGCGGGCCTTCACCGCCGCCATTCGACGTCGCCGAAGTTGAACTTCTGGCCGAGACGCCCGATCTGTTCCGGATCGATATCGCCCACGATATTGACGAAGACCGTCTCGTCATCGCCCGGTTCCACCACCATCACCACCATCCCGGCGATGACCTCGCCCTGCACCTTGACGAACATGTCCACATGCTCATCCCGGTCGCGGACGCGGACGACGGTGTCCCAGCCCCGGGCTTCGAGTTGGCGGGTGATTTCGGAGGTGCGGCGGGAGACACTTTCAAACTGCGAGGAGCGCAGCGGGAAGCCCCGCACCTGGATGGCCTTCAGCTTGAAGAGCATCCGCGAGAGTTCCGGGTCTTCATACCGGGAGGCTTCGGCCACCAGGCGCAGCAGTGCCCCCCGGACGTTGACCTCCAGCGACGGCTCGGTGTCGAACCATGCGGTTACGTCGCTCAGGTCCACATAGCCCGGCTCCTGTTCAAGCCGGTGCTGTTGCGCCTGCACCCCGCCGAGGCTCGTTCCGAGCACCAGCACGCCGAGGAAAAACAGTCGTTTCATGGAAGTATCTAGAGTTGATCGTGTTCAGGAAAGACCGCGTCCGCCGGGACGCGGTTCACGGGTTGTGTGCGGCTTCCACCCCCAGGGCGTGTTGCATCGGCTGGACGATGTGCGGCGCCAGCACATCGTCGCGCACCGAGGCACCGGTCTCCCGTCCCACCTCCGAGACGAAGGCCAGCGTCCACTGGACCTCGGCGAGCGCGCGCTGCACCTCGGCGCGCTCGGCGGTCGTAGACGAGGCGTCGGTCGGGGCCGGGCCGATCCGGGAGGCCATCACCACCAGCAGCGCCAGCGACGCCATCGCCAGGGCGGGCCGCCAGAGCAAGGCCGTCTGCTGCCGAAACCCGTCGGTCAGCCGTGTCCACCAGGCCTGCCGGGGCTGCTGCCGGACGGTTGCCAGCACTGCCGCCGGGACCGCGGGCGGGCACCAGGGTTCGGGCAAGGCACGGAGGCCCTGCCGTACCTGCTCGGCCAGCAGCATTTCTTCTTCCCACACCTCGTTTTGCAGCAGGTGGGCTTCGAAGCGTGCGGCCTCCTCGGCGGACAACGCGCCGTCGAGGTACGCCTCAACGCGGTCGTCCATCCAGTCGGCGGGGGGGAGGGCATCAAACGGTTTCACGGGGCATCACCTCTCGTAACTGCTCCCGAAGCATCTTGCGGGCGCGGTGCAGGTACACCTTCACCGTGTTGAGCGGCAGGCGCAGCGCCTCGCTGATCTCTTCGTAGCGGTAGTCCTGGATTTCGCGCAGGATGACGATGCTGCGGTACGGGTCGTCGAGCGTGCCGAGGGCGCGTTGCAACTGTTCCTGGAACAGCGCCGACGCGGTGGCCGCATCGGGCAGGGCCTCCGGGTCGAAGGCCCGTTCGAGCTGCTCGCCGTCCGTCATCACGGCGGCCCGGTAGACCTGCCGCCGCCGCAGGGCATCCACGCAGGCGTTGCGCGCCACCCGCAGCAGCCAGCCGAGGAGCCGGTCCTCCTCCACCTCGTCCCGGTGGTTCCACAGCCGGAGGAGCACCTCCTGCGTCACATCGGCGGCCTCCTCCCGGTCGCCCAGGAAGTAGCAGGCAAAGCCGAAGACGCGGTGCTGGTACCGCCCGACGTGGTGTTCGAAGCTGCGGAGGGTCACGGATCCGGCTGGGGTGAAGGCTGCATCATCGTCACACGCCACAAGACGCATCCCCCGGCGGAAAGGTTACAGGCCGGTGGGGAAGAAGGGAGAGCGACAGCGGGCGCATAGTGATTTCAGGATCGCGACGCCAACCCTGATCACCCGTTTTGGCAGACACGTTTGGCAGAGAGTCCCAATAGGGTCGTCTGGGCTGTCTCAGGAGATAACCCTGTCAGAACCGCAGGGTGAAGACAGTGCGGCGCTCCGGCTCTGAGACGGCGGTGAGCGAGCCGCCGTGCTGGCGCATGATCTGGCGCGAGAGGCTCAGCCCAATGCCGGAGCCGTCTTTCTTCGTGGTGAAGAACGGGATGAACAGCTTGTCGAGGGCTTCCGGGATGATGCCGGGACCGTTGTCGACGACCTGGATCACCGGGCGGCTACGCTCGTTCAGGCTGGCCGCCAGCGTGATGCACGCCTCCGGACGCCCCTCCACCGCCTCCACCGCGTTGCGGACGAGGTTGATCAGTGCCTGCTCGATCAGCTCCGGGTCGGCAGTCAGGTCCAGCCCTGGGGGGTCCAGTGTGCAGCGGAACGCAATGTTGCGGGCTTCGAGTTCGGGCTGGAAGAGCCGCTGGAGGTTCTCAAACAGGTCCGCTACCGGGAAGATGCGGAGGTTGGGATGGGGCACGCGGGTGAGGCGGCGGTAGTCCTGCACGAAATGCAGCAGGTTCTGGCTGCGGCGCTCGATGGTCTGCACCGCCCCGCGCACGTCCTGTAAGGTCTCCGGGGTGAACCCGTTGGCCTGCCCGCCATCCGGCTCGGCGACGAGTTCGCGCACGGTCGAGGCGAGCGAGGCGATGGGGGTGATGGAGTTCATGATCTCATGCGTGAGCACCCGCGTCAGCTTCTGCCAGGCCTCAAACTCCTGGGCCTCCAACTCGCTCTGGATGTTGTGCAGGGACACGAGGGTGAAATGCTGGTCGCGGAGGCGGAACGTGGTGGCGTAGATGGAGAGCTGGAGCAGGTCGTCCCCATCCACCACCTTCACCAGCGCCTTCTCGCCGGAACGCAGGCGCAGCATCGCCTCGACGAGGGCAGGGCTGAACCCGGCGAGGGCCTTCACGTTCTTGAGGTAGCGGATACGCAGCAGTCGCTTGGCGGCATTGTTGAGCAGCCCCACCGTGCCGTCCTCCTGGAACGAGATCAGCCCCATGCCCACGTGCTGGACCACCGTTTGCAGGTAGCGCACATGCTCCTCCTTCTCAGCACGGGCCTTTCGGAAATCCTCCATCACTTCCCCGAAGGCAGCGCTGAGGTCATCGAACCCGCTGCCCGTCACCGAGGGGGTGAACCCCTGGGCAAAGTCGGCATAACGGATCGCACGCAGCAGACGGCCCAGGTCCCGGTTGGTCTTTTCGAGGTAGACGACGAGCCGCCAGACCTGCCACACGCCCGCCACCCCAACAATCATCGCCACCCCATACGCCCCGGTCGCCAGCCCCAGGTACAGGGCCAGCGCCAGGGTCGCCGTCAGCAACCCCACTCGGACGGCGATCTGAAACCGAAAGTGGCGCATGGGGGAATAGCTGTTAGCTTTTGGCTGGTGCTTGGTACTTGGGACTTGGTGCTTGGTGCTTGGGACTTGGTGCTTGGTGCTTGGGACTTGGTGCTTGGTGCTTGGGACTTGGGAAAATCCCCTCTTGAGAGGGGTGGCCCGCACGGCGCACGCCGGGCGGGACGGGGTGTAGTGCACCGGCTGACCACAACGCCGGTGCTGATACAACCGCTGCAACACACCCCGTCTCCTAAATATAGTCAAATTGACTATAATTGGGAGCCACCCCTCTGGGAGAGGGGATTTGCGGAGTGCTTGTTACGTGGTGCTTGGGAACAAGGCAGCGGCATCCCCCGGTGTCATCACGAGGAAGCCGTCTGGCGATCTCATGAGATCGCCAGGCTAGAGCCTGCCCCGAGGAACGAGGGGTCTTGATCTCGCCCTTTCCACGGGGCAGCAGCGTCGAGATGGCGACCTTCTCCCCAGCATGGATTATAGTCAAATTGACTATATCGCCAGATTCAGCGTTGAGATCGACCATGATCGGTCAAGCTCCTCGCAAGGACATGATCCGAATTCTCAATTACAGCCCGTATTTCTCCAGCCGTCGGTACAGTGAGGCCCGCGTCAGGCCCAGCTCATCGGCGGCTTTGCTGATGTTGCCCCCATGCTTGTCGAGGGCCTTGCGGATGATGATCTTCTCGGCCACCTCCAGGTTCCAGGATTCGAACACCACCCCGTCGGCCTCGGCCCGGTGCAGCCCTGCGAAGAAGAAATCCTCTGGTTGCAGGATCGATCCGTCGGTCATGATGAGGGCACGTTCGACCATATGTTCGAGTTCGCGCACATTGCCGGGCCAGTCGTACTTCTCCAGCTTGCGCAGGGCCGCCGGGCTGATCCCGCGTACTCCTTTCTGGTACTTCCGGTCGTAGCGTCCGATGAAGTGGTCCGCCAGCAGGGGAAGGTCGTCGAGGCGTTCCCGCAGCGGGGGCAGGTGGATTTCGATGGTGTTGAGGCGGTAGAGCAGGTCGCGGCGGAACGTCCCGGACTGCACCATGTCGTAGAGCGGCAGGTTGGTGGCGGCGATGAGGCGCACGTCGATGGGGCGGGGCTTGCTGGCCCCTACCCGGACGATCTCCCGGCGCTGGAGGGCCGTCAGCAACTTCGCCTGCAAGGGCAGCGACAGATTGCCGATCTCGTCGAGGAAGAGCGTCCCGCCGGAGGCCACCTCGAAGCGCCCCACCCGGTCTTCCTTCGCATCGGTAAACGCACCCCGGACGTGTCCGAACAGCTCGCTCTCGAACAGTGTCTCGGTGATGGCCCCCAGGTCCACGTTGATAAACACCTCGTTGCTGCGGCGGGACTGGCGGTGCAGCGCCCGTGCCACCAGTTCCTTGCCCGTGCCGTTCTCGCCGAGGAGGAGCACATTGGCCTCGGTGACGGCCACCTTCTGGATCTGGGCAAACACCTTCTGCATGGCCGCCGACTGGCCGATGAACTCCTGGTAGCGCTGGTCGAGGTCGGCGCTGAGCTGTCGCTGGCGCGAGCGCAGGTGCATGGCCTCGGCACGGGAGGCCCGCAGGCGCATGGCCGCGCTGAGCGTTGCCAAGAGCTTCTCGTTCTGCCAGGGCTTGAGGACGAAGTCGGTGGCCCCGCCCTTGATGGCCTGCACCGCCATCTCCACATCGCCGAAAGCTGTGATGAGGATGACCACCGCCGACGGGTCGAGGCCGAGGATCTGGTCGAGCCAGTAAAACCCTTCCCGCCCACTCGAGACGTCGCGGGTGAAGTTCATGTCCAGCAGAATTACGTCGTAGCTCTCGTTGCGGAGCAGGGTAGGCAAGACTTCCGGACTGCGTTCGATGTGTACCAGCGTGGCCCATTTTTTCAGCAGCAGCCGGGCGGCCTGGAGCACGTCCGCGTCGTCGTCCACCACCAGGATTTTGCCAAAGGTCGTCATCAGAGGACAGCGTTCGGAGGCGGGTTGAGGAAGCACGCCGACACGTACCGCGCAAGCTTCATTCCAGAAGGGATAGTACGTTCGGAACGGCTTTTCTGTACGCCGGGGTGTTCGTTTTCGGACAATCAGTGTTGCACGAGCGGACAAAACCTGGCTCCCTGGTGTTTTCATAATTTATTTTAAATCATTTATTTATAGTATTTTATTTAATGGGCACGGGTCTTGTTTGGTGTTCCGACCAATGGCTTCGACAAAACAGCGTGTTCGATAGACGTGATGCGTACCCCCCCGGAAACACCCCGTGAGGAACAGACGGCGACGCTTTTCGCCCCCCGCAAGACCAACAGCCAGGCATCGGCGAGCAGCGGGGGGGGCGAAGGGATGGACCGCCTGCTCCGGAAACGGTTCTGGACCACCCGTCGGCTAGCCCTAACGGTTGGGACCGTGGTGTTCCTGGCCCTGGTGGGGTACGGCTTCTGGACGACCACGGGCGGGCGGCGGCTGAACGTAGAGACCGACAAGCTGACGCTGGGAACGGTGGAGCAGGGGCCGTTCCAGGAGATGATCTCCGCCACCGGCAA
>CAZLRO010000016.1:20472-25112 GCA_964561865.1 uncultured Rhodothermaceae bacterium | reverse complement strand
CGATGCCCCCTGGCGCGTGCCCATCGGGGAGCCACCCCTCTCAAGAGGGGATTTTCGCGTGGGCGACGCTGCTGCGACGTTCCTGCCCGGTGGCAAGGGCGAGATCAAGACCCCTCGTTCCTCGGGGCAGGCTCTAGCTGGTCGATCTCATGAGATCGACCAATGGCTTCCTCGTGATGACACGGGTGGAGATGTCGCTGCCCTCTCCCCAAGCACCAAGTACCAAGCACCTGTAGGGGCGAAGGTCCTCTTCGCCCTCCAAGCACCAAGCACCCCTCTTCCCAGCCGGTGTTATACCTCTTCAAGTTCGTGCGCCGACTCGGCCACCACTTTTTCCTGGACGTGGCGGGGCATGGCCTCGTAATGGCTGAAGGTGGCATGATGCAGCCCGCGTCCCTGGGTGATCGAGCGCAGAGCTGTCGAGTAGCGGTATAGCTCGGTCTCCGGCACCTGGGCCACGATCTTCTGGAAGACCCCTTCGCTCTCGATGCCCTGGATGCGGGCACGGCGGGTGTTGAGGTCGCCCATCACGTCGCCGGTGTAGGTGTCGGGCATCATCACCTCGATATTGTGGATCGGTTCGAGCATCACGGGATGGGCTTCGCGGAAGGCTTCGCGGAAGCACATGCGGGCAGCCGTCTTGAAAGCGTTCTCGTTCGAGTCCACCGCATGCATCCCCCCGTCGAAGACCACGATCCGCACATCCCCCACCGGATAGCCGGCAATGGGGCCGTTCTGTACGGCTTCGAGCACCCCTTTCTGGATAGCGCCGAAGAATCGTTTCATGTCGATCACCCCTCCGACGATGGCATCGATGAACTCGATCTTGGCCCCCCAGGCCGTCTCCGTCTCGGCGGTCCCGCGCACGGTGATGTCGGCGGGCGGGGCGAACGGGCCGTTGCGCGGCTCCACGAGCAGGGCGATGTCGGCGAACTGCCCGGCCCCGCCGGTCTGCTTCTTGTGGCGATACTTGGACCGCGCGGTGGTCTGGATCGTCTCGCGGTAGGCCACCTTCGGACGGACGAACTCGATCTCGACGCCAAATCGACTTTTGATGCGGGACCGGGCGATCTCCAGTTGCATCTCCCCCTGCCCGCTGAGCACGAGTTGGCTCAGGAGCTGGTCGTGCAGCACATGCAGGGACGGGTCTTCTTCGTGGAGCTGGTGCAGCCCCTGGGCGAGCTTGTCCTCTTCTCCCTCCTTCAGTGCCCGGACGGCGGTGGCATAGCGCGGTTCGGGGAACTGGATGGGGGTGATGACAATGCGGCTGCCTTTCTGGTGCAAGGTGTTGTTGGTGTGGGTGTTGCGCAGCTTGACGAGCGCCCCGATGTCGCCCGCCACCATCTTCGCCAGTGGGTCGCGCTGGTTGCCGTTGATGGAGAAGAGCTGTCCAAGCCGCTCGACGACGTTGGTCTGGGCGTTCTCCAGGTCCTGTCCCTGCTCCAGCATGCCGCTGTAGACGCGGAAGAACGAGTAGTCGCCCACATGCGGCTCGGCCATGGTCCGAAAGATAAAAGCCACCGGCTCTCCCTTGGTGTTGGCAGCGACGGGTGCCCCCTCGGTGGTGCGGGCCGGGGGCATCAGGGCCGGGGAAGGGCAGACGTTGTCGATGAAGCTCATCAGCCGGCGCACCCCCATCTGCTCCGTCGCACTGCACACGAAGACGGGGAACAGTTGCCGCTTGATCATCGCCCCACGCAATCCCTTCGCCATCTCCTCTTCCGAGAGCGTGCCTTGCTCGAAATACAGTTCCATCAAGCCTTCGTCGTTCTCGGCGATGCTCTCGATCAGTTCGTTGTGCAACTGCTCGGCCTCTTCCCGGAACTCCGCGCCGATGTCGGAGATGGTGGGCTGGTTGGCCCCTTTGGGAAAGGTGACCTGCTTCATGTAGAGCACGTCGATGAAGGACCGGCTGCCAGTGCCCGCCGGGATCTGGACGATGGTGGCCCCGCGCCCGAAGCGTTCCTGGATCTGAGAGACGACACTGCGAAAGTTGGTTTCGGGCCGGTCGAGCTGGTTGATGACGAACAGGGACGGAGTCTGGGCCTGCTCGGCTGTCCGCCAGGCCAGTTCGGTGCCCACCTGCACCCCTTCCAGGGCATTGATGACGAAGAGGGCGGTATCGACCACCCGAAGCGAGGCAATCACTTCGCCCACGAAGTCGGGGTAGCCCGGCGTGTCGATGATGTTGATCTTGTGGCCCTCCCACTCGGCATGGAGCACCGAGGAGAAGACCGACATCTGCCGCTCTTTCTCGCTGGGGCGGTAGTCGCTGACGGTGGTGCCTTCCTGGATAGACCCCATGCGCGGGATGGCCCCGCTCACAAACAGCATCGCCTCGGCCAGCATCGTCTTGCCACTGCCCTGATGTCCTACCAGGGCCACGTTGCGAATGTGGTCTGCATCGTAAACATTCATGCCGCAATACCTGTCGGTTGGGGGCGCAGGAACCCTGATTCCCTCGCTGCCAGGTCGGACCACCTGCACCCGTTCATTAGGAGAGAGTCGCACAGCTCCTGCGAAGGGCGCAGGGCGGGTGCCCTGTCGGAGACCTTGCCCCGCTGAACCCTCCGGTACGCGCCGCTTTCGCCGGTGCTGCAAGCGGACAGGCAAGATACTGTCGATTAAGAAATAGTCAAGAAGTCCCGGATCATCAATCGCCCGCTGGCCTTGCGGGTGGGGAAATGTTTCGTAGCTTGACGGCCATGAAGCGGACGGTTCTGGCACTGGAGACGGCTACCCACCGGTGTAGTGTGGCCCTGCTGCGGGAGGCGCAGGTGGTCGTACACCTGACGCTGGCCCGTCCCCGCGCCCATGCCGAATGGCTGGTGCCGCTGGTGGCGCAGGCGCTTCAGTACGAGCACCTCCTCCCGACGGCGCTGGACGCGGTGGCCGTCTCGAAAGGGCCTGGTTCCTACACGGGGCTGCGCATCGGAGTGAGCACGGCGAAGGGGCTGGCCTTCGCCACCGGCGCGGCCCTCGTCGGCATCCCGTCGCTCGAAGCCCTGGCGGCATCGGCTGCCCCCCAGGCCAGTCCGGGCGACCTGGTGCTGCCCGCCTTCCATGCCCGGCAGGAAGAAGTCTACGCGGCCTGCTGGCAGGCAGCGCCGGATGAAACGCTGCGCCCGGTGGCCCCGGTGGCCGTCCTCACCCCTGCGGACGTGCCGACGTTCCTGGCCCACATCCAGCCTTGCCGCATCTGGCTCGCGGGCGACGGCGCGGCGCTGCTGCACGCCCCCCTGTACGCCCTCGGCCATGCCCCCCGCCAGCTCGACCCCCAGGTTTTTGCCCCGGACGCCGCATGGGTGGGCCGCCTGGCCCTGCCCCGGCTGGCACAGGGCCAGACCGAAGACCCGGCCACCTTCGAACCCCATTACCTCAAGGAGTTCATTGCGCGCAAGCCCTTGCCAGCCGCCGCCAGCCTGACCTCCTGAAAAGCAGGTTGGCATGCCGTTTTCCTCAAACGCCCACCCGTCCACACCTCCCTATGGCCTGGTTCAAACGCAAGGAAGCGGGTATTCAGACCACCCGGAAAGACCAGAACGATGTACCGGAAGGGCAATGGATCAAGTGTCCTGCGTGCAGCGCCATCCTCAACCGGCGCGAGTTGGAAGACAACCTCATGGTCTGTCCCCGGTGCAGCCACCACTTCAGCCTCAGCAGCCAGGGCTATTTCGATCTGCTGTTCGACGACGGGACGTATGAAGAGTTCGATACCGACCTGCGACCGGTGGATGTGTTGCAGTTCGTGGACAAGAAGCCCTATGCCCAGCGGCTGACGGATGCCCAGCAGAAAACCGGCCTCCACGATGCCGCCCGTGCCGCCCTGGGCCGCATCGGCGGACACCGGGTGTCGATGGCGGCGATGGACTTCGCCTTCATTGGTGGCTCGATGGGGTCGGTGGTGGGCGAAATCATCGCACGGGCCATCCAGCGGGCCTGCACCGAGCACACGCCGCTCGTCGTGATCGCCCAGAGTGGCGGTGCCCGCATGATGGAGGCGGCCCTGAGCCTGATGCAGATGGCGAAGACCAGCGCCCACCTGACCCGCCTCGCCGAGCAGGGGCTGCCCTACTTCTCGATCCTGACCAACCCCACCACCGGTGGGGTCACGGCCTCGTTTGCGATGCTGGGGGACTTCCACCTCGCCGAGCCGAACGCCCTCATCGGGTTTGCCGGGCCACGGGTCATCCGCGAGACGATGGGCCAGGACCTGCCGGAGGGCTTCCAGCGGGCGGAGTTCCTGCAAGAGAAGGGCTTCGTGGATGTGGTCGTAGACCGCCGCCAGCTCCGCAGCCACCTGATCCAACTGCTGAACCTGCTGGCCGGGTAGCGCCATGTCCCAGCCCCCAGACGCGCAGCCATTCCCCCTGCTCGGCATCCTCGGCGACGGACAACTGGGCCGCATGACCGCGCTGGCGGCGCTCCGTATGGGGCTGCGGGTGCGTACCCTCACCCTCCGGTCGTCCGGGCCAATGGAGGGGCTGGGCGAGCTGATGACGGGAGACTGGCACGACCCCGACACGCTGCGGGCCTTTGCCAGCGGCTGCACCGCCGTCACCGTCGAGAGCGAGTGGGCACCGGCGGACCGGCTGCAGGCCGTGCTGCCGGAGGGGGTGGCACTCTGGCCGCACCCGCAG
>CAZLRO010000016.1:10036-20462 GCA_964561865.1 uncultured Rhodothermaceae bacterium | reverse complement strand
ACAAGGGGCTGCAAAAGCGCACGTTTGCGGCGGCGGGCCTGCCCGTGCCAGCCTTCGCCTGCTGTGTTACGGTGGAGGAAGCCCTCGCCGCCGCCGATCGGTTCGGCTATCCTGTGCTGCTCAAGCGCTACCGCGGCTCCTACGACGGCTACGGCAACGCCACCGTCTCCTCGGCAGCAGAACTGCAGGCCGGGTGGGAACTGCTGGCCCAGCCGGAGGGGCTGCTCGTCGAGGCCTGGGTGGCCTTCCGGCAGGAGCTGGCCGTGATGGTGGCACGCCGGGCGGACGGCACGCAGGTCTGCTATCCCGTGGCCCACACCGAGCAACGGGACCACCGTTGCCATGCCGTCGTCGTCCCCTCCGGGCTTACCCCGGATACAGCTCATGAAGCTCGCCGCATCGCCCGGGCCGCCGTCGAGACCATCGGGGGCGTGGGCATCCTGGGGGTAGAACTGTTCGAGACACAGGACGGGCGTATCCTGCTCAATGAGATCGCCCCGCGCCCGCACAACACCGGGCATTACACCATCGAGGCGTGTGCGACCTCGCAGTTCGAGAACCACCTCCGCGCCATCCTCGGCTGGCCGCTCGGCTCCGTGGCCCTGCGTACCCCGGCAGCGGTGATGGTCAACGTCCTGGGCCACCGCAGCGGCGTGCCTGCGACACGAGGGCTGGCAGAAGCCCTGTTGGTGCCCGGCGTGGCCGTCCACCTCTACGGCAAGCACGAAGTCAAACCCCGGCGCAAGATGGGCCACGTCACTGCGCTCGGCACCGACCCTGTCGAGACCCGCCACCGCGCCGAGACCGCCGCAGCCCTGATCCAGTTATGAACCCCGTCGATCCCCTCCCTTCCGTTTCAGCCATGCCCCTCGTTGGCATCGCGATGGGCAGTGCCTCCGACCTGCCCACGATGCAGGAAGCCGCAGCGGTGCTGCGCGACTTCGGCGTACCGTTTGAACTGCGCGTGCTCTCGGCCCACCGCACCCCGGAGGCCATGCACGCCTACGCCCGCACCGCACAGGCGCGGGGGCTGAAGGTGCTGATTGCCGGGGCCGGCGGGGCTGCCCACCTGCCCGGGATGCTGGCCGCCACTACCCCCCTGCCCGTCATTGGCGTACCCGTGCCTGGCAAGCACCTCGGCGGACTCGACGCGCTCCTCTCCATCGTGCAGATGCCCGGCGGCGTGCCCGTCGCCGCGGTCGCCATCGGACAGGCGAAGAACGCTGGGCTGCTGGCCGTGCAGATCCTCGCCACCCACGACGCGGCCTTGATGGAGCAACTCCTTACCTACAAACAAGCCCTCATCGCGCAGGTAGAGGCGATGGACGCCCACGTACAGACCCAGGCCCCGTAGCCTATTCCAGGAAGAGGTCCTGCTCCTGCTCCACGTTCTTCCGGGCGATGCGGTCGTGGATGACGAGGCGGAGGGTGTAAAGCCCTGGCTCCTGGTTGGCAGCATCCAGGATAAGATAGGTGGCCTCGTCGGTGGTCGTGCCGGAGCCGGGGGCGCGCACCGAGACCCCCTTCCGTCCGGTATTGAAAAGCCCCCGTACCACCCGGCTCACCCCCTTGTCGGTGTCTTTCGGGACGAGGAACGCCTCCACCTCGTAGTTCGTCCGGCCATCCGCGCCTTTTTGCAGGTTATAGGCTTCGAAGTAGAGGTAGATGGGCTGGGTGTGGTTGAACACGCTCCAGGGTGCCGGCTGCATGGACAAGTTGTTGCGCACCAGGTCGGCCTGCCGCACAGCCCGGTTGCCCTGGGTCTCGTCGATCTGGTAGGCGAGCAGGAGGTCGCTCAGAGCCAGCGTGGGGGCCGTGAAGTCCGGCACAGCCACGGTGCGGCGCTGCACGGCAACGGTGCCGCCGCTGGCCGTCTCGAACTCGACCGAGACCTGCATCTGGCCGGGCGGGGCCTGCATCGTCTGGGTATCGACCCAGAGCCGCGTCTCGGCGAACGTCTGGATTTGCGCTGTGCGCAGGCCGTAGATCGTGCGGCGGCGCTCCACCAGGATGTCCCGCTGCTCGTTGATGAGGAACGTGCCGGTATTGGCCGTGATCTCGATCATCTCCTGTCCGTCGGTGGCCTGGGCGATGGGAATCCCGTAGTTCACCACGAGGTCGGCCTTGCCGTCGGTGCCCTTGAATGCTGTGACGAGGTAGGGAATCTCGACCTGTCGCCCCGGCGCCTTGTATTCGTAGCGTTCCGGCACCTCGCGGAAGGTCTCCTCCGCCTTGATCACGTAGTCGTTGATCCACGGGTTGGCTCCGTTGGCAATCTCGTCGGCCTTGGGGGAATAGAGCCGGAAATCGCCGTTGCGATAGGGGTCCTCGAAGACGAAGCGGAATTCTCCGTAGTCCCAGATGTTGTAGGCGTTGGCTTCCTCGGCCAGGTCCAGGTCGCTCCCGCTGACCATCGACTGGTTCATGATGGTGGTATTGTCATTCCCGCCCCCAATGATGCTGGCCCGGTCGACGACGGGTCGCCGCCGGTACTCGGTGGCATTTCGGGGCAGGATGACGACATCCGTCCTGGGTTGGCCATAGCGGGCCAGAATCTGCCCACGGACGGTTTCCCAGCCATGCCGGTTCAGCTCCGGTGCCCCATAGAGCAGGTCGGCGTAAGTGAGGCGGGCGAAGTGTTCCAGCCGGCGCTCGTTGTAGGAGGTGAGATAGCGCGGGTCCTTGCTGGTCCAGAACTGGGCAGCATAGGTCACCGGGTCGGCCTGGTACCGCTGCTTCTCTGGATCGGGCAGAATAGCTTCGAGCGAGGTGTAGGCATGCTGCGTCTCCGCATCCATGAAGTTGATGGCATTCAGAAAGCTGCGGGAGGCCGCCTCCATATTGCCCGTATGGTAGTGGGCCAGGCCCAGGTACGTCCATAGCCCTGCATCCTCCGGGAAGAACACATACATCTCTTGCAACATCCGGAGGGCCTCGTCATATTCGCCCTTGAGTGCATAGATGCGCATCATGCTGTCGTAAACCGCCCGCTGGCGCGGGTCAACAGCGAGGGCTTTCTGGAGGTGCCCAATAGCCCGGTCGTAGGCCCGCAGGGCACGGCTGCTCAGGTCCTGCACCGGCACCCCCTGCTCCTTCATCGTCTCGACGTCGAAATGGTCTTCGAGGAAGATATCGTTGGGATCGAAGGTGGTCCGGGCATCGACCTGGAGGGACACATCGTTGAGAATGGCCGCCTGGTCGATGGGGATGATATCGGTCAGGTCCGGCAGGTCGTCGGGGCTGAGCACCTGCCCGAAGGCCGAACCTGGCTCGTCGCTCTGTCGATAGGCGAAGCCGCCGAACTTTAATCCGGGGAACATCAGGGCGTTGCGGTAGCGCCAGAAGTCGCGGATGTGGGCCTCGCCGAGTTCATGGTGGGCAAAGGCGTTGGTGGAATCCAGGGCCAGTAGCTTGACGGCCACCTCGCGCCGCTTGGCCTCGCGGATTTTCTCGCTGAAGAAGTTCCACGACTCCGAGCGCAGCAGCAGCAGCTTGGCGACGAGGTACTGGACGTTGTCCGGCTCCAGTTCGAGGGCGTTATCCAGCGCCCGGCTGGCCTTGCGGTAGTCCTTGAGCGTGGTCTCGTTGTAGAGCCGGGCCAGCAGGAAATACGCCTCGGCGTTTTGCGGGTCTTTCTGCGTGACTTGCTCGAACGCCCGTGCGGCCTCGTCGTAACGCCCTTCGCGGAAGGCCAGGATGCCCGACGCCATCGGGTCGGAGGACTGTGCCCAGGTAGCAGGCCCCGCGAACAGGCCCACGAGCAGAACGGCCAACATACCGGAACGACGCATGGTTCGGGCTAATTGTAATGAAGGGGTACAGAGGGGCATACGCCTATCGGCGGGGCGGGTTCTGTGCCTGCCCATTGCCCTCTCCGGCTGCCTGCACAGGCCGGGGCGGGAGGCCACACCGCACCGACACATATTAACACCAACGGGGCGGCAGTTCCGGAAAAATCCGGTCGATGGTTGTGGGAGGTGGCGGAACGGTCGGGGGGCTGTTGTGAGCCGGAGGTTCAGGGGGCGCGCAGCGTCAGCGTCTGGCGGGTTTCGGCAGTGGCTTGCTGCACCCGGTCGGTGATGCGTACCACCAGCACCCAGGTGCCGGGCATCTGGGGGAGTGGGTCGAACACGAGGTCATGGGCTTCGTCGGCAGTGGTGCCCTGGGCGGCAAACCGGACCGAGACGCCGCCCGGCCCGGTGCGCCCAAAGGCCTGGGCGATGCGGCGTTCCAGTCCCCCCCGCCCCTCGGCCCGCACGAGTACGGCTTCCACGTCGTAGCGCGTCCGCTCGTCCGGGCCGGGACGCAGGTGGTAGACCTCGAAATACAGGGCGATGGGGTGTTGCAGACTAAAGACCGGACGGGCGATGGGCCGAAGGTGCATCCCGTGCCGGACCAGCCCCCCCTCCCCTGTCGCTGCTTCGACGGGCACCACCGACGCGGCCAGCACGAGGTCGCTGACCATCAGCCCACCGGAGTGAAAATCGGGCAGGGTCAAGGGGGTGCGTTCGTAGCCGCGTGCCCCGGCCTCGAACTCGACAGCCAGCGTGTAGTCGCCGGGAACCGCCGAGAGGGTGTGCACGCCGCCCCACCAGGTCGTATCGTCCCGCACGGTGCCGCTGGAGCGGGAACGGGACTGCTGCTGTTCCACCAGCCCATCGGTCGTCCGCAGCAGGAACGCCCCACTGGCGACGGTGGCGGTATCGGCAGGCAAGGGCGCGTCGAAGGCTACGACCACATCGGTACGCCCGTCAGCCCCCCGCAGCCGGCTGACCTGGTACGGAAACGGAACGCGGCGCTCGTCCTGTGGCACAAACTGCTC
Organism: uncultured Rhodothermaceae bacterium; assembly: GCA_964561865.1. GTDB lineage: Bacteria > Bacteroidota > Rhodothermia > Rhodothermales > CAZLRO01 > CAZLRO01. Next base: position 15,640 of record CAZLRO010000016.1, on the reverse strand, counting down.
CGGGCGGGCGCGGAACGTCTCCGGCCCCCGCAGGGCGTAGTCGTGGTCGAGGACACGGGCGTCGGGGCGGAACCCGGAGAAGTCTTCGGCCCTGGGGGAATAGAAGACGTAGTGGCCGGTCCGGGCCAGGTCCATGAAACGAAACTCGAAGTCGCCATAGTGGAAGATGCGGAACCGGTCTTTCCGGGAGCCGTAGGCCACCTCCTTCAGCGGCGGGCCGTAGCGGACGACCACCTCACCGGGTTGGGTGTCCCATCCCCGCTGCCCGGTCCCCATCTGCCCGAAGCGCAGGTCGGCGTAGACCAGGCGGGCATAGTGTTCGAGCTGGCGTTCGTTGGCCCGGGTGAGCAGGCGCGGGTCCCGGTTCTGCCAGAACGCCCGCCCGACGGCTTCCGGATGGACCAGTTGCCGGTGCTGTTCGGGAACAGGGAGAAAAGCGGTGATGTCTTCGAATGCCCGCCGCTCGGTGACGGACAACCGGTCGAGGCCCTGCCGGAAGCTCTCCGTAGCCGCCTCGACGTCGTCCTGGCGGTACTGCACGTAGCCCCGGTAGAGCCAGTAGTCCGCGCTGTCGGCAAAGGCGGTGTGCATCTGGTCGAGCACGGCGCGGGCCTCCTCCCAGGCCTGGACGCGCCCGCAGGCGTCGAGCAGGGGCCGGTACGCTTCCCAACGGGCGGGGTCACGGGCCACGCTCGCCCGCAAGTGATGCAGGACGGTCTGGAACTGTTTCAGGGTCAGCCGGTCGTTCTCCGTCACGGGCACCTCGGCCCCGGTCTCCTGCGCCTCCACGAACCGGAGCGTGCCATCGGAAGCCCGCAGGACGGACAGCTTCCACGCGGCATCGGCGAGGGCTTCCTCCTGCCGGTGGGCTGCCACCTCGTCGAAGTGGGAGAAGCTGGCCCGGGCGTACAGGTCGTCGAATTCCTCCCACGCCAGCGTGCCCAGAACGTAATGGGCGAGGGCATGGGTGGAGTCGTGGGCGAGGAGTTGGCGGGCCAGCCGCTCGCGCTGGCGGTCCTGGTAGAACGGCAGGAACACACCGGGCTGGTCGAGGCGGTGTTGCAACGCCCGCTCCAGCACCCGCACCGTGTCCGCCTCCTGCGCCCGGAGCGGACAGGCTATCAACAGGCTGCACAACACGACCAGCGTTCGCATCTCGCACCTCGGTAGAGGATGGATCCGGCCATCGGAAACGACAAGATCGCCATTCGACGCCCTGCAAAAAAGGCAGCCCCACGTCCCTGCCCTGCCCCGCCAAACGCCGACGCGGGGCGCTGTCCTGCACCGTGCCCGATGCCTCAAACCTCCCCGCCGAGAGTTTGCCACCCCTGCCTGCTTCCCGCCTACGCGGAACACCGACCGAGGGGAGATTGCACGATAGTGAAACCGAAGGTTCCCAGCATGGAAATGACAGGGAGCAGACGCTGGCCTTCAGCCTCCTCGCAAGGACACGGTTCGGATGGGAGATGCCAGTCCCTGCCCCGTACCCGCTGGCAAGCAGCACCGCCCGCCCAAACCGGAAGGGGACTTTCGCTGGGGCGAAGTATAAAGAGGCAGCGTTAACATGACCACTCCTCCATCCCGCCAATGGGTGCTTCTGTAGGGGGGACACAACCTCGAAAGTCCCCTCTTGAGAGGGGTGGCTCCCCGATGAAACCGCGCCAGCGGGCATCGGGGAGACGGGGTGTGTCGCTGTCCCTAAAAAAGACGCTGCGGTTGCCACTGGCGGGGGCACCACACCCCGTCCCGCCCGGCTTGCGCCGTGCGTGCCACCCCTCTCAAGAGGGGATTTTTGTGAGGGCGACAGATCGGTGCGGTATCATCAACTTGGCTTCACAGCACGACCGAGGTATCCACTCTCTGGCACGAGGTCGCAACATCAAGTACCCGTCCTGGACAGGAGGGGCCAGGGGTGGTCACCCCCCCTCCTGTTCTCAGGAGGGGGATTTTGGATGGCGGAGGTACAGCCGTTTCAAAGCGTGGAGATCAATCCTCGTCGCGGCTGCCTTTGCGCACGCGGTCGAGCCGCCGCTTGGTGTCGCGTTCGGCGAGGTCTTCGCGCTTGTCATAGTGCTTCTTGCCACGGGCCAGTCCCACCTCTACCTTGGCGAACCCGTTCCGGAAATACATCCGCAGTGGCACGAGGGTGTAGCCCTGCTGCTGGGTGGCCTTGCGCCAGCGTTCGATCTCGCGGTGGTGCATCAGCAGCTTGCGCGGGCGCATCGGGTCGTGGTTGAACCGGTTGCCGAAGTCGTAGGGGGCGATGTGGCACTGGTAGAGGAACAGCTCCCCGTTCTGCACGGTGCAGAAAGCATCCTGGAGGTTCACCTTGCCCGCGCGGAGGGCTTTCACCTCGGTGCCTTGCAGGACAATGCCCGCCTCAAGCGCGTCTTCGATATGGTAGTCGTGGCGGGCCTTGCGGTTGGCGGTGATATGCTTCTCGGCGTCGCTCATAGCCGCAGCGGCGGGTTTTCGTGTGCGTCGGGAGGGGTCTCCGGGAGTGTCACGAGGGGAAGGTCGGGGGGTTCCGGGGTGATCTTGTAGTAGAAGAGGTACTCAGCCAGTTCGGTGAGGCTGGCGGTGGCGAGGTCGTCGAAGCGGAAACGGAGGGCTTCGGCGTAGAAGGCATGGAGGGCCGGGGTGGTCTCGCGGACGGCGATCCAGGCGGAACGCTCGTCCTCGGCGAGCTGGACGGCCCGGCGCAGCACCGGGGCCAGGGCCGGGGCATCGGCATCCCCCTGGCGCACGGCAAACAGCCCCCAGACCATCGGGTAGTTGGCGAGTTCATACCATTCCTGCCCCAGGTCCAGCACCAGCCCGTCGGCGGGGACGGGCACAGTGGAACCCGTAAGCAGGAGGGCGTCGGCCCCAGCAGTGTGCAGATCCGCGTGCCGTTCGACGGCCACCATCTGCACGTCTGCACCGTAGTGCTCGCCGAGGATGACCCGTGCGACGAAGGCTTCCTGCGCATCCGCAGGGTGGAATGCCAGCGTCCGGACGGGCTGCGTCAGCCCCTGCCGGAGGAGGACGCGGACGAACGGGTTGTCCCACGTCGCATAGGCACTGATGGGCATGGCCGCGAACTCATCCGGGCGAAGCAGCACCGAGAGGGTGGGCAGCAGGGCCGCGTCCGCCGCTGCCTGGCGCAACGCCTGCTCGCACGTGGCCGCGTCGGCAACGGTGATCTCCACCCCTGGCAACGCCGCCCGAAGGCAGTAGACCAGCAGTTCCGTCGCCGGGGTGTTCCAGAGGGCGAGCCGCATTACGGAGGGCTTGGTACTTGGGAAGGAAGCTGTTAGCCGTTAGCTATTGGATACTTGGTGCTTGGTACGGCCTCCAATTCCCCTCCTTGCGAAGGAGGAGCCAGGGGAGGTAGACCAGCGGGCCGCAATATCCCTACCCGTGTCATCGCGAGCGCCCGACAGGCGCGTGGCGATCTCGCCCTTTCCACCCTGCAGCAGCGCCACGGTGGCCTCACCGTTGAGATTGCCACGTCGCTGCGCTCCTCGCAATGACACGGAAAGGTCAATCCCTCCCCCCTCCTGAGAACAGGAGGGATCGGGGGTAGTCGATCACCGTCGCCCTTAAACCATTCCGGCCCCCAACAAGTTGGTATGCCACCCCCCTCTCGCCTGCGTGGGGAGAGGAATCGCACAACCAAAGGCCGACAGGCCGTACCCAGCTCAAGCTCCCGCTTACGGGTTGGTGCGCTTCTCGCGGATGCGGGCGGCCTTGCCGCGGAGGCTGCGCAGGTAGTAGAGCTTGGCGCGGCGCACAGTGCCCCTGCGGACCACCTCGATCTTGTCGATCCGGGGCGAGTAGAGCGGGAAGATGCGTTCCACGCCCACGCCGTTGGAGACCTTGCGTACCGTGAAGGTGCGGTGTCCCTGTTCGCCTTTGAACGCAATCACCACGCCCTGGTACTGCTGGATGCGCTCCTTGTCGCCCTCCACGATCTTGACGTGTACGTTCACCGTATCGCCCGGCGAGAACGAGGGCACATCGTCGCGGTACTGGGTTCCCTCAATGAGTTTCAAAAGATCGGTCGCCATGGCGTACCTCCGCTTGCAAAGTGGTCAATGGTCAGTATGGAAGAGGATGCGGGGACTGCTTCAGGGGTCGAGCAGGTCGGGGCGGCGGCGGCGGGTCTTGTCGAGCCGCTGTTCCTCGCGCCAGGCCTCCACCCGGGCATGGTCGCCGGAGCGGAGCACCTCGGGCACGGACATCCCGCGAAACGTGGCCGGGCGGGTGTACGCCGGGGCGTCGAGCAGGTGGTCCTGGAACGAGTCGGTCAGGGCCGAGGTCGCGTCGCCGAGTACGCCGGGGAGGAGGCGGACGATGGCATCGACGAGCACGAGGGCAGGCAGTTCGCCGCCGCTGAGGACGTAGTCGCCGATGGAGATTTCCCGCGTCACGAGCACGTCGCGGACCCGCTGGTCGATGCCCTTGTAATGGCCGGCCAGCAGGACCAGGTGTTCACGCAGCGAGAGTTCGTTCGCCAGCCGCTGCGTGAGCACCTCGCCGTCCGGGGTCAGGTAGAGGACCTCGTCGACGGGGTGCCCGGACGCCTGTGCGGCGCGCTGAAGCGTTTCCACACATTCAAAGATCGGTTCGGGCTTGAGGACCATTCCGGCCCCGCCCCCGAACGGGTAGTCGTCAATCTGCCGGTGTTTGTCGGCGGTGTAGTGGCGCAGGTCGTGGACCTGCACCGTCACCAGCCCTTTGCGGATGGCCCGTTGCAGGATGCTGTGCTGCAACGGCCCCTCGACGAGGCCCGGCACTGCCGTCACGAGGTCGATCCACATGGGTACGGTCGGTCATGCCTGCTCGGCCTGGTCGTCCAGCATCCCCTCAATCGGGCGGATCACCAGAGAACCCGCCTGCACGTCGAGGTCGCCCAGGAAGTCCGGCACCATCGGGACGAGGGCGTCGGGCTGCCCGGGCCGGGCGATGACCAGGACGGGATGCGCGGGCAGGTCCAGCACCTCACGGACGGTTCCCACCGGCGTCCCGTCTTCGCGCCGCACCTTCAGGCCCACGAGGTCGTCCAGGTAGAACTCGTCGTCGGCCAGGGGCGGCAGCGCGGCTTCGTCGGCAAAGAGGGCCTGGTGGCGCAGCCGCTCGGCAGCCTCCGGCGTGTCGATGCCATCGAGCTTGAGCACCACCACCGTGCCGTGCCGTGTGGGCTGGTATTGCACGGTCTGTACCCGCAGGGGGCGGGCAACAGAAGTTGTTTCACCGAGGTAAAGGACCGTCAGGTGGGCAAAGCGTTTCGGGTCGTCGGTTTCTGCCCGCACCTTGAACGCCCCGTGCAGCCCGTGTGCCTTCAACACATGGCCCATCAACCGGAGGACGGGGGGCGAGGCAGCAACGGGCGACATGGGGCAGCAGCTTGTTGCGGCAGCATACGTCCGAAGACCCTGGCACCAACCCGGTCCGGGTCAGCCCTGGGCCTCTTCCGGACCCGCGTCCACCGCAGGCGTTTCAGGGACCACATCGGCCACGGCTTCAGCGACGGCTTCCGCAGCAGGCGCTTCCGCAGCAGGCACTTCGGCGACTGGCGCTTCGGCAGTAGCGGTCGCGGCATCGGCGGCGGCCTGTGCA
>CAZLRO010000016.1:0-10026 GCA_964561865.1 uncultured Rhodothermaceae bacterium | reverse complement strand
CCTGCTGGGCGGCGCGGGCCTCGGCAGCGGCCCGCTCGCGCTCGGCTTCCACCTGGCGACGGGCCTCCTCGGCGGCGGCCTGCGCCTGCGCCTCGGCTTCGGCGTGGCGGCGGGCCTCCTCGGCAGCCGCCTCAGCCGCCTTGCGGCGCTCGGCCTCCAGCATCTGTCGGCGGCGGTCGCGGGCCGAGATCGAACGCGCCCGGTGGTCCTTGTCCGCCCGGTGCGCCCGGTGGGTGCTGACGGCCGTGGCGACCTCTTCCTCGGTTTTGCCCTTGCGGCGGAGGTGCAGCGCCAGCAGCAGCCCCTGCCGATGCAGCAGGCTACGTACCGTGTCGCTGGGCTGGGCACCCTGCTCCAGCCAGTAGAGCACCCGTGTCTCGTTGAGCGAGACCACTGCAGGATTATTCAAAGGTTCGTAGCGGCCTAGGTCCTCAATGAACCGGCCATCACGCGGCGTGCGCGCATCGGCCGCCACCACGGCGTAGAGGGGTCGCTTGGCCCGACCCATACGGCGAAGACGGAGTTTTACAGACACGTTTGGTTCCGTGGTTTGGTTAAGCAAGCGTACAGGGTTACCGGCGGCCCCCCATCAGCGCGGCCAGGTCGATGGCACGCCCTTTCCCCATGAGCCGGGTCATGGTCTTCATCATCTTTTTCATGTCCTCAAACTGCTTGAGGAGCTGGTTCACGTCGCGCACCTCCATGCCGCAACCGAGGGCGATCCGGCGCTTGCGGCTGGCGTTGATGAGCTGCGGCTTTTGCCGCTCCTGCACCGTCATCGACTGGATGATGGCCTCGATGTGCTTGAACGCATCATCGTCCACCTCCAGGTCTTTCGCCACCCGACCTATGCCCGGAATCATCCCCAGCAGGTCGCGGATCGACCCCATCTTCTTGAGCCGGTCGAGCTGGTCGAGGAAATCCTCCAGGTTGAAGTCCTCGGAACGGATTTTCTTCTGGAGCTTCTCGGCCTGCTTCTCGTCGAACTGGGCCTGGGCCTTCTCGACGAAGGAGACGACGTCGCCCATGCCGAGGATCCGCTGGGCCATCCGGTCCGGGAAGAACGGCGTCAGGGCATCCAGCTTCTCGCCGAGGGAGGCAAACTTGATCGGCTTCTGCACTACCGAGCGGATGGAGAGGGCCGCCCCGCCCCGGGTGTCGCCGTCGAGCTTGGTGAGGACGACGCCATCGTAGTCGAGCCGCTTGTTGAACTCCAGCGCGGTGTTGACGGCATCCTGCCCCGTCATGCTGTCCACGACGAACAGGATTTCGTGCGGGTTGACGGCCTGCTTGATCTGCTCGACCTCCTGCATCATCCGCTCATCCACGTGCAGGCGTCCGGCCGTGTCGATGATGACAAGGTCGCGGGCGGTGCGGCGCGCCTCGGAGACGGCTTCCCGCGCTACGCGCACTGCATCCTGCACCACTGTGCCGTCGGCCTCCTGGAGGCTGTAGACTGGCACCCGGATCGAGTCGGCCAGCATCCGGAGCTGATCGACGGCAGCAGGCCGGTAGACGTCGGCGGCGGCCAGCATCGGGGCACGCCCCTGGCCCTTGAAAAAGAGCGCCAGCTTGCCACAAAACGTGGTCTTGCCCGACCCCTGCAGCCCCGCCACGAGGATCACCGTCGGTGGGTTCGCAGCCCGGTTGACCTCCACCTGCTGCCCGCCCAGGAAATGGACGAGTTCGTCGTAGACGATCTTGACGAGCTGCTGGCCGGGCGAGACCGCCGTCAGCACCTGGCGGCCCAGCACCTGCTCCTTCACCCGCTCGGTGAAGTCACGGGCCACCTGATAGTTTACATCCGCGTCCAGCAGCGCCCGCCGAATCTCGCGCATGGTCTCCGCGATATTCAGCTCGTTGATGCGCCCCTGTCCGCTGATGGTCTTCAGCGCGCCTTCCAGCTTTTCAGTGAGGTTCTCGAACATGGAGTGCCAGGTGAAACAGGCCGGTATCCGAACGAACGCCGCCCTCACTGGCCCTGGAGTCCAGAACCGGGCGGCGTGCATAGACTGGTTAAAATAAAACCCGTTGAGGCCCGTATCAAAAATCTGATGCCCTCCACAGCAGGGTGGAAAGCGGTGTTTTACCGTCGATTCGGGCTAATCCTCATGTTTTTCACGCGCCCGTAGCAGGTCGATGGTCTCGACCGCATGGCGCAGGTGGGGGATGACGATGCTACCCCCCACAACAAGCGCCACGTTCATGGCCTCGTCGAGAGCCTCCTCCGACCAGCCTGCTTCTACGCAGCGCATCAGGTGGTAGTCGATGCAGTCGTTGCAACGTAGCACCATCGAGGCCACCAGCCCCAGCAACTCCTTCGTGCGTGCGTCCAGCACCCCGTCCCGGTAGGCATGGGTGTCCAGGTTGAAGAACCGCTTGTACGGCAGGAAGTCCTTCTCCTCCAGGATGCGCCGGTTCATCCGTTCCCGGTAGGCGGCAAAGGCGTGCAGACGGTCGGGCATGTCGGGGTCGGGCATGGGTGAGGCGGTCTGTTGATGGCAAGAATTATAGTCAAATTGACGATATCGTCAATTTGACTATATTTTTCGGAACGTGACGGTAAAAGGTATGCGGATCGGAACACCGCTTTTGCGGAACCGCTATATTCCCGACCTGCATTCCTTGTTTCCCCTGCCCTTTCCCCATGACCAAGTCGGACTGGCGGGCGCGGTTCCGGGCGTACCGGGACGGCCTGACGGACGGGGCCTACGCCCGGCACAGCGCGGCCATCGTGGCCCACTTGCGGGCGTTGCCAGAGGTCGAACAGGCCCGAACGCTGCACGTCTACTGGCCGATGGTGGTCCGGCGGGAGATCGACCTGCGTCCGTTGATCCGGGCGCTGCATGTGGCCCAAAAACAAATTCTGCTGCCCGTCGTTGTTACCTTCGACGCGCCAGCCACCCCGGCGACCGGCCTGCAACAGGTACGGTTTACCGGCGAGGCGCACCTGCGGCAGACCCGCTGGGGGCTGCATGAACCGATGTCCGCTGAAACCGTTCCCGTGGACGTGCTCGACCTGGTGATCGTCCCGGCCCTTGGTGCCGACCGGCAGGGCTACCGTCTGGGCTATGGCAAAGGCTATTACGACCGCTTTCTGCACGGGCTGACGGTGCCGGTGGTCTGCCCTGTGTATGCGGCCTGCCTGGTGGAAGCACTGCCGCACGAGGCGCACGACCGCCCGGCCACCCTCGTGGTGACGGAGGCAGGCCCCTGCCGGATTCCCCCGGCGTAACCTGTTCGACGGCTGTTCCGTAACCCACCTTCGGAAAACGCATCCGCAAACCCATGAAGACGCGCACCCAACAACGCCCTGCCTACGAACAGGAGCTTTCGCAGGAATCGAGCCACGAAGACCTGCACCTGGAGTCCATGTCGGAGGAAGAACTGGAGGCCCTGCTGTTCAAGGAGGACGAGGCCCCCAGGAAGGACAGCATGTTCAACCTGCCCACCCTGGCCGGGCTATCGATGATCATGGTGGGGGTGGCCTACCTGTTCCAGAAACTCGGCTTCCTGCCCGGCCTGGCCCTGGATGCCCTGGTAGGGATGCTGCCCTGGCTGGCCGGGATCCTCATCATCCTGCTCGGCTTCGGGGTGTTGTCCTGGAAACCGAAGGGCAAGAAACCGGCCAGGACCAAGGCTGCCACCACTGCGAAAGCCGGGACGCTCGCGGGCACTCCTGTCGGCAAGAAACGCCTCACCAAGTCGCTGCGGGACAAGAAGATCGCCGGGGTCTGCGCCGGGATTGCCGACTACTTCGGGATCGACCCCACCGTCATCCGGATTGCCTTCGTGCTGGGGATGTTCGCGTCGGGCAGCACCATTTTCGCCTATATCATCCTGTCGATGGTCATGCCCGATGGCGATGGTACCCCCCCGCGTGGCGACCGCCTGTCGATGGAAGAGCGCATCCGTATCATCCGTGACAGTTGACCCCTTACTCCCATGCCTTCTGGTAAACTGACCCGTTCTGTCTACAACCGCAAGCTCGCCGGGGTATGCGGTGGGATGGCGGAATACTTCGGCATTGACCCTACCCTCGTGCGGGTGGGCTATGTGGTTGCCAGCCTCTTCTTCGGCAGTGGCGTGCTGATCTACCTGATCCTGGCCCTGGTGATGCCGGAACGCTAGGCGACCTCGTCCTCCGGGTCGGCTAGCGTGCCCGCCACGGTGCAGTGCAGGGCCTCCGGTTGCAGATAGCGCTGCAGGGCGGCGTTGACCTGTGCCAGCGAGACGGACCGCAGTTCGTCCGGATACTGGTCGAGATACCCCACGTCGAAGCCGCGCTCGGCGTTGGTCAGCAAGGTGGCGGCCAGCCCGCCGGTGGTCGCCAGTTGCACCTGGAACAGCCCGGTGAGGGTGGTCTGCTTCTCGGCCAGCTCCGCCGCCGTCACCCCTGCTTCTACAAGACGAAGCACCTCGGCCTGTGTGGCGGCGAGGCCTTTTTCCAGATCGGACTGGCTGAAGGTGGCACTCACCTGCCAGTGCCCGTCGTGCTCGACGGTGATGCCGGAGAGGGCTGCGTGGATACCATAGGTGAGGCCCATGCGGTCGCGGATGATGTCCATGAGCCGAGCGGAGAAGTTGCCGCCGAAGATGTAGGTGCCCACGTAGAGCGGCAGATAGTCCGGATGATCCCGGCGCAGGGCCACCGGCTGTCCGAGGCGCACGTCGAGGTTCTGCTTGTCGGCCATGGGCAGGCGTGTGGTGCCAGGGGCCATCGGTGCTGCGGCCTCCGCGTACCGGATGGGCTGCTCGTGGGGTAGCCATCCAGCAAACGCCTCGGTGAGGGCGGCGAGGATGGCCCCGGCCTCGACGTCTCCCACGAGTACCAGCAACGCCCCGTTCGCCCCGAAATGCCGGGCATGGTAGGCTTGCACCTGCGCGACAGTGAGGGTCTGGAGACGGGCCAGCTCGGTTGCGGCATCGAACTGGTAGTTGGGATGGGCTTTCGGGTACAGCCGCCGGGTGAGGGCCGATGTTGCACGGACACCCGTGCTGTCGAGGGAACGCCGTAGCTGGGCGGCCACGTTTGCCCGGGCCTTCTCGAACTCGTCCGGGTCGAATCGGGGTTCGCGGAGTTGCTCGGCCATCAGGCGCAGCACTGTCGGCACGTCCTCGCGCAGGGACCGTCCGCTCAACGCGATGCGCAAGGCATCGGAGGCAAACTGGAGTTGGGCGCCGCAACCGTCCAGCACCTCGGCGATGGCAAAGCGGTCGCGCCGGCGGGTGCCCTTGTCCAGGAGTGCCACCGTAAGCATCTGCAACAGCTCATCCCCCGCCGCGAAGTCTGGCAGGCTGCAGAAAGAACCGCGCCAGGTGACCACCGAGCGGACGGTCGTGGGCAGCAGGAGCACCCGGATCGGGCCAATGGTAACCTCCTCTACCCGCTCGGACAGCGTCTTCTCCCCGGCCATGCGTGACGAAAAAGGCATCCTGTACCCCTGCAACCAGCCCGTTGACCCGTTACTGGCCGTAGCGGGGCGGGCGACGGTCCTCCCGTTCACGGGCCTCGTTCACCTGCAAGGCGCGGCCATTAACCTGCATCCCGTTCAACCCCTCAGCCGCCGCGTCAGCCGCCGCCTCCTCCATCTCGACAAAACCGAATCCGCGTGGCTTGCCTGTCTCCCGGTCGTTGATGAGCCGCACCGAATGCACCTCACCGTATTGGATAAAAAGGTCCCGGACTTCCTCTTCGGAAATACGAAAAGGGAGGTTACCGACAAAGAGCTTTTTTCGCATGGATACCCAAAAGTTTGTACAGCCCCATCAAAAAGACAGCAGGTGTGTTCTGGAGCGGCTGTATCCGAGGGAAGATACACAGGGGAGGGTAACGAACGCACAAATGTAACATGCCCGCCGCATCATTCCAATGAATCTGCCAGGCGCCTGCCCACCTGAAAGCGCTTCCGACCCACGACAACCTGACCTGTTGGCATTTTTCACGGAACGGAGGACCTGGGTACGGCCTGTCGGCCTTTGGGAAACGCATGCTTCAACCAAAGCGAACGCAGTGAGCGTACCAAAGCGAAGCGTACCAGGCACCTCCCTGCCGGAGTCATCCCTTGCCTTTGGCAGCAGTACGCCGACGGGTGGGGGTGGCATCGGCCTTTTTGGTGGCAGGCGGCTTCCTGCGACCAGCAGAGGGCTTTTCGCTGCCTTCGCGGGCGACCAGCAGTTCTACTGCCTGCACAAGCGTCAAGGCGTCCGGCTCCATCCCTTTGGGCAGGGAGGCATTGGTTTCCTGGTGCTTGACATACGGCCCGTAGCGGCCCTGCCACAGCTCGATGGGGATGCCGGTCTGGGGGTGGTTGCCCACAATGCGCATCGGCCTGGTGCGGTTTTCCTTAGCCTGCAACCGGTTCAGGGCCGTTGCCAGGTCGATGCCCATCACCTCGTCGGAGGGTTGCAGCGAGGCGAACGTCTCGCCATGCTGCACGTAGGGTCCGAAGCGCCCGATGCCCGCCAGGATGGGCTTGCCGGTCTCCGGGTGCTTCCCCAGCGTCCGGGGCAGGGTCAGGAGCGCGACGGCCTGTTCGAGTGTCACCTGGGCCGGGTCCATCTTTTTCGTGAGGGAGACCCGCAGGGGCTTGGTGCCTTTCTCGTCGTCGCCCAGCTGCACATAATGGCCGTAGGGACCCTTGCGCAAGTAGATCGGCTGGCCGGAGCGGGGGTGGTGTCCGAGGGGCTGTTCCTGTTGTTGCCCGGCTCGGATGAGGGCTTCCAGGGTTTCGCGGGTAACCTCGGCGGGGACCACATTGTCCGGCAACGCGGTGATGACCCGTGTGCCGTCGTGGTCGTGTTCGATGTAGGGTCCGAACCGTCCGATGCGCACCACATAGTCTCCCCACTTCGGGAAATGGATGGAGGAGACGCGGCGGGCATCGATACGATCCAGCCCTTGCGTGACGAGGGGCTGGATGCCATGCGGGCCGAGGTAGAACTCCTGGAGGAACGGCCCAGCCGGGGTCTGCCCGGCGGCGATGTCGTCCAGCACCTGTTCCATCCGGGCGGTGAACCTGGCATCGACCAGTTGCTGGAACTGCGCCTCCATCAGGGTATTGGCTGCGAAGGCGGTGAAGGTGGGGATGAGGTGGTTCCCCTGCCGGAACACGTATCCCCGCTGGATGATGGTGTCGATGATGGAGGCGTAGGTGCTGGGCCGCCCGATGCCTTCGCTCTCCAGCGTCTTGATGAGGATGGCGTCGGTGTACCGAGCCGGGGGCTTGGTCTCATGGCCCTGGGCCTCCAGCCGGCGGCAGGCCGGGCGGTCGCCCTGTTGCAGAGGTGGCAGGGGCTGCTCGCGGTCGTCGAGGGCGGCTTCGGGGTCGTCTGACCCTTCGACGTAGGCGCGGAAGAAGCCGGGGAACTCGATGGTACGCCCGGAGGCCCGGAACGTCGCCAGCGGTTCGGCAGCCCCGGCCTCAATCTGGGCCGTGACGAGGCGCAGCCGGGCGTCAGCCATCTGGGAGGCCACTGTCCGCTTCCAGATCAGGTCGTAGAGCGCCCCTTCCACCCCTTTCAGTCCCTGCTCCTCGACGGTCTTCATGGCCTGCCCGGCAGGCCGGATGGCCTCGTGGGCTTCCTGGGCATTGCGGACCCGGCTGCTGTACTGCCGGGGCTTCGGGCTGAGGTAGGCTTCCCCGTACCGTGCCTGCACCACCCGGCGGCAGGCGTCCAACGCTTCCTGCGACAGGTTGGTCGAGTCCGTGCGCATGTAGGTGATGTACCCCTGCTCGTAGAGCTGCTGTGCCAGGCGCATGGTCTGCTGGGCGGAGAGGCCGAGCTTGCGGCTGGCTTCCTGCTGCAACGTGGAGGTGATGAACGGCGGGGCTGGCGCACGTGTTGCCAAACGCGCTTCCACCCGGGTCACCCGCCAGGGCGTCTCCGGCAGCCGGGCCGCCAGTTCGCGGGCCTGTGCTTCGTTCAGCAGCAGGATGTTCTTGCCCGAGACCAGTTCGGGCTTGAGCCGACCCGTCTCGTCCTCGAAGTCGCGTCCGGTGGCAAGCCGCAGATCGCCCAGGTGTGTCATCACGGCCTCGAAGCGGCTACCGTCCTTGTCGAGCAAGGCCCGGAGGCCCCAGTAGGTGGCCGGGACAAAGTGGATCCGCTCCTTCTCGCGCAGCACTAGCAGGCGCACGGCCACACTCTGCACCCGCCCTGCCGAGAGCCGGGGGGCCAGCTACTTCCAGAGCAGGGGCTAGATCGTATAGCCCACCAGCCGGTCGAGGATGCGGCGCGTCTCCTGGGCGTCGATCAGGTGCTCGTTCAGCGTCCGCGTCTTCTCCAGTGCTCCCAGGATGGCCTCTTTCGTGATCTCGTGGAACACCATCCGGCGCACCGGTACCTTCGGGTGGAGCACCTGCACGAGGTGCCAGCCGATGGACTCCCCCTCCCGGTCCTCGTCGGTGGCGATGAAGAGTTCGTCGGCCTCCTTGAGGGCGTCCTTGAGCTGGCGCACCACTTTGCGTTTATCGGCAGGGACGACGTACAGCGGCTTAAACCCGTCCTCCACGTTCACGCCCAGGCGCGCCCAGGCCGCCGCTTTCAACTCCTCCGGCACCTCGTCCGCCGAGGCCGGCAGGTCGCGCACATGCCCCATGCTGGCCTCTACACGGTACCCCGCAGGCAGATAGGTCCGAATGGTGCGGGCCTTCGTAGGCGACTCGACGACAACTAGACGCTTCATAGACGTACCGACAGCTATTCCCGGTGACAAGCGGAACGAGGCGGTGTGGCACCGCAGCAGGCCGCTAAACTACTCCCTCTCGCAGGATCGACAAGCAAGGGCTGGTGATCTTAACCTATCCTTGACGATAAAAGCGCTTCCGGTTTCCGGAAACCATTCCATAACCTCTTCCCTGCACGTTATTTTTCGGCTGCATAAGATAGCATTGCTTTCAGGCTTTGCTACCGTGTCCTTCATTTTGTACTGCCACATCCATGACCACCACCGAGACCAAGTACGTCTACACCTTCGGCAACGGGGCTGCGGAAGGGAACAAGGAGATGAAGGCCCTGCTGGGCGGGAAAGGAGCCAACCTGGCCGAGATGAGTGCCATCGGGCTGCCCGTCCCTCCCGGCTTTTCCATCACCACCGAGTGCTGTGCCTGGTATAATCAGCACGGCTTTGCCTGGCCGGAAGAGCTGGAAGAGCAGGTGCAGGCCGGTATCGCCTTCATCGAGCAGGTGCTGGGTGTCCGCTTCGGCGATCCGGAGAACCCGCTGCTGGTCTCGGTGCGCAGCGGGGCCGCCCTGTCGATGCCGGGGATGATGGACACCGTGCTGAACCTGGGGTTGAACGACGAGGTCGCCGAGGGGCTGGCCCGCAAGACGGGCAACGAGCGCTTCGCCTTCGACGCCTACCGCCGCTTCATCGACATGTTCGGCGACGTGGTGGCCGGGGTGGGCCACGAGCACTTCGAGGAGGCGATGGAGCACCTCAAGCACGAGAAAGGCGTCGTCGAGGACACCGACCTGACGGCTGCCGACCTGCGTGAACTCGTGGACCGCTACAAGGCCGTCTACCGCCAGCACAAGGGGTTCATGTTCCCCGACCACCCGCGCGAGCAGCTCAACATGGCGATCAACGCGGTCTTCAACTCGTGGAACAGCCCCCGCGCCCAGAAATACCGCCAGATCAACAAGATCACCGGGCTGCTCGGCACGGCAGTGAACGTCCAGGCGATGGTCTTTGGCAACACCGGCAACAGCAGTGGCACCGGCGTCTGCTTCACCCGCAACCCCTCTACCGGCGAGAAGCTGCTCTACGGCGAGTTCCTGGTCAATGCCCAGGGGGAGGATGTGGTGGCCGGTATCCGCACCCCGTTGCCCATCTCCACGATGGCCGACCTGTTTCCGCAGGCCTACCGGGAGCTGGTGGAAGTGACTGCGCTGCTGGAGAAGCATTACATGAACATGCAGGACATCGAGTTCACGGTACAGGAAAACCGGCTCTACATGCTCCAGACCCGCAGCGGCAAGCGCACCGGCCCAGCGGCGGTCAAGATTGCGGTGGACATGGTA
>CAZLRO010000015.1:0-25993 GCA_964561865.1 uncultured Rhodothermaceae bacterium | reverse complement strand
AGTCCCCTCTTGACGATCTCATGAGATCGTCAAGAGGGGTGGCCCGCACGGCGCAACCGGGCAGGATGGGGTGTGGTGCACCCGCTGACCGCAACGCCGGTGCTGATGCAAACGCTGCGACACACCCCGTCTCCAAAATATAGTCAAATTGACGATAAATATAGTCAATTTGACTATATTGGGGAGCCATCCCTCTGGCAGAGGGGAATTTCGGGGAGCTTGGTGCTTGGAGTTTGGTGAAATCCGCAATCCCAAATCCATCCTTCCAAATCCGCAATCCCAAATCCTTCTCATCTTCCATCGCCCTACCGCTACCATGCCAGTCCCCAGGTATACTCGGCACCTCCGTAGCCGTGCCCAAGCGTAGCGGGGGCGAGGGTGCGCCCGGCGATCTGCCCGGCGACCTGCCCGGCCTCCACCATGTAGACGTTGTAGTGAAACCGGCTCGTCCAGCGCAGGAGTGGTGTTTCCAGGGTGTACCCGACGTGGTCGTAGGGGTACACGTGGAGGGTCAGGTGGTGGCCCTCGGGGTGGGTGGCCCGGACGTGGAAGACGGGCAGGCCGTGTCCGTTGGACATCGGCACCACGCTGATCTTCGGGAAGCGGACGGTTTGGCGGGTGTCGCCGGGGGTGAACTGGGCAAAGGGCATGAAGTCGACGTGGAGCCGTTCGAGCCAGTCCGGGAAGAAGGAGGCACCCCGCCGTAGCACCTGCGGGCCGAGGAATGGCACCATGCAGGAGAACAGGCTGCCGTCGGCAAAGCGGAGGTAGACCCATTTCCACGGGCAGAACGGGGTGTTCACGAGGATGCGGTGCAGGCACGCCGCCCCTTCGAGCCAGCGCTCGGTGCCATCGGGAAACCGGAAGCGCCCTTCGAACTGCCCATCGTCCAGCACCACATACTGGGCATTGCCAACCGGGGAGGCTACCTCCGCTGTGATGGCGGGACGGGCCAGTTCCACCGCCGGGTCGCCCGCAACCAGAAACTGTGCCGCGACGGCAGGTCCTCGGAACAGGGCTTCCACGCCGAAGGGCCGTGCATCGCTGGCCTGGAGCCGCCCGCCGTATCCGGCGGCATCCCAGGCCTCCAGCAGTCCCGGCGTGAGCCGGGCCGTAGCGGGGTGGTGCAGGGTTTGCGGGTAGGCACGGGTGCCGTCGTGCAGCCAGCCCATCGCCAGCGCCGGGAACGCCGGGCCGTCGGCGAATGCCCCTGTCATGTGTGTGCCGTTGACGACGAGGTTACCCGTGCGCGAGGCCAGGGCGAACATCATCTGGGCCGGGCCGTAGCCGGTGGACTGTTTCGGGAACAGGAGCACATACCACCAGGCCGTCGCAAACCGGTTTGCCCGTGCGGGTAGGCGGTCCCAGAGCAGGGCATACGGGGTTGCCGTAAGGGACACAGCCGGAGGATGAGCGGGCATCGGGCGAGGACAAATAAAAAGGGCAAGTGAACCGTATCGCGTCGCTTCAACCTGCTACCGTTGCTACCTTCCGGTCCTGGCGGGGTTCACAGGGAGCAGACCGTACGGACTTGCCCTGGAGATGTTCGAACGAGGCGGTCCCCGGTGGGTTCCGGGAGCTGGTTTTAATTTCGTGCGAACCCTGCAATCCGTTCAGAACAGTCCCACCGCATCCACGTCGATGCTGATGTGGCAGGCTTTTGGAGCAGGGCCGAAGCGGGCGAGGGTTTGCCGCAGCAGGCGTTGCAGCTCTCCAGACGGAACCCCGCGCGGTGCCCGCAGGAACGTCTGATACCGGTACTGGCGCTGAATGCGTCCGACGAACGCTGCCTCCGGGCCGAGGACCTGCACCCTCTCGCCCGCCCCGTGTCGCAGCGTGGTGGTCCAGGCCTGGGCCAGCTCGGCCACCACTACGTCTTTCGGCCCCCGGAACTCAATGCCGACCAGACGGCCATACGGGGGCCAGTGCATGGGCTGGCGTTCGGGCAGGGCCGCTTCGGCGAAGCCCTCGTAGTCGTGCCGGGCGGCGAACTGGAGCACCTTGTGGCCGGGGTTGCGGGTTTGCAGGATCACTTCGCCCCGGAGGCCCGCCCGCCCGGCCCGTCCAGCCACCTGGGTGAGCAACTGGAAGATGCGCTCGTCGGCGCGGAAGTCGGGCAGGAGCAGCCCCACGTCGGCATTGACGACCCCGACGAGGGTGACGCGCCCGAAGTCCAGCCCCTTGGCGACCATCTGGGTGCCGAGCAGCACGTCGGCCTCGCCGCGCCCGAAGCGGTCGAGCAGGGTGTGGTGGGCATCCTTGCGCCCGGTGGTGTCCAGGTCCATGCGCAGTACCCGGATCTCCGGGAACCGGGCGGTCAGTTCTTCCTCGACACGCTGGGTGCCGGTGCCCAGCAGGGTGAGGTCGTCCTGCTGGCAGTTGCGGCAGGTACGGCGGAGCCGTTCAACCCGTCCGCAGTAGTGGCACCGCAATTCATGGCGGGGCCTGTGGTAGGTCAGGGTCACGGCACAGTCCGGGCAGCGGGGCGACCAGCCGCAGGAGGCACATTCGACGACGGGGGCATACCCGCGCCGGTTCTGGAGGAGGATGGCCTGCTCGCGCCGGTCGAGGCGTTGCTGGATGGCCTGGCAGAGCCGTTCGGAGAGCACCCCCTCGAGCCGGTGTTTCTTGCGTTCGAGCGTCAGGTCTACGACCTCGACGGTGGGCAGCGGGGCCGCCGGGAGGCCGGGCACCGGCACGCGCTGCCTCATCTCCAGCAGCGTGTACTTGCCCCAGCGGGCGTTGGTGTAGCTTTCCAGGCTGGGGGTGGCCGAGCCGAGCACGCACACGGCGTGGTGCAGGTGTGCGCGCATCACCGCCACGTCGCGGGCGTGGTAGCGCGGGGCCGGGTCGAACTGCTTGTACGACGGCTCGTGCTCCTCGTCGACCACGACCAGCCCAACGTCTGAGAGGGGGGCGAGGATGGCCGAGCGTGGGCCGATAACCACCTGAAACCGCCCGTCCCGCAGGTGTCGCCAGGCGTCGTAGCGCTCGCCGAGGCTCATGCGCGAGTGCAGCACAGCGATGCGGTCGCCGAAGTGGGTGCGGAAGCGGCGCACCGTCTGCGGCGTGAGGGCGATCTCCGGAACGAGGATGATGCCGGTGCGCCCCTGGGCCAGCGTCTCTTTCAGCGCGGCGATGTACACTTCGGTCTTGCCGCTGCCCGTGACCCCATGCAACAGGAAGGTCTGGAAGCGCCGGGCGACCAGGGCTTCCCGGATAGGTTGCAGCGCCGCCTGCTGGGCCGGGTGCAAGGTGCGGATGGGAGCGGGTTCGTCGGGCCAGTCGCCCAGTGGCGTGCGCAGCACCTCGCGCTCGACCACCTCCACAATGCCCTTTGCAACGAGTGTCTGCACGGTGGCGCCCGTCGCACCGGCGCGGGCGAGCACCTCGGCCAAGCGTGGCTCCTTCCGCCCCTCCAGCAGAAAGCCGCCGAGCGCCTCCACCACCGCCACCTGCTTCGTCCCCCGCAGCAACACGGCCAGGTCGCGTGGGGCGCTGCTGTGTGCAAACGCCGGAGCGAGGCGCACGTACCGCTCGTGCTTGATGCGGACTTTGGGGGCCGTCAGTGTGGCCTCCAGGCGCACCAGCCCCGCCTGCTCCAGGGCGCGGAGGCTGGCAAGGTGGACCCCCCTGACCTGCTGGCGCAGGGTGTTCAGCGTCGTCTCTCCTCCCTGCTCCAGGACGCGCAGCAGCGTTCGCTCTTTCGGGGTGAGGGTGCCCGTCGCGGGCACGTTCGTCCGCACGATGCGGTGCTCGTCCTCGATGTCGGTGCCAGCAGGCAGGGCGGCCTTGATGGCTTCGCCCCAGGCGCAGACGTAGTAGTCCGCCATCCAGTGCGTCAGGCGCAGCAACTCGTCGGTGAAGGCCGGGCGCTCGTCCAGCACATCGAGCAGGGGCCGGAGCCGGTCTTCAGGGACCTCCTGCCCCGCGGCAGCGTCCACCACCAATCCCGTGAGGCGGCGCGGGCCGAAGGGCACCAGTACACGCACACCGGGCCGTACTGCCGCCGCCAGTTCGGACGGGACCAGGTAGGTATAGGCCTGGTCGAGGGGCAAGGGCAGGATGACGCGAACGGCCTTCACGGTCGTAGCAGTGGCAGGTTCGGGATAGCCCAAGTTAGGGGTTTCCGGGCATAACCATCCGCCCCGGCAACCGGGAATCCGGCCCCGTTTTTTCTACGAACCTTTACGCCCAACCCTTCGACGGGCGCGGCACGCAAAGACCTTGTATCGTATCTTCGTTTTGCCTATCCTGCACGCCATCCTTAGAACTTGCCTGCTGACCATGCAAACGGCGAAACTGACGCTCAACGGCCAGGAGCTGGACCTCCCGGTGATCATTGGTTCCGAAAACGAGGTGGCGGTCGATATCCGCAACCTGCGCGCCAAGACGGGTGTCATCACCCTGGATTCGGGCTATGGCAACACGGGGGCCTGCGAAAGCGCCATCACCTTCATCGATGGCGACCAGGGCATCCTCCGCTACCGGGGGTATGACATCGAGGACCTGGCCCGCAACTCCAGCTTCCTCGAAGTGAGCTACCTGCTGCTGCATGGGGAACTGCCCTCCCAGAGCGAACTGGCCCGGTTCAACCACCAGCTCACCTACCACAGCCTCCTGCACGAGGACATGAAGCGGTTCTTCGAGGGCTTCCCCACGAGCGCCCATCCGATGACCGTCCTCGCCACCATCGTCGCCTCGCTCTCGGCTTACTATTCCGATGCCGACGACCTGGACCTGAACGTGATCCGGCTGCTCGCCAAGCTCAAGACCATCGCAGCGTTTGCGTACAAGAAGTCCATCGGCCAGCCCTATATCTACCCCCGCAACGACCTGGGCTACACCGCCGACTTCCTGCACATGATGTTTGCCGTGCCGTCGGAGCCGTACGAGATCGACCCCGTGCTCGAGAAGACACTGGACCTGCTGCTGATCCTGCACGCCGACCACGAGCAGAACTGCTCCACCTCGACGGTGCGCATGGTGGGCAGCAGCCAGGCCAACCTCTTCGCCTCCATCTCGGCCGGCATCAGTGCCCTCTCCGGCCCGCTGCACGGCGGGGCCAACCAGGAAGTGCTCGACATGCTGGAGACCATCCACCGCGACGGCAGCGACGTGGGCAAGTATGTGGCGATGGCGAAAGACAAGAACTCCGGCTTCCGGCTCTTCGGGTTCGGCCACCGCGTCTACAAGAACTTCGACCCGCGCGCCCGCGTCATCAAGGAAGCGGTGGACCGCGTCCTCGACCAGATGGGCATCGACGACCCGCTGCTGGACATCGCCAAGCAACTCGAACGGGCCGCCCTCGAAGACGAGTACTTCATCGCCCGCAAGCTCTACCCGAATGTGGACTTCTACAGCGGCATCCTCTACCGGGCCATGGGCATTCCGACCAACATGTTCACGGTGATGTTTGCCCTGGGGCGGTTGCCGGGCTGGATTTCCCAGTGGCTCGAGATGCGTAAAGACCCCACTACCCGCATCAACCGCCCGCGCCAGATTTATACCGGCCACCCGTTGCGCACCTACGTCCCGCTGGCACAGCGGGGCTGAACGCCCCTCGGCTGCCCGGCCGTAAACAGGGGGGCTAGCATGGGCTGCACGGGCCTCCGAGGGCGTTTGGCGAGGCCCTTTTATCCCTACAGCCCCACAAAACGCAGAATTTTCAAGAGAAAACGGCCCTCCACCCCTGCCTTCCTGTTATGAAAATTCCAATCCATGTTTTATTATTGCCCCAGCTATTGAAACCCTGAACGGTTCAGCCGGGCGTCAAAACCCCGCCGTGAACGTGACACCTGACTTCTGACACTCATAGAGGACGTCCTATGAAACAGTATCTACGCAAGGGCTGGCTTCTGGCCTTCCTGCTGTTCCTGGTGGTGGGCAGCGATGTTCTGGCCCAGGAGCGTCCGGACAAGACCTTCTTTATCCGCCCGCGTGTCGGCCTCTCCCACTATCTGGGAGACAGCGAGAAATCCCCCTTCAACTTCGACGGCGACCTGTTCGACAACGGCTTCCCCTACAGTGTCGGACTTGAGGTGGGCTACCATTTCAACCCGCGCTACAGCGTGGGGCTGGCCTTCCAGAACGGACGGTTCTCCAACATCACTGAGTTCGTCAACACCACGAACGTGGACGACCACCCCTCTACGCGCAGCTCGCTCCAGCTCATCTCCCGGATGCTGCTCTCCGACGGCAAGGTGGCCCCCTACCTCCAGTTCGGCCTCAACGCAGGCTTCGGCGAGACGACCGTCTTCAGCCGGAACTGCCAGGCCAATATCAACTGCCGGACGGATAAGAGCAACCTGACCCTCGGGCCGCTGTTCGGGGCCGGTCTCGACTTCTGGATCAACCGCAACAGCAGCTTCTTCGTCGAAATCCTGGACAGCTACCAGTTCCCGGACGAGTCGCCCGATGGCCGGGACAACAACGGCTTTGGTCCGGGCGACGTGCTGGGGGCCATCAGCGCCGGGCTGAAGTTCAACCTCGGCGGGGCCACCGCGCCGGAAGTGCTCTCCCTCACCTGCCCCGCCACCGAGGTGCTCTCCATCAACGAAGCCTCGTTCTCGGCAGCCGTCAACGAGAATGCCACCCAGCCAGTCACCTATGCCTGGAACTTCGGCGATGGGGGCACAGCCAGCGGCCAGAGCACTACGCACCGGTTCGCCCGCGGCGGTACGTACAACGTCTCAGTCACGGCTACGAACAAGGCTGGCTCAGATACCGAAAGCTGCTCGGTGACCGTCCGCGAGTGCCAGGCGGCCCAGATCGCCTCCATGTCCGCCAACAACACCAGCCCGGACACGCGCACCAACGTGACGTTCAACGCCAACGTGACGGGCACGCAGCCGACCTACCGTTGGGACTTCGGCGACGGCACGACCTCGACCCAGGCCTCGCCGAGCAAGACCTTCGCCCGCGAAGGTACCTACACCGTGCGCCTGGACGTGACCAACTGCGGCGGCTCGACCAGCCGCACCATGACGATCACCGTCCGGCCCTATGAATCGGATGTGTGCAACGTGGCCGAGATGAACCCGGTGTTCTTCGAACCGAACTCGTCGGTGCTCACGCCCGAAGGCCGTCAGGCGCTGCAGGAGAACCTCCAGATTCTCCAGGAATGCCCGAACCTGCGCGCCCGCATCGAGGGCTTTGCCGCGCCGGGCGAGCGCAACCCCGACCAGCTCTCGCTCGACCGCGCCCGCGCCGTCGAGAAGTTCTACACCGACAATGGCATCGCCGCCAGCCGCCTCGAAGTGGTGGGCCGCGGCCGCATCGGTGGCACCACGAAGAAGGAAGGGGCCGCCCAGCTCCGCCGGGCCGACACGATTCCGCTCCGCTAACCCCCGGAATCCAGGCACACGCCGGGATCACCAACCTCGTGCAGCGGGTCTGTCCCTCCAGGGCAGGCCCGCTGTTTTTTTGATACCCCGGTAGCCAGCAGGTTGACCGGATCCCGACATCCTGTTCGCCAAAATATCGTCAATTTGACTATATTTATTCGGCGACTTCCACCGCCGGGCGGGTTCTCTCTTGCAGGCGGAAAGGATTAACTTGTGCTGCACTGTGGCCTGGGGTGCATTGCCTTTTTTACCACGACTACGAACCGAACATGCAATCGTCGGCTATTCTGCAGCGCGTCCGCACCCTGCTCGAAAGAACCCCGCCGTT
The DNA here is from genome assembly GCA_964561865.1 of uncultured Rhodothermaceae bacterium. Classification (GTDB taxonomy): domain Bacteria; phylum Bacteroidota; class Rhodothermia; order Rhodothermales; family CAZLRO01; genus CAZLRO01. Next base: position 18,319 of record CAZLRO010000015.1, on the reverse strand, counting down.
CGACCGTCTGACCGAGACCGAGCGGGCCGACCTGTTGAAAGACCTCACCATTGAGTATTACGAGACGGGCGAGGTAATCATCGAACAGGGGTTCACGATGCCGCGCAACCTCTATATCGTCGAGTCCGGGCTGGTGCGCCTCATGGATATGGACCAGCAGCGGCTGATCGACAAGTGCGGCGAGGGGGACACCTTCGGGGCCTTTGGCCTGATCAAGGGCGGCACGATGATCTACGAGGCGAAGGCGGTGGAGCCGACCGTGTGTGCCCTGCTCAAGGCCGAGCGGTTCCAGAAGGTCTACAGCGGCGACGAGGCGTTTGCGGCCTTTTTCGACAACGACCTGAACCAGTACGTCCGCCGCCTCGGCACGACGGTGGACGTGACGGGGGCGCACCTGCTCTTCAGCCGGCGGCTGGGGGTGCTCAACCACCGCCCCGTCATCACCTGCGACGTGGACACGACCGTCCAGCAGGCCGCCCGTGTGATGCACTACGAGCGGGCCTCGGCCATCCTCGTCCAGCGCGGCCCGGAAGTGGTGGGGCTGTTCACGAACAGTGACCTGCGGAGCCGGGTGGTAGCGCACGGCCGCTCGCTCGAAACCCCGGTCGAGGCTGTCATGTCCAGCCCGGTAGTGTCCATCACGACCGAGGCGCGGCTGTTCGATGCCATGATGCGGATGCTCCAGCACCGGGTGTCGCACCTGGTGATCCAGCGGGCCGACGGGACCCCGCTGGGCGTGCTCTCCGACCGGGACCTTGCGCACTTTCGCGGACAGGACCCGGTGGCCTCGGTACGGCGGCTCGAGATGGCCTCGTCGGTCGACGAAATGGCCAGTGTGCGGACCGAGGTGGGCGAACAACTGCTGTACCTCTATCAGCAGGGCGTTCAACCCGAACAACTGACCGCCATCCTGTCGGTGGTCTACGACCGCATTGCCGTGAGGGTGCTGGAGCTGGTGGAACGGGAGCTGCGTTCCGCGCCGGAGGCTGTCACCCTGCCCTGGGCCTGGCTGCGCATGGGCAGCGGCGGGCGGCAGGAGATGGCCCTGAGCACCAAACAGCACAACGCGCTCGTCTATGCCAACCCGGAGGACGTCGAGGAGGCTGAGCGGGCACAGGAATGGTTCGAACGTCTCGCCACCCGGGCCAACTGGGCATTGGAGGTCTGTGGCTTCCCCGGCAGCGACATTGTGGCACGGGATTCCCGCTGGCGGATGCCGTTGCTGGACTGGCAGAAGACGTTCCGTTCCTGGATCCACGAGGCCGACGGGGCCACCCTCACGACCGTGCCACTGTTCCTGGACCTGCGGTGCATCTACGGTGACCCGAAGCTGGAAGCAGCCCTGAAAGCCGACATTGGGGATGCCCTCAACATCCAGGCCCTGGACAAAAACCGCCACTTCCTGTCCATGATGATGCAGAATGCGCTGACGCACCGCCCGCCCCTCTCTTTCTTCAAGCAGTTCGTGCTCGAACGGACCGGCGAGCACCGCAACACCTTCGACATCCGGGAGCGGGGCATCCTGCCGGTGGCGGACGCCGCCCGGGTGCTGGCTCTGGAACTACGCTTCTTCGACTCCACCAACACCTTTACACGGCTGCGCCACGCCGCCAGCGCCCTTCCCGAACTGGAAACCCTCATCCAGGATACCCTCGAAGCCTACCAGTACGTGTTCGACTTCCGCCTCGAACACCAGTTGCGGGCCATCGAACTGGGCGAGCCGCCGAACAACTTCATCCTGCCGACCTCGCTCACCAAAATTCAGCGCAACCTGCTGCGCACCGCGTTCGAGACCATCATGCAGTTGCAGGAACAACTGGCGAAACGGTATGAGAAACGCCGCCGCTGAACGGACGAGGAAGCATGCGATGGACTACCAGGTGGTGTTGCAGGAAATCCGCGACGAAGTGGCCCCCCTGATCCCGGACGGGCAGGTGGCTACCTATATCCCCCGCCTCGCCACCGTCCCGAAGGAACGCTTCGGCATGGCCGTACAACACCTGCATGGCGACTTGTTTCAGGTGGGAGACGCTGCCGAGCCGTTCTCGGTCCAGAGTATCTCGAAGGTCTACACGGTGACGCTGGCGCTCATGGCCGAGGGCGATGCCCTCTGGCAACGGGTGGGGCGCGAACCCTCCGGCAACCCGTTCAACTCGCTCGTCCAGCTCGAATACGAGCGGGGCATCCCCCGCAACCCGTTTATCAACGCCGGGGCGCTGGTGATGGCCGATGTCATCCTCTCGCACATCCCCAACGCCCAGGAAACGCTGCTGGCGTTCGTGCGCGCCCGGTCGAACAATCCGCTCATCCGGCACGACCCGGAGGTGGCCCGGTCGGAGCAGGAGACGGGCTTCCGCAACGCCTCGCTGGCGAACTTCCTCAAAAGCTTTGGCAACCTGCGCAATGACGTGGAAGCGGTGCTGGACTTCTACTTCTTCCAGTGTTCGCTGACCATGAGCTGCATAGACCTGGCGAAGAGCTTGCTGTTTCTGGCAAACCGGGGCCGTTGCCCGTGGACGGGCGAGCAGCTGATGACCATGAGCCAGGCCAAGCGTATCAGCGCGCTCATGCTCACCTGCGGCACCTACGACGCCGTCGGCGACTTCGTCTACCGCGTGGGCCTGCCCGCCAAGAGCGGCGTGGGCGGCGGCATCGCCGGCATCCTCCCGAACCAGATGGGCCTGGCCGTTTGGTCGCCGGGACTGAACGAGAAAGGCAACTCGCTGGCCGGTACGATGGCCCTCGAACTGTTTACAACCAAGACAGGCATCTCGATCTTCTGAGGTGGGCTATCGCTTCTGAAGAGGATGATACCCCAACACGTCGGTATACCAGGCATACATCACCTCCAGGTCCGCCTCCACGTCGCCGGTGGGGGTGACGAGCGGGCCAAAGCCGATGACCCGGCGTTGCAGGTCCAGCACCACCAGCAGGATGGGCACGCCCGCCGCCTGTGCGATATAGTAGAACCCGGTGCGCCAGCGCGTGACGGCCTGCCGGGTGCCTTCGGGTGAGAGCCCCAACACACAGCGGGACTGCTGCCGGAAGAGTGCGGTGGTGGCCTCGACCACGCCGTTCTGTGCCGCGCGGTCTACCGGGAAGCCGCCGAGCCACCGCCACAACGCCCCCAGCGGCCCGCGAAACAGGGTGTGCTTGCCGAGCCAGTTCACGCGCAACCCGCTTGCCAGGGCAAACGCCATCATAAACACGAAATCCCAGTTCGACGTGTGCGGTACTACGATGCCGACGAGTTGCGGCAGGTTGGGCAGCGTCCCTTCGACCCGAAAACGACCCAGGCGCAGGATACTACGGCCCAGCCCACGCGAAAAGGCGTTGCCGCGTTGGGGAACGGCGTCACCGAGCGGAGGCAGCAGAAACGACATGTAAACCTGGAAGAAGGAAACGGAGAAGGGAACACGACATCTCCTGGAAATCAGGTGGTGGTTACCACAAGGGAAAGCCAAAACCGGCTCACATTATAGTCAAATTGACTATATAGTCAATTTGACTATAATTTTAGTATCCGTCCCGGCTCATCGCTCTCCGACGCGCCCGACGAGCAGATGGAGGGGCCATCGGACAGGGCGGGGCTGTAGGGCCTCTCCCCAGGCATCGAGCAGGTCCTGGTAGATCAGGTCGCGGGGGTCGTGCCCGTGACGGGCCTGGTAGCGTTTGGTGCCCGACCAGGTGCCGAGGTAGGCCAGCAGGTCGGCGGGCGTCCAGTGCTGTTCCATCTGGAAATCCGGGGTGGGCAGGCGGTTGAACGGGAACGGGAGGGTTTCGTAGCCTTCGTCGAACCAGCGGCGCTCCGGCGGCCAGTACGGCCCGGTGATCCCGGCATAGAACCGCTGCACCACCGCATCTACCTCCGGGGTGATGCAGGCCAGGCTGTAGGCCCAGACGGCGAGCAGGCTTTCGGGCCGGCAGACCCGCCGCACCTCCGCATAGAACGCCTCGAAATCGAACCAGTGCAGCGCCTGTGCCACGGTGACGAGGTCGATGCTGGCGTGGGGAAGGGAGGTCTGTTCTGCTGGCTCCACCCGATAGTCGATCCGGGGATGGGGCATGGTCTGGGCGATCTGTTCAGCGCTGGGATCAGTGGCAACCACCTTGTTGAAGTAGGACGCCAGCCCCCGGGCGGCCTGGCCGTTGCCGGTGCCAGCGTCCCAGGCACAAGTGCGGGCCGGTGCTACCGTTGCCAGCCAGGCGAAGAGGGCCTCTGGATAGGCCGGGCGGGCACGGGCATAATCCGCCGCGTGGCCGGAGAAGTGGTCCTTGAACCCGCGGCGGGGCATTTCATCCATCAGGGGCCTCCTGGTCGGGGACAAGCTGGCGGTAGAGGGCTTCCACCCGGGTACGCAGGTCGGCGAGGGTACCGGTGTTTTCGATCACGAAGTCGGCCCGGCGGCGGAGTTCGTCGGGGGGGAACTGGTGGGCCATGCGGGCCTCGACGGCTTCCGGGGCTACCCCGTCGCGGGCGACGACGCGCACGATGCGGGCCTCACGCGGGGCCTCCACCACCGCCACCGCATCGAGGTATTGCTCGCCACCCGCCTCAAAGATCAGGGCCGCCTCGTGGACCAGCAGCGGCACCCCGCGCTCCAGGGCATCCCGCTTGCGGACTTCAAACCGTTGGTACACCCGCGGATGGACGATGGCGTTGATGCGGGCCACTTGTACCGGATCGCCAAAGACCGCTGCCGCCAGGTAAGCACGGTTCAGGCGGCCTGCCGCGTCGTAGCTCGCCGGGCCAAACGCTGCGATGACGTCGGACCGCACCGCCGGATCGTCCTCCATCAGGGCTTTGGCCTCGGCATCCGCATAAAACACTTCGGCTCCCTGTTCCTCCAGCATCCGGCAAACCGTCGATTTGCCGCTGCCAATGCCGCCGGTAACACCGAGGGTCTTCATGGGGTGATGGGGAAGATAGCTGTTAGCCGTTGGCTGTTGGCTATTTGGTACTTGGGGCTTTAAAAAAACAGGCCCTGCCACGCCATCCCTTATCGTCTCCTTTCCCCGCCATGCGTTTCAGAAGTTCCAGCGGGTGGTGATGGCGAGGTTGGGGATGAAGGTGCGGGTGCCGGTGCGGGCTGTTTGCCGGATATGGTCTGCCAGTCCTTCCGGCAGGTCGCCGTAGAGTTGGTGACGGATGTGCTGCACTACCAGCCAGCCGGTGATCCGGAGGGCGGCACCGTTGCGCATAGGCCAGGTGAGGGCACAGGTAGGTCCCACCTGCGCGATGCGCTCGCGTCCGGGCCGGGTGATGGTGGTGAACTGGAAGGCCCCGTTCTCATCGCGGAGGAGGTTGCCCTCGGCGTCCAGCCGGACATAGCGGATCGTGGTGGCGCGTTCGAAATCCGTCCGGAGGAAGATACGAACGCCGATCTCGGCCAGGAGCCGTTGCCCTGTTTGCAGGCGTATCCAGCCGTTGTACGTCCGCAAGGTGTCGAAGGGGATTTCGGAGAAGGTGCTGTCGAAGAAGCGGCCCAGCCGGAGGTCGCTGAGGCTGCCGTCGGCGCGGAGCAAGTGGCCTGGCCCGAACGCCTGTTCCAGTGCTGTGTCGAAGCGCAGTTCGCGGGCGGCCTGGTCGTTGGGGCGGCGGCCGGGCAGCACAAAGTCGGCGACGGTGTAGGTGGCCCGCACTTCCGACCCCAGGCGCAGCTTCGTCCGGCGCGACGGGGTGTACTGCACCGAGGGGCGGAGGCGGAGCGAACGCTGGATGTTGTTCTCTGCCGACCGGGTGGCACGGAGGTAGACGGTGTGGTACCAGGTGCCAAAGAGTTGCAGGTCGAGGGCAAGGGTGGGACGGAGGTGTTGGGTCAGCCCCAGGGTACCGTTGTAGTAGAGTTCGTCGCGGTCGTCCGGGTTGAGGGCCGGGGTGTCGTGCCGCAGGATGCTGGCGGTACCGTCGAAGCTGGCGCTGGTGCGGCGGCTGAGGTTGGCGCGGGTGCGGGCCAGGAGCAGGAACGCCCCGCGGTCGTAGTCGGCCTGTTGCAAGAGGCTGGTCGTCTGGGCGGCCTGGGCGGGTGGGAGGTCGTCGGCGTTGGTGAGGATACGGCGTTCGACCTCGGCCCCGGCGCGGGTTGCCAGGTACAGCATAGCGTCCGGGTCTTCATACCGCAGGCCCGCCTCCAGGTCGAACGTCTGCCGGTTGAAGTCGGAGTCGAAGAAGACGGCTTCTGCGGGAGCGGCACGGGTGCGCACGCGCCGGTCGTTCAGCCCCACATCGAGCCGGGTGCCGATCCGGAACTGGCGGTAGAACGGGGCTTCCAGTTCCACCGAAGCCAGCAGGGTATCGCTCGTGGTAGCTTCGATGGCCTCGCTGGCCCGCTCGGTGGGGGCGTCCCGGTTGAGGAAAGAGGCCGCCTCGTACACATCGCGCCGGACGCTGGCGAGGCGCAGGGTGGCGTGCAGCCGGGTGTTGTTCTCGAAGAGGCGCTCGGCCTGTCCTTCGAGCCGGGCCGCCCGTGCATACCGGGGCGTGAGCACCTGCCAGCGTCCATCCCCGACCAGCCCCAGCGTGTAGCCGCCGGTGGTGGCAGGCGGCAGTTCCAGCCGCAGACCATACGCCGGGCCGAAATCCAGCCGCAGCGGGGCCGGACTGCTGGCTGCGGCAGCGCCGGGCCGCCGGTCCCAGGCCAGCCCCAGCAACGGCTCCACCCAGCCCCGGCGGGCCTGGAGGCGCAGGCTGCCATACACGTCCTGCGTATACACCCGGCTCAGGCTGTACCAGGCGGCCCGGCCCTCCATCCGGGCCTGCAATCGGGGTGAGAATGGACGCAGGGCCTGTACCGCCAGGAGGTTCTCCTCCCGGAAGCTGAGCTGGTCCTCGAACAGGATGAAGGCTTCCGACGCAAAACGGTTGTCGAGCGCAAGGTGCCAGGCCCCCACCGGCTCCGACAGGCCCACCTGGGCGGTCCACCGATAGCGGTTTACATCCCGTTCGAAGCCCGTCTCCAGCCGGCTGACGGGCTGGGCAACCACTGCGTGCCCGATGAGCAGCCCCAGGAGGGAATGGCAACACCCGGCCGCATATCGCTGGACGAACGACACGGCTCAGCCCGGCGGCCAGTGCATCGGACGCCCCCCCAGCAGGTGCAGGTGCAGGTGTGGCACCGTCTGCTGCCCGTCCGCCCCGCAGTTGACCACCATCCGGTAGCCGTTGGACAGCCCCTCCTGCAAGGCCACCTGCTTCGCCACCACCAGCAGATGGCCCACGAGCGGCCCGTCGTCGACGGTGAGGTCGTCGAGGCTGGGGATGGGCTGGCGCGGGACGATCAGGATATGGGTCGGGGCCTGCGGGTGGATGTCCCGGAAGGCCACACACCGGTCATCCTCATAGATCAGCGTGGCTGGGATTTCCCGGTCGGCAATCTTCTGGAACAGGGTCTTTTCAGGCATCGCGTCAGAGATTGGAGAAACGGCAGGGTGGGAAATGGAATGGAGACGACAGGCACCGGGGGCATGCCCTGCTTGCAGGCCCGTCGTTCGGCTCATCTGGCCCTGTAAGGTACGAAAACACCCCCAACCCGACAGGGTTCCGGAAGACGCAAAGGACCTTCATCTCCGGTCGAAAGCACCACAGCGTGCATCTCACATGCAGGGCTGTTGCCAGCAGGCAGGTTGCTGTTCGGGTGCTAAAAATTTATCACTTCGTGCAACCGGCACCTCCTCCTGGTCGTTAGCCGGGCAACGGTCGTTCCACTAATCCCTACTGTTGCCATGAAACAGATGTTGTTGATCCTGGCCCTGGCGTGGTGCGCCCACGCGGGGTTCGCACAGGCCCCTTCCGTGGTCGAGGAAGAAGCCGCCGTTCGGGCCGCTGTCCAGCATTACCTCGACGGCCATGCGACCGGCGACGGGGCACACCATGCGAAGGTGTTTCACCCGGAGGCCCGGCTGTTCTTCATCCGCGACGGCCAACTGACCACCCTCACCAGCGCCGAATACATCGCCCGCTTCGACGGCAAGCCTGCCGAAGATGAGTCCCAGCGCAAACGCTGGATCGCGTCGGTCGATATTGCTGGCAATGCGGCTGTTGCCAAGGTGATCCTGGACTATCCCAGCGGCAGCTTCGTCGATTACATGTCGATGCTCAAGATCGACGGGACGTGGATGATTGTCAACAAGACGTTCTACCGTGAGCCAAAAACCGGGTCGTGACGGCGTGTCCGCCGGGGGCGGTGCCACGTGTGTGGTTGTATAACGAGATGGGGGTATGGAAGCAGAGGTTTACATCCTCCTTCCATACCCCCTTGTTTACCTGACACTTGCGGGACTGGTGGCTCCCGGATCAGCCGTTACGCCAGGGTGCGGGTGGTGGCAAACCGGCTCTCGCCCGCCAGATCGCGTAGCCGTTCGATCCGCTTCTCGATGGGGGGGTGGGTCATAAACAGGCCCATCATGGCTCCGCCTATCCCTGCAAGCGGATTGACGATGTTCATGTGCGCCGTCGCCGGGCGGGCGGTGGTGGCCGGGACCAGTTCCACCCCCCGTTCCAGCTTGCGCAGGGCGCTGATGAGGCCCTCCGGTGTCCCGGCCAGCTCGGCAGCGATCCGATCCGCCTCGAACTCGCGGGCACGGGAGATACCCATCTGGATGAGCGTGGCGGCCAGCGGCGCCACCAGCATCAGCACCAGAAACGTGAGCGGGTTGGCGCCCTCCTCGTCGTCGCTGCTGCCGAGGCCGAAGATCATCGACCACTGTGCAATGTTGAGCAACGTCATGATGGCCCCGGCCAGGGCCGCCACCACGGCCATCGTGAGCGTGTCGCGGTGCTTGATGTGGCCGAGTTCGTGGGCGATGACGCCTTCCACTTCGCGCTCGTTCAGCATGTTCAGCAGTCCCTGGTTGACCGCCACGACCCCATGCTGCGGGTTGCGACCTGTTGCAAAGGCGTTCGGCGAGGGGTCCGGCACCACGTACAGGCGGGGCATGGGGATGCCCGCCCGCTGCGCCAGCCGTTCGGTCATCGCATAGAGGCCCGGAGCCTGTTCCCGCGCCACAGGTTGTGCCCCGGTCATCCGAAGCACGATCTTGTCGCTGAACCAGTAGTTCCCCAGGTTCATCGCAAGGGCCAGCACCAGGGCGATGACCATGCCGGTGCTGCCGCCCAGCCAGTTCCCGATCAGCACAAACAGCGCCGTGAGGGCCACCAGCAGGAGTCCAACGCGAAACGTGTTCATAGGGGTCATGTGGATGATGAAGGTGGAAAATGAAAAAACCTCCACCGCCCGTCTGGCAGTGAAGGTCTCGCAATGACGATGGCACCGATCCTTGCGGATGTCTTGACGATGCCCTCCCTGCCAGTGCAGGTGCTACTCCCCTTCAAAGGTTTTCTTGCCTCGGCTTATACGCAACGTCGTTCCGGGGTTTCTTCCCTGGAATTAAGAAATGGTGAACCCGGGGAGGAAGAGGGTCGTCGGTGCTTGGTACTTGGTGCTTGGGACGCTCAGGGCAGGGCATGCCCTGCCCCTACAAGAACGTTCGCTTTGGTTGACGCATGGGGTTTCCCAAAGGCCCAATCCAGTGCCCCTCCTGGACAGGAGGATGACCGATCTCATGAGATCGGTCATGGGGGTGGTCGATGGCAACGTTGCCTTCCAACCACCCCGGCCCACCCAACAAGTTGGTGTGCCACTCCTCCTTATCCAAGGAGGGGAATCGCTTACCCCAAAGGCCGCCAGGCCGTACCAAGCACCAAACCGCTATCTTCCTTTCCCAAACGCTTCTGTTCCCATGTCAGTTCGTCCGCGACTGCCCCGTACCGTGCTGGTACTCGGCCTGGTCTCCTTGCTGAACGATGCGGCCAGCGAGATGGTCACGCCGCTGTTGCCGTTGTTGCTCACGACGACCCTGGGGGCTGGTCCGGCCCTGGTGGGCCTGGTCGAAGGGGTTGCCGAGGCCACGTCGGGGCTGCTGAAGCTCGCAGCCGGGTATCTGGCCGACCGCAGGGGTGGGCACAAGGCCCTGGTGATGACAGGCTATGGCCTGGCGAACCTGGCCCGTCCGTCGATCGGGCTGGCAACCGGATGGGGGTTGGTGCTGGCCCTGCGCTTCCTCGACCGGGTGGGCAAGGGGTTACGCAGCGCCCCCCGCGATGCCCTGATCGCCGGGGCGACGGAGTCCGCTCTGCGAGGCCGGGCGTTTGGCTTCCACCGGGCCATGGACCATGCCGGCGCGATGATCGGGCCGCTCGTGGCGTTCGTCCTGCTCGGATACGGCCTTCCCCTGGGCACCGTATTCCTCGCCTCGGTGGTGCCCGGCGTACTGTTGATGGGCCTGCTCGGCGTTGGGCTGCCTCCTGCCCCCCCGGCGGCGGTGGCACCGGCACGGGCCCGTTGGCACCACCTGGACCGGCGGCTGCGGGCGCTGGTGGTGGCTGCGGGAGGGTTGGCGTTTGCCGCCGTGCCGGATGCGTTCCTGGTGCTCTGGGCCGTACAGCAGGGCCTCGATACCGCCCAGGTGCCGCTCATCTGGGCTGCTGCCCACCTGGCCCGTGCCAGCGTCGCCCAGGCAGGCGGACGGCTCTCCGACACTTGGGGTCGCCTGCCTGTGACCGTGCTCGGATGGGGGATGCGGGTGACCCTGCTGGTGGTACTGGCCCTGGTACCGCACGGGCTGTGGACAACCTGGGCGCTGTTCATCCTCTATGCGGCCAGCACTGCCTTCACCGAAGGGGCCGAGCGTGCCCTCATCGGCGACCTCGCCCCCGCCAACCGGGGCGGCACGCTCTTCGGCTTCTACCACCTGTTAGCGGGGATAATGGCCCTGCCTGGTGCGGTGCTGTTCGGACTGGTCTGGGAGCACCTTGGGATGAACATAGCTTTCTATCTGTCGGCAGGACTCACTGCGGTGGCAGCAACCGGGCTATGGGCTACGGGACGCCCCGGAACCGGGTAATACGCCGTGTGCCGTCGGTCATCAGGTTATTTCGCCGATGCCTGACGATGGACGACCGGATGCAATGCCCCCTTCGTTGCCATCGTCCTCCATCCGACCAGGGCCTACTCTTCGGCGTCGGCCAGGTGGAGGCTGCGCTCATACTGCTCCTTGAAGTCGCGGATGGCGCGAAAGAGGGCGCTTGCCATGTAATCCTGCCCGACTGCGCTCCGCAAGAACGCGGCTTCTTCGGGGTGGGTGACGAAGCCGAGTTCGATCAGGATCGAAGGCATGGCGGCGTTCCACAGCACGAAGAATCCTGCCTGTTTCACCCCCCGGCTCTTGCGCCCGACGCGCTCGCCGAACTGGCGTTCGACGTTGCCGGCCAGGTGTTCGCTCTGGCGCATCCAGGCACTCTGCATGAGCACCTGGCGGATCAGCGCCTCCTGGGTGAAGGTCTGGTAGTGTTCCGGGTCGTTCTCCAGTTCGATGACGCTGTTCTCGCGCTCCATCACCTTGCGCGCGGCGTCGGTCTTGTGCATCCCCAGGAAGAACGTCTCGGTGCCGTGTGCGGCTGGCGAAGGGGAGGCGTTGGCGTGGATGGAGACGAACAGCTTCGCCCCGGCCTCGTTGGCGATATGGCCTCGGTCCTGCAAGGGGATGAACTGGTCGTCGGAGCGGGTATAGACCACCCGTACACCCAACCGCTCCTCCAGGTACGCCCCCACCTGGCGGGCCACAGCCAGCGTCACGTCTTTTTCCCGCAAGCCTCCTACCCCGACGGCACCATGGTCGTGCCCTCCGTGCCCGGCGTCCAGCACGATGGTGTCGATGCGCCACTGTTCACGGGCCTTGTCGTGGCGCTGGTTTCGGGCGACGGGCGGGTTTGTTTGCTTAGGCGTCGCTGTCAGCCGCAGGAGCAGGTCGTGCGAGTCCGCATCGCGGTAGAGCGTGGCTGTGAGGGTCACGTCTGCGGGGGTGAGGGTCAGCACCGTATGCTGCCCCTGGTCGTAGAGGGTATAGCCGGCCAGGGCTTCTGGAGGGGTACCTTTGGTGTAGCCCTGCACCGCCTCGGTGTTGAACAGGGTCACTTCCACTGTGCCATCTGCCCCGTACCGGGCTTCACTGAACGCCTCGATGCGGCGGTTGGTATGCAGCCGCATGATGTAGCCCTCCCCTTCTGATCGGCGGGCAAAAGAGACCCGTTCGATCCGGCTTCGCACCGGGAAGGCCAGCGACGGGCAGACCAGGGTGAAGAGCAACAGCCCGGCGAGAAACGTGCGGAAACGCGACATGGCCGAAGGAGGTTGTGTACACTGGACTGCGTGCGGTCTGCCAATCCCGTCATGCCAGCAGCCGGAAGGGGCAGCTCCCTCCTGAAGATCGGGCCGGGGCTGTTTTGCTTAAGCCGGGACTAACACAAGCCCGCGCTCCGGGGTTTTACCTTCCCGAAGCGCGGGTGAAAAATAAGGTCACGCGGGCTTTTTCCCAAGAATGCCTGCCAGGAGTCCCGGCGACAGCCCCTACCATTCGTAGGTATCGTCCTCACCCAGCAGTTCCCGCTGACGTTTCTGGATGATCTGCTCGCGGGAGCGGCGGCGCTCTTCGAGGCTGGACCGTTGCTCCTGTAGGTCGTCTTCCAGCTCTTGGAGCCGCTGTTGCTGGAGCTGGAGCTTCTGCTCGAAAATCTGGTCGAGCTTTGTACGCAGTTCGTTTTCCAGCCGGGTCTTCTCGGCCCCCTCAGCCCGGCGGGCCTGGCGGGCCAGTTCCCAGGCTTCCCGCTCCATCCGGGCGATCTCCACGTTATCCTCGAAAGAGCGGAGGAAGAAACGCTGGCGCCCCGGCCCTTCCCCATTCCAGTGGAACAGGTCTACCGACGGGGCCTGGAACGGACGGGCCATTTCCATCTCGAACCGGGGGATTGTTACGTCGAAGTTCGGGGCTTCGAGGCGGAACCGGCGCAGCATCTCGCCCGGAGCGTCGTTCTCGTTCCAGAAGAACGCACGGGCACCAGGGGCGAAGGGGTGGCGGAACGGACCGCCTTCCCCCAGGAATACGGTGAACGTCTCGCCGTCGGGACCTACGCGCACGATGAGCCGGTCATTGTCCGAATCGACCGTCTGGCCGTTGACCGTGACCTTGCCGTCATTCATCTCGATGGTGACTTTCTTGTCCTGCACGGTGATGGTGTCGCGCTGGACGGGGGCTGCGCGCCGGGTCTGGGCAAGGCTCGGCCCGGCCATCAGGCACAGGAGCAGAACCGCCGGAAGGATGCTCCGGCCTGTGGACATGGGAAACAGACGCATGGTTTTCAACAGGTTTGGTTGGTGAACACGGGGTGTTACGGGCTGGGTAGGTGCCGACTTCCCTGGCAGGGGGGACGTTACCATTGCTTGCCCGGCGGCGTACCGATGAGGTGTTCGAGGCGGTTGTCGATGATGCGGGGGCGCTCCTGCTCGCGCTGCTGGAGCAAGCGTTTCAGCTCCTGGATGCGCTCTTCGAGCTGGTGAATTTCGTTGCGTCGGTTTTCCTGTTTCAGTTCGAAGATGGCGTCCAGTTGGGTACGCAGGTCAGCGAGCAACCGGGTGCGCTCGTCGCCGGGGGTGAGGCTACGGATGCGTTGGGCGAGGGTCTGGGTGGCGGCTTCGAGGTGATGTTCCCGCACCAGTTGTTCATACAACTGCGGGTCGCGGGCACGCAGGGTGAACAGGTAGACCTGGTCGTCCACTTCCGGCAGGGCCTGGGCGGCTTGGGCCGCAGCAAGGGCCTCGGAGCGCAGTTGCTGCACCAGTGGGCCGACCTCGACGTGCGGCCGCACCCCGATCTGGCTGCTGAGGTGGTCGAGGCTGCGGCTGCGGTCGGCCAGTTCGCGGATGAATTGCTGGCGCAACAGCCCCGGATTGGCAGGCACGAATGCAGGTTCCATCCCCCAACCATCGAAGAAGCCGGGAGCAGGGGGAGCCAGGTCGCCCGGCGACGGGAAGAAATACACACGGGCGCGGGCTTCATCTTCCGCACCCATCTCCACGAGACGCTGGCCTTCGAGCTGGTAGCGCACCCCGTCGATCTCGATGACGGGCTGGAAGGGGTCGGTGAAGGTGAGCGTGGCGCGGACGCCGCGCAGGTCCAGGCCCTCTGGCAGGGCCTCCGGAGGCAGGGTGGTGCCATCGACCAGCACCTGCCCGTCGCTGATGGCGAAGGTACGCGTCGGCTGGGCCTGCAAGACCAGGGGCAGGCCCAATAGCAGGACGGGCACAAGGGCTAACAACTGTTTCATGGACTACACGGTGCAAGGGCACATGGAGAACGTCGCAAAGGACAGGGTCATTGCTGGTGGCCGGTCTGTTGCAGCACCCCTGGCTGCTGGGGCATCTGTTCGAGCGGGTAGGCGGGGGTATCCCAGGCCAGGGCGTCGGCCTGGGTGCGCAGCCGTTCGAGGCGCTGGTGCAGCAACCGGACCTCGGTGTCGTCGTCCCAATCCAGCAATCCCTCCGGAGCGGTCGCCTCGGCGGCGACGGCGGGTGCAGCAGATGGAGCCGCCGGGGTGGAACGGGTACGGGTTGTCGGGGCCGGGATGGTTCTCTCCGGTACAGAGGTTATGGAAGAGAAGGGTGCGGGCGGTGCGGCTGTAAGGGCTGGGTCAGATACTGCGGGCGGCTGAACGGCCACCGGCGGTGGCGTGTGGGCGACGGCAGGGGGGCCGATGGGGCGGTTTGGCAGCAACGGCCATACTCCGACGGCCAGCAACAGCACGGCAGCAACGCCTGCGGCCCACCATAGCGGATGGCGGGACAGCAGCCGCAGGGCTGATCGGTCGGCACGGGCGGGCAGGGGCGTCACGTGGGGTGCCGCTGCCGCCATGATCCGGTCGATCACCCACGGATCGGGACGCATCCGGGGGCGCTCATCGAGCACTGCGCGCGTGGCGGCCAGGGCCTCGTACTCCCGGCACAGGGCCTCGTCGGCCAGCAGCGCCTGGCGCTCCGACGGGTCGTTGGCCTCGCCGTAGAGGTGGGCAATCAGGTGGTTCGGGGTATCCATCGTCGGCATCGTCTTGTTCAGACCAGGTCGATTTCAGGAAGAGGTTTTTTTTTCGGAGCCGTCGTCAGCAGGCGGCGCAGGTTCAGCAAGGCATACCGCATCCGTCCGAGGGCAGTGTTGATCGAACAGTTGGTCAACTCGGCGATCTCGCGGAAGGTGAGTTCGGCTTCGTGGCGCAAGAGCAGCACCTCGCGTTGTTCCGGCGGCAGCAACGCGATGCAGGCGTGGAGCCGGTCTTGCTGCTCGGCGCGCAGGAGCGCCTCGTCGCCCGGCGGCCCGTCGTCGGGGAGCCGGTCCCAGAACGAGCCTTCCTCGTCGCCGTCCGGGGTTACGTCTTGCCGCTTGCGGCGGCTGCGCAAGTAGTCGAGGGCAGCGTTACGGGCGATGCGGATCACCCAGCCCAGGAACCGCCCCTGTTGTGCGTAGGCCCCGCGTTCCTGGCGCAGGGCCGAGAGCACCCGCAGAAACGTGTCCTGGAACAGGTCATTCGCTACCTCCCCATCCCGCACCATCCCCAGCAGGTAGCCGAACAGCCGCTCCTGGTGCCGTTCGATCAACAGGCGGAATGCCTGCTGGTCGCCGTGCTCCAGGTAGGCCGTCACAAGCGCTTCGTCGGTCGGGTGCATCCGGCTCCGGAAGAATCGTCGGGAAACAGGTGCGGTGCCTGTTACAGCATCAACGCACCCGGTACACGTTTTATTGTATGAAAGGGAAAAGGTTTGGTGCCGGGAAATAAGGGCTGGGGTCAAGCTGTTTTCTGTATTCTATTAGTTGTATATACAACTATTAATCCGTTCGTCATGCGGTGCAATTCAGGCAGGCAACCCCGGCGTGGCGAACATCACCGTTTCGCGTTCGATCCGCACGGCGCCGGGGGCGGCCCCCTTGAGACGACGCACATACTTGCGCTGGGTGACGATGACGGGCACGTCGTCGAGGTGTCGGGCCTTGCTGAACCAGGCGGCCAGGGCCGCTGCCGCTGCCACGAGCGGCTTGTCCGGGCGGGCCTGTCGGTGGGGCAGGCGCAGCACCACATGCGACCCGGCCACGCCCCGGGCGTGCAGCCACCAGTCAAACGGGCGGGCATGGTGAAACGTCAGTTGTTCGTTCTGTGCTGCATTACGCCCCACCCAGACCTCGAACCCATCCCGCAGCAGAAACCGACGGAATGGGAATGCCTCGTCGTCGGTGCGGCCTTCCCGGAGGAACAGTTGCAGCCCTGCGCCTTCTTCGTGCAGGAAGGCATCGAGGGCGTGCTCGTCGGCCACCTGTTGCAGCCGGGAGAGCAGGCGGGCCGCCTCGCGGGCACGTCGTTCGGTCTCGCCGAGGCGTTCTTCGGCGTGTTGCCGGGCCAGACGGGTCTGTCGGGCCTTGTTGTAATACCGGGCGGCGTTTTCTCGCACGGTCAGGGCGGGGTCAAGGGGGATGACCGTCGGTTCCCCGGCGGCAAACCAGTCCGGCACGGTGATCTGGTCGCTGTCGGCGGGGGTGGTGGCCGCCGAGGCCATGAGCAGGTGGCCCCAGCGTTCATAGCGGTCGGCCCGGCTGTCGTGGGCGAGGGCCTCCAGCAGGTGCGCCGTGCGGGACTGGAACAGCGCTGTGGCCTGTTCGAGCGACTGGCGCAGGGGGGTGTACCGGGCTGCAAACCGGCGGTCGGCCAGCACCCGGCGCACGGCCACCCGCACCGCCTCGTCCACCGACGCCAGGGCTTCCTCGGAACGGCTGTGCTGGTGGCCGAGGTAGATAAGCGAAAACGTCGTCCGTTCGTAGAGGCGGGGGGTCGGGTGCTCCAGGTCGGCCTCCACCGACCGCAACGCGGCAAACAGGGACTCCCGTTGTGCCGGTGTACAGGATCCGGGGGGCTGTTCTGAGAGACCTGACCGCCAGAGCACCTCCTGTGCCAGCACCCGGTCGAGGAGGGGCTGTACGGAGGTGAGGGTTTGGATGAGAGTGGGGCGATCCACCCGCCACCGGGCCTCGAAGTCAGCACCGCTGGCTACCACTGGCGCCGGGCGGGGTGTCGGGGCCGGCTGTCCCACCCAGGCCTCGGCAAACCAAAACGCATCGGTCACCTGCCCCGCTGCGTCGACCAGCAGGAGGTTGGCCCGGGGGCCAAACGGCAACAGCAACAAGGTTACGCCCGCGGCCAGGTCCAGGTAGAGCAGCCGGTCGCGCTCGGCCAGCCGGATAGCCTGCACGGCCTGTCCGTGCGCAGCGGGGAGTAGGGCTGCCACGTTGCGCCGGGCGCGGTGCAGCCCTTCGGTGCGGAACAGCAGGTGGTCGTGGGCCGAGAACCGCAGGGTCCAGCAGGTGCTGGTAGTTTCCACCGCCAGTGCCACCTCATGGCGGCGTTGCGAGTAGACCGCCGCGATGGATCCACCGGCGAGGTCCTGCCATGCCGCCACCAGCGCCCGCAAGGTGTAGTAGGAGGTGATCAAGGGGCCGTGCCGTCTCGGCGGGTCCGGGCCGGACGGGTACCCGTCCGGGTGGACAGGAGCCAGATGGCGGCCCACATCCCCGCGTAGAGCCACCAGGGTCGCCAGGTCTGCCCGGCCATCAGCAGCAACAACACGTTGGCCGCATAGAGCAGGTGGTAAAACATATCGGGCGGAGGGTCGGCCAGGGCCTTCGGGCGGACCAGTCCCCCGCCCGTGAAGGCCACCCCCTTGAGCAGCAGCATGAACGGCGTGTAGACGAGCACGGCCCATCCGGCCCAGCCTTGCTGTAACACCGTAGCCGCAACAATCAACGCGGTCACGGCCAGGTCGAGCCATACATGCTTGAGCCAGGACATGGGCGAACAGGGAAAGGGGGTGATCGGATTTTCAATCAACGGGAACGGGGCTGTAAGCAGCACGCCCCCGGTACGACCCAAAGATAACGCGAAGGCCACCCCGTTTCGGCAACCAGGAACCGCTGTGCATACCCTGCGCGCCCGGCACGGCAAAAACTGCCATACCTGTCCAGCAAACTGGAGTCTGACGGCTACCGGGCCGGTGCTGCAAGTCCGATTCGTCGGGCTTTTGGCCCTGCTGGACATTTCCTCTATCCTTTTGGAATACAGGTTCTTGTTCTGAAGAGGTTTTTCAGACAATCCTCAATACAAACGATTATGATTCCTGAATATGCCACGATAGGTTGCAAAAAATTGTTTGTGCAGGATGCACCTAATTGTGAAGACGTATCGTAGAGATGGCGCAGATTTTGTTAAGTCCTCATTCGAGCGTCCGATCCCTGTCAGGACGCGGCAACCTCAACCACACGGATCCATGCAACCGGCCTCCAGACCCCCCTTTTCGGCGGCATTGCCGAAGCTGTTCGCACGCTACGTGACGGGCCAGATCACCGAGCCTTCGTGGCGGAACCTGATGACCCTCTTCGACGCCGACACGGTGAC
>CAZLRO010000014.1:0-26070 GCA_964561865.1 uncultured Rhodothermaceae bacterium | reverse complement strand
CTCGAAGATATCGGCCAGCAGCCCCTGGTACCGGGGGCCGAGCAGGATGGTGTGGTGGGCCACCTCCGGATACGTCCGGTTCGTGCCAAAGTACCACACAAACAGGCCCATCGAGTAGCGCAGCCGGTCGAGGGCGGCGTTGGTCCAGCGCGCGCGGGCCTCGGCAGGCAGCAGGTGGCGGTACGTCCAGGCCACGTCGGCGTTGGACACCACCAGGTCTGCCGGGAGCACCTCTCCGTCGGCGAGTTGCACGCCGGTGGCCCGCCGCCCGGAGAGCGTGATCGCCCGCACGTCGGCTCCCAGCCGTACCTCCCCGCCCAGCCCTTCGACCAGCCGGACCAGCCCCCGGACGAGTGCCCCCGTCCCCCCCATCACATAGTGGACGCCCCACCGACGTTCCAGAAACGCGATGAGGGTGTAGATGGAGGTGGTGCTGAACGGGTTACCGCCTACCAGGAGCGGGTGGAAGGAGAACACCTGGCGCAACCGCTCGTCCCGGATATACTTCGACACCAACCCGTAGACCGTCCGGTAGCTCTCCAGGCGCACCATCGCCGGTACGATGCGGAGCATGTCGGCGAGGCGGTCGAACGGCACATGCGCCAGGGCCTCAAACCCCACCTGGAAGATCGCCTCGCTCTGCTGCAAGAACTGCCGGTAGCCCGCCACATCGTCCGGAGCGAAGCGGGCCACCTCGCGCTGCATCGCCGCCGCGTCGCCCGTGTAGTCGAACACCGCCCCGTCGTCGAAGCGGATGCGGTAAAATGGCGAGACCGGGCGCAGGTCGATGTCGTCGGCCATGCGCCGGCCACAGAGCGCCCAGAGTTCCTCGAACAGGAACGGCGCGGTGATGACCGTGGGACCGGCGTCGAAGGTGAACCCGTCCTGGCGGAACACGCGGGCACGCCCTCCCGGCTGGTCGAGCCGGTCGAGCACGGTGACGCGGAAGCCCCGCACACCCAGCCGGACAGCCGCCGCAAGCCCTCCAAACCCGGCCCCGATGACCAGGGCATGGGGAGCCTCTGGGCCAACAGAAACGGGAGGGGCAGCCGTGAGAAGACGCGCATCGGACCGATGCACGAGCCGATCCATCCAGGACATGTTGCAGGGGGTGGGGTGAGCGCTGGGTGGCAAGACCGTCTAACCTGCAACGCCACGCTTAGGTTCTGTACGACGAAAAAAGACCAGCGGTGGTTCGGCCAGGCAGCAGCATAGCCCCGTCGCTGCACACCTCGCAGGGACAGGACCAGGGTACAGATGGGCGCGTAGCGACGTTCAATCGAGGAACTTGTACCCGATGCCGTAGACGGTTTCGATATAGCGGGGGTTGTCGGGGTCGGCCTCGATCTTCTTGCGGATTGAAGCGATATGCCGGTCGATGGTGCGCGTGGTGAGGTTGCCCTTGATCTTCCACACATCGCGCAGCAGTTGCCGCCGTGTGACGGTGCGCCCCTTGTGCTGGATGAAGTAGTGGATCAGATCGTACTCCAGGGCGGTCAGCTTCAGTTCTTCCCCGGCCCGAAAGGCCGTGTGGTTGCTGAAATTGACCTCGATCTCCCCGAAGCGATAGACCTCCATCGGGGACTCAGCAGGGGAGGTGGTCCGTTTGAGCACGGCCTGGACGCGGGCCGCCAGCTCCTCGGCGCTGAACGGCTTGGTCACATAGTCATCGGCCCCCAGGTTGAACCCTTGCAGCTTGTCCTGCTCGCTGCCCTTGACGGTGAGCATGACCACCGGGGCGTGGATGCCAGAGCGCCGGGCTTCGCGCAACACCTCGAAGCCGTTTCGCTTGGGCAGCATCATATCGAGGAGCACGATATGAAACGCCGGGAACGAGGTCAGCATCTGCAAGCCCTGCTCCCCATCGGTGGCGCGGGTAACGGCAAAGCCCTTCAGCTCGAAAAAGTCCTCCAGCCCCATGCCCATCTCCGGATCGTCCTCGACGATGAGCATCCGTTTCACCCGCGAATCGGTCATACTGGCACGACGATGGTAAAGGTGGACCCCCGATCGAGTTCACTCTCGACCTCAATGGTGCCGTGGTGGGCATTGACGATGTGGCGCACCAGGGCCAGGCCCAGGCCACTGCCGGAGACCCGCTGGGAGAAGCCGCTCTCGATCCGATAGAACTCGGTGAAGATCAGGCCCAGCTTGTCCTGGGCAATGCCGATGCCCTGGTCCTTGACCGAGAACCCGATGGCCGGTGCCCCGTGCAGCCGCGTGTTGAAGGCCCGCACATGGATGGTATGCGGGTCGCTGTACTTGACGGCGTTGTCCATCAGGTTGATGAGGGCCTGCCGGATGGTGGCCGGGTCCATGTGGGCCATGGGCAACGGCTCCTCCAGTTCGCAGTCTACCCCGTAGCCGCGCGCAGCATAGAGTACGTTGAAGGTCTCAACCACTTCGGTCACCACATCCTTCACATCCACATCGACGAAGTTGTAGGACATCTGTCCGCGTTCGATGCGGTTGAAGTCGAGCACGTTGTCCACGAGGATGGAGAGGCGTTCACACTCCTGGTCGATGGCCCCGTGGTAGCGCTGGTGTTTCTCGAGGGCGTCGCCGGGCAGCCGCTGCAACAGCTCGTTGAAGAACTGGATTTTCGCCAGCGGCATCTTCAGCTCATGCGAGACGTTGGAGACAAAGGTGCTCTTGGCCTCGCTCAGTTCCACCTCTTTCATCACCATCCGCGAGGTATACACCCCGCCGACGAGCAGCACCAGGAGCGGGAACAGTGTGGCGAGGTAGCGCTGCCAGGCATTGGCCTTGAGCTTGTTATAGCAGGCCACCTGGATGGTCCATTCCGGGAACAGCCCACCCAGGTCGAAGGAGCGGGTATAGGTGTCGATGGCCCCGGTCTCACGGGCCAGTTCGGGGGCCATGCCACTGAGTCTGAGCGTGGTATCCGGCGCTGTGATCTCCATGCTGATGATGCCGCCGGGGAACATGCCGGCCCCCCGCTGGGCCGCCATCGCCTCCGACAGCATCACAAATGCCTGCGGGATGATAGACTGCTGCACAACGACCGGGTTCACTTTCACCCCACGCATCGTCACCGCACCTTCGTCGTGGGCATCGAACGTATAGACGAAGTGGGCCGGGCCTTCCGGGCCTTCCACATACCCCCGCATGTACACGTCCTCGGTCAGGCCCGGCGTCGGATGGGCCTGGGCCAGCACCTGCTCGAGGCCCGCATACTGCCCCTTGCCCGTGCCCTTCATCACGGTGGTATCGCCGAGGTTCACCGCAAACGGATACTCAATCAGCCGGCTGGCCTGCACCTGCTGAGGCTGGGCCAGTTCTTCCGGGCGCAGGCTCTTCTGCCCCAGGGCCGGATTCAGACCCTGTTCATAGAGCAAGTATTCGGTGTACTGGATCAGCCGCTCGGCGAAGAGGACGGCATCGTTGCGCATGGTGCGCTCGACCTCGGCCATGAGCCGCTCGTTGGTCCGCCAGTCCAGCACTGCCAGCCAGACACTCGGAATAAAGATGATCAGCGTCAGCAACAGGCTCACCACCCATTTGGCCTTCAGGCCTACACGCTGCAGCAACTGGAAAGGAAACTGGTTCAACATGGGATCCTCAAAACGTCAGTCCGCGCATTCGAACAAACACTATATCGGACAGGCTCTCTCATAATATAGGGACGACCTAAATTTAAGCGATTGCTTGCGCGTATCAAAATCCAAGCCGTGCACGGTAGCCGGAGACCATCATCAACAGGGCGAACAGGCAACTGTCGGGCCGAAAAGGCTGCCAGCAATATAGTCAATTTGACGATAATATAGTCAATTTGACGATAAATTTTGGTTTATCATGACGATGCTGAACCAGGATGGCCCCTCCGGGTAGCGCCCGTGGTCGGGTGGTCCGGGGAACCATCCGGGGCCGGGGGAATATGCTGGTCTGACTTTCGCGTTCTCCGATCGGGCGTTTCTCCTCCCATGACGGCCTACCTCACCGCCATTGTGCTGTCGTTTTTAGGGTTTGTGCTGCTGGCCGCCCTGCTGCTGGTGCCAGTGTACCGGTTTCTGCGGCGCGAGGAGACCCTCAGCCGCCAATGGACGCCCGAAGCCCTGGCCCGGCGAATGCGTGAGACGACCTCCTCGAACGGTACCGATCCGCCGGAACACCCGTGAGGGTCTGGCAGCGATCACCTTTTCCCCGTCACTCCACGAACACATGGGGTTCGAGCAGGGCGAGCGTCTTCTCGCCGATCCCCTTGACGGCCAGCAGGTCCTGCACGCGCCGGAACCCGCCGTGGGCCGCCCGGTAGGCGACGATACGCTCGGCCATCTTCGGCCCTACGCGGGGCAGCAGTTCCAGCTGTGCGGCTGTTGCGGTGTTCACGTTCAGGCGCGGGATCGGACGCAGCGCAGTTGCACGGCGCTCGACCGTCTTGACGGGGGCAACCTCGGGAGAAGCAGGAGAAACCGCATCCGCCTCTTCTGGAGGTGTGGCCTGTATGGGCTGGTCGGTCACCAGTGCCCGGCTGGCGGCAGCCCAGGCTGTCGTGGCCTCGGCAGGGAGCGGCGGCAGGGTAGCTTGCTGCTGCCATGCCCGCACCCCCAACCCCAGCAGGAACAGCCCCGCAAGGGTCAGGATTGTGGTGGCCTCGGCCGTGGTAATGCGGATGTATTGCTGCCAGCGATAAAGCCAGACCATACGACTTTCTCCGGTTTTCCCGGACTAGACGACTCCGCCGGGCTTTCGTAACCTGTGGCTGTTTGGGAAGAACGCGGCCTCCTTGTGATGGCCTCCGGCCTTTGCGTAAGAGAATTCTCCTCCTGAGAACAGGAGGGGGAAGATCGACCACCCCCTCTCCCAGAGGAGAATTTTCGAGATTGCAGATCGCGGATTGGGGGGTCCTCCAAGCCCCAAGTATCCAACAGCTACCCCCCATGATCGTTCGGACCGAAGCCATCGTGTTGCGCAACATGGCGTATGGCGAGACGAGCCAGATCGTCACCCTCTTCACACAGGAGAAGGGCAAGGTGGCGGTGCTCGCCAAAGGGGCACGCCTGCCGAAGAGCCGGTTTGGGTCCACGTTGCAGCCGATGTCGTGCGTCCAGGTGGTGTTTTACCACAAGCCCACGCGGGCCTTGCAAACCCTGACGGAGAGCAGCCACCTGCACCGGTTTGTCGCCGTGGGGGAGGACCTGGAGAAGATCGCGGTGGGCCTCCGGTTGATGGAGCTGGTCTCGGCACTGCTGCAGGACGAGCACGCCAACCCGTCCGTCTTCACCCTGGTGCTGAACAGCCTTCACCACCTGGATGCGGCCGAGGCGCGGGCGTTCAACGTCCTGCCCTGGTTTGAACTCCACCTGGCGGCGTACCTGGGCTTTGCACCCGCCTTCGAGCGGGAGGTGGTGGAAGCCCTGCCCGAAGCCGGTGGCTTCCTGCTGCCCGACACCGGCACCATCGTGCCTGCCGGGACAGCTACTGCCGGGCGGCGGGCCTCGCGGGCAGCCTTGCGGGCCTTCGCGGTCTTTGCCCGTGCCGACCTGGACACGGCGATGCGGATGCGGCTCGACCCGGCGGTCCGCCCGGAGGTCGAGGCCCTCGTGGAGACCTACGTGCGCTATCACACCGAGGATACTTACCCCACACGCAGCGACCCAGTCCGTGCCCGGCTGTTGGAGCTACCCCCTTCCCGCCCTTCGACTTGATTCGCCGTCCTGTTCTGGCGTATACTGTGCAGGGCATGTGTAGCGCCTGCGTCTGATCCTTCTCCTACCGGTATGCACCATGAGCCGCAAGCAACTGACCACCAAGCAACTCTCATTTCTGAACTACCTGCGGAAGCACGTCCGGGACACGGGTGTCTGGCCGACCTACCGCGAGTTGGTCGAGCACTTCGGGTACCGCTCGCCCCACAGCGTGACGCAGAACCTCCACGCCTTGTGGAAGAAGGGCTACCTGGAGCGGGAGCAGGACGGGTTTCGCCTGGCCGCGCATACGGTGCTGCGCGAGGAACCGTCGGGCATCCCCATCCGCGGCACGATCTCCGCCGGACGCCTCCAGGAAGCCGTCGAGTCCAACCTGGGGACGATCACGCTCGAAACCCTGTTTCCCAACCTCGACCGCATCTTCGCCATCCGCGTGGCCGGGCAGTCGATGATCGGGGCGGATATCCACGACGGGGATTACGTGCTGCTGATGGACGACGACATCCCCAATGGCGGCATCGGGGCGATCCTCTACAACGGCGAAACCTCGCTCAAGCGCGTCTACTACGATGACAACGGGCTGCGGCTTGAACCGGCCAACGAGGAATACGCCACCATCTACATTCGCCCCGATGTGTTCGAGGAGGTACGCATCCTGGGGCGGTACGTAGGCCATGTCAACCAGACGGGCATCTACCGCCGAACCGGTTCGCGTTACCTCGTCGGGCAGGCCTGAGCTGCGTGAGGGTATACGCCGGGGAGCCGGATCTTTACCCCTGCTGCCGGGTGCAAGAAGTCCTCTGTGAAATCTACGCGGGAGGAGTGGCGGGATTGAGCGGGGGGTTCCGAAGTTCGATATTCGGGATGGCCGTCTTTTCGGAGGATTTGATGTCGATGAAAGCCCCCAACTGGCGCAGGAATCTGCTTCGCAAGGGCGGGTTCTGGCAGAATGGTTACTGGTACGACCTACACCTCGAACGCCGGATGCCGCTGGTGACCCCGATGCTGGAGGAGATCCTGGCGGCGTTGCCGCCGCTGGGCGAGCACACGCACCTGCTCGACCTCGGCTGCGGGACGGGCAACGCCGCCTTCACCGTGCTGTCGGCCTATCCACTGGCGCGGGTGACGCTGCTCGACCAGGACGCCAACATGCTGTCCCTGGCATCGGCCAAGCTGGCAGAACTGCGCCCGGACATCGGGATGCTCCAGGCCATGATCCAGACCGACGGCGAACCCCTGCCCGGCGGTCCCTACGACGTGGTGGTGGCTTCGCTGGCGCTTCATTCCATCGTCGGGCATGACCTCGACGCTGCCGAGACCGAGACCCGTTACGAACTGCTCTTCCAGGGCATCCGCGACAGCCTCACCCCTGGCGGCCACCTCATCGTCGGCGACCATGTGGGCACCCTCGGCCTCTACCGCCAGATGAAGGCCATGGAACGGGCAGGTCTGACCGATATCGACTGCGCCTGGCGGCAGGACGACTTCTTCGTCTGCGGCGGGCGGGTCTCCTCCTGAGCAACCCGCATGATCCCCCGCGAACTGTTCAAGACCATCCGCCAGCTCGAAATCCGAACGAAGGGGCTGGTCCACAACATCTTCGGCGGGGAATACCACTCGGCCTTCAAGGGCCAGGGGATGACCTTCAATGAGGTGCGGCCCTACCAGTTTGGCGACGATGTGCGCAACATCGACTGGAACGTCTCGGCCCGCAGCGGCGACACCTATGTAAAGGTCTACGAGGAGGAGCGGGAGCAGACGGTGATGCTGGTGGTGGATGTGTCCGGGTCGGAGGCGTTTGGCTCGCAGCGCAAGCGCAAGCGGGACATCGCTGCCGAAATCTGCGCAGTCATCGCCTTCAGTGCCTTGCGTAACAACGACAAGGTGGGCCTGCTGCTGTTCTCGGACCAGGTGGAACTGTTCGTCCCGCCCAAGAAGGGGCGACGCCACGCGCTGCGGCTGATCCGGGACCTGTTTGCCCATGAGACCCGTTCCCGGCATACCTGCCTGGAGGTGGCCCTGAACCACCTGCTGCATGTGCTGCTGCGGCGTGCTATCGTGGTGGTGCTGAGCGACTTCATGGACGCAGGCTACGAGCAGCGTCTCCGGGCGGTGGCCCGCCGCCACGACACCGTCGCCGTCCACTTGCTCGATCCCCGCGAGGTGGCGCTGCCGTCGGTGGGCCTGCTGGAGCTGACCGACGCCGAGACCGGCCAGACCCATGTGCTCGATACCGGGAGCCAGGCCGCCCGTGAGGCGTTCACCGCACATGCCGTCCGCCAGCAGACCGAGACCATCGACGTGCTCCGGCGTGCGCGTGTCGACCGCATCCCCATCCGCACCGACGAAAGCTATGTGGAACCGCTCCTCCGTTTCTTCCGCCAGCGCAACCGGTGAACGGAGTTCAACGGTCGGATGCCGGAGGAAGGACGGACGCACTTCCCCTCCTCCACGCCTGCCCCTGTCCCCCCTGCTCCTCCTCCTGCTGTACAACACCCTGCCTCTCCAGGCGCAATCGGTGCGGGCGTATGTGTTGCAGGACAGCGTCCTGGTAGGCGAGCGCTTCCGGCTGGCCGTGGCGGCTACGCATCCGCCGGGCATTGTTCCAGTGTTTCCCGACGAAGGCGTGGCGGACTCGGTGCGCCTTGCCGGGGGGCTGATGCTGGGTGAGGTGGAGGTGCTGCGGCGGATGGAACGGGCCGTTCAGGATACGCCGGGGGGACAGGTAGACAGTGTGGTCTATGAAGCCACGACGTTCGCCCTCGACTCGGCGGCAGTTGGCCCCATCCCTGTTCAGGTAGGCACTGCCGAGGTCCAGACGACCCCGTTCTGGCTCCCGGTGAAGACCACGCTGCCCCCGGAGGCACAGGGCATCCGTGACCTCGCGCCGCTGGCCGAGTTCCCCATACCGTTCTGGCAATGGTTGTTGGTGGGGCTGGCCTTCGCCGCCGTCGTGGGCACGCTGGCATACCTGCTGGTCCGGTACCGCCTTCGGCGAGACCAACACGTCCCGGAAGTCCTGCTCCCACCCCTCTCGCCGTTCGAGGCAGCCCTGCAACGGCTGGCACTGCTGGAACGCACCGACCTCTCCCGTGAAGGTACCCTCAAGCCATTCTACGTGGAGGTGTCGGACGTGCTGCGGCGCTACCTGACGGAACGGTTGGGGGTGCAGGCGATGGAAGAGACCACCCGTGAACTGGTCCGGGAGCTGCACACCGTCGTCCAGCGGCAGCCATTGCCTGTGGCCCTGCCCCAGGCCGTGCAACACCTGCTGGCGCAGGCCGACCTCGTCAAGTTCGCCGATGCCCGCCCGTCCGCCGAGCAAAGCCAAACGGTGTTGACCCAGACGCGGGCTACGCTCGAAGCGATAGAGGCTGCCCTCCGTCCGGCCGTGCCCCAGGACAACCCCACCCCCGAAGCGATCCCTGCATGACCTCCTTCAGCGCAACCCTCGTGCAGCGCCTGTCCCAGGCCCGGCGTGTGGCCGTGCTGCTCGGTGCCGGGTTCAGCGCTGAGAGCGGCGTCCCCACGTTCCGCGACCCCGGCGGGCTGTGGGAGCAGTTCCGGCCAGAGGAGCTGGCAAACGTGCGGGCGTTCCTGCACAATCCGTCCCTCGTGCAGGGTTGGTATGCCCACCGGCGGAACGTGGCACAGCGCGCCGCGCCCAACGCAGGCCACCACGCCCTGGTCGCCCTCGAAGCCCGGACGCCCGACTTCACCCTCATCACCCAGAACGTGGACGGGTTGCATCAGCGGGCGGGGAGCCGGAACATCGTGGAGCTGCATGGCAACCTGACGCGGAACTATTGCATCGACTGTCGTACACCTGTTCCCGAAGCCCTGGCCGATGCCCTGGCCGACGGCGCACCGCACCGCTGCAACGCCTGCGGGGGCTACATCCGCCCCGACGTGGTATGGTTTGGGGAACCGTTGCCGGAAGATGCCCTCGAACGGGCACAGGCCGCTGCCCTGCGGGCCGAGGTGTTCCTGACCATCGGCACCAGCGCCCAGGTCTGGCCCGCCGCCGAGGTGCCGCTGCTGGCCCGGCGCTGGGGGGCCTACGTGGCCGAGATCAACCTTCAGCCCAGTGCCCTCGCTGCCGAAGTGAACGAGGTCGTGCTTGGCCCGGCCGGGGTCGTGCTGCCGCAGTTGCTGGCATCCCTGGAAGAACCTCCTGCCCCGTGAGGGGATAAACGACGCAGTACAGCCTGCCTGAACCCATGCTCTTCGCCCAACCCTGGTGGCTGCTGTTGCTGGCGCTGGTGCCATTCGTGGGCCTGGCCGCCTGGTGGCGCGGGCGCAAGCAGACGGGGTTGCAATTCAGCAACACGACCCCGGCCCAGGCCGCTCCAGCCTCGCCCTGGGTACGCCTGCGAACCCTCCCGGTCTGGCTCCGCATGGCTACGCTGGCCCTCAGCATCGTCGCTCTGGCGCGCCCGCAGGAACGCAACGTCGTGCAGGAACGCTTTGCCGAAGGCATCGACATCATGATGGTGCTGGACACCTCCACCTCCATGCGGGCACAGGATTTCCAGCCCAACCGCTTCGAAGCTGCACGGGCGGTAGGGGCCGACTTCGTCCGGGGTCGGGTCTCCGACCGGGTCGGGCTGGTGGTCTTTGCGGCCAAAGCCTTCACCCAGGCCCCGCTTACGCTCGACTATGACTTCCTGCTGCGGATGCTCAACCAGGTGGAGATGGGCACCCTTGAGGACGGAACAGCCATCGGCACTGCGCTGGCAACGGCCGTCAACCGCCTCAAGGACACCGAAGCCCAGAGCAAGGTCATCATCCTGCTCACCGACGGCCAGAACAACCGGGGGGAGATCAGCCCGGAAACGGCTGCCGAAGTGGCCCGCACGATGGGCGTGCGCATCTATACCATCGGCGTCGGGAAACACGGCAACGCACCCTTCATCATCGACCAGCCCTTCGGCGGCAGTGTCCGCCGCATGATGCCGGTGGAGATCGACGAACAGATGATGACAAAAGTGGCCGAGATGACCAGCGGACGCTATTTTCGCGCCACAAACAACGAAGCCCTGCGGGCGATCTACGAGGAGATCGGACAACTGGAGAAGACCCGGATCGAAGAGCGCCGCTACACCGACTATGAAGAACGCTATGGGTGGTTCCTCGGCCCTGCCTTCGGACTGCTGCTCCTGGAGGTGCTGCTCGCCAACACCCGGCTGCGACGGTTCCCGTGAGGACGGATCTCGAATTGCGGATTTGGGATTGTGGATTGGGATTGCCACCCGCCCCGAATGTGTTGTTGCGAGGAGCGTAGCGACCGATCTCGTGAGAGCGGTCAGAAACCTGCCCCGCGTAGGCGGAGGTGGCAATCTCAACGCCAGACCTGGAATTATAGTCAAATTGACTATATTTATCGTCAAATTGACTATAATTGGGAAACGGGATGTTTCGCAATGTTTGGCATCGGCGATGCGGTCGGCGGACGCACCACACCCCGTCCCGCCCGGCGTGCGCCGTGCGGGCCACCCCTCTCAAGAGGGGATTTTCGGATGGCGGATCTCGGATTTATCCAAGCACCAAGTATTAAGCACCAAGTCTCCAATAGCTAACGGCTAACAGCTATTCCCCCATGTCCTGGCTTTATCCTGCCTATGCCTGGCTGTTGCTGGCCGTCCCGGTGGTTGCCGGGATTTACCTGTGGGCTGCGTGGCAGCGCCGGGAGGCCGTCCGGCGTTTCGGCGACCCGGCTGTAGTGACCCGGCTGGCTGAGGCCGTCAGCCCGCGGCGGCGGCGCTGGAAAGCCGCCCTGGTCGTGCTGGGCGTGGCCCTGATGGGCGTGGCCCTGATGGGGCCGCGTTACGGGACGCGCCTGCGCGAGGTCAAGCGGGAAGGCATCGACCTGGTGATCGCACTCGATGTCTCGCTCTCGATGCAGGCCGAGGATGTGGCCCCTAACCGCTTCGAACGTGCCCGGAACGAAATCAAGAAGCTGCTCGACGAACTGCTGGGGGACCGGGTGGGGCTGGTGCTGTTCGCCGGCGATGCCTTCCTCCAGTGCCCGCTGACCACAGACTACAACGCCGTCCGCCTCTTTCTCGACGCTGCCGACCCGTCGCTCCTGCCCACGCCCGGCACCGACTTGACCAACGCCCTTCGTGTGGCCCTCCGGGCCTTCGAAATCCCTGCCCAGGGATCAGAGGGGCCACGGGCACGGGCCTTGCTCATCGTCTCCGACGGAGAGAACCACGCCGCCGACCTCGACGCGGTGCGCCAGGAGGCCCGCGAGGCCGGGGTCGCCCTGTTCACTGCCGGGGTGGGCGAAACCAGCGGCGCCCCCATCCCGATCCTCGAAAACGGCCAGCGGACCTTCAAGCGCGACCGCGACGGCAACCCCGTCAGCACCCGCCTCGAAGAAGCCTCCCTCCAGACCCTGGCCGACGAGGGCGCCTACTTCCGCGTTGGACGAACCTCCAGTAGCCTGCCCCAGCTCATCCCTGCCCTCGAACGCTTCGACCGAACCGAGTACGCCTCCGAACAGTTTGAGGACTATGCAGAACAGTACCAGGGGCCGCTCTTGCTGGCCGTGTTGCTGCTGCTGGCCGAAGCCCTGCTCTCCGACCGGCGACGCCCCACCCCCAAGCCCCAAAACGACGACCCGACCCCTGACCGCACACCGCCAACCGCCCTATGATGACGCGCACCTTCTGCCTGTTGCTGCTCCTTGCCACCGCCGGGGATGACGGGCCGGGGCAGGGGCGCAGGGGCAACCGGCTCTACCAGCAGCGGCAGTATACCCAGGCTGCCGCAACCTACCAATCTGGATTGGACCCCGACCTGACCCGGACGCCTGGCCCGATCTCGGCAGGGCTTGCCAACAACCTTGGGGCAGCCCACTACCGGCAGCAGGACTATGCCCGTGCCCAGGAGGCGTTCATCCGCTCGATGCACCTGGCAACCACCCCCGCCGACGTCAGCCGGGCGGCCTACAACGCAGGGAATACGGCGTTCAACACCGGTAACCTGGAAGCAGCCCTCGACTTCTACCGACAGGCCCTTCGCCTCAATCCGCAGAACGAAGACGCCCGGTTCAACTACGAGTACCTCCGGCGACAGATGCAGCAGCAACGCCAGCCTGGTGGCCAGGGCCAGAACCAGCAGCAACAACCGCAGCAATCCCCGGACCAGCCCCAGGGGCCACAACAGCAGCAGCCCCCACAGGATGGGCAAGACCAGCAGGGCCAGCAGGATCCACAACAGCCCAACCCGCAGCACCAGACCCCCCAGCAAAACCAGCAAGGAGAACAATCCCCTTCCGACGAGGACGACACCCCCGCCCAGGCTTCGCAACAGGAGCCGAACCGCCTCAGCCGACGGCAGGCCGAGCAGTTGTTGCAGGCCCTGGAAAACGAGGAGGAGCAGTTGCTGCGACAGGCCCGCAAGCTTCAGGTGGCCCCTCGTCCGGTGGAAAAGGACTGGTAAGCCGCCGGGCACTTGGTTATGACAACACGTTCCCGCATACAATGGGTGATACCCCTGCTCTGGCTGGGCCATGCGGTGTTCCCGACGCTGCTCTCGGCCCAGTCGAGCGGAGCGCAGGTACAGGTTCGGGCGTCGGTGAGTGAGACGACCATCGGCATAGAGGAGGTGGTGGTCTACATGCTGGAGGTGGAGGGGGCGGGATTCAACGAGGTGCAACCCCCTCAGCCTCCCATCGCCGAAGCCCTGGCCCTGACACAGCCGCTGCCGGAGACACGGCGGAGCGTCCCCCTCGTCAACGGGGAAATCCGTCCCACCATTGCCTACCGCTGGACGTACCGTCCCCTCCGAGAGGGCAGTGCCCGTATCCTTCCGACGACCGTTGTGGTCAAGGGGCGGGAGTATGAGACGCAGGAGATCGGGGTGCGGGTGGTGGCCCAGGCCCGGCGCGACACTGCCCCGACGGCCCAGTCCCTCGACCCGCTGGGCAACCGCCCATCCGACCCGGCAGCTTCCGAAGCACCAGTCCGCGTCGATCCGTCCGACGTGTTCCTGCGAGCCGTCACCAGCGCGCGCACGGTCTGGCAAGGCGAGCAGGTGACGGTGGAGTACCGGCTGTTCTACCGGCAGGGGGTTCATGTGCGGGATGCCCGTTCCTCCGGCACCTCGTGGGATGCCAATGGCTTCTGGCGCGAAGACCTGGCGGTGACCGGCCCCTCCGCCCCGGCACCCGTCCTGGAAAACGGGGCACCCTACAACATGATTCCCGTCAAGCGGGCGGCCCTGTTCCCCACGCGGGCCGGGACGCTCCGTGTGGACCCGCTCCAGCTGGAAATCGAGGCAATGATCCCCCGGCTGGGCAACTACTTCGGCTCGTTCTTCCTGCGGGACCGGTACTATTCCACGGTCACGGTGGCCTCGGCGCCGCTGGCTTTCTCCGTGCGGGCTTTGCCAGAGGGTGCACCGGACGGATTCAACGGGGCGGTGGGGCAGTTCACGTTCCAGGCCCAGCTCAGCCGGGAGGCGGTAGAGGCGGGCGAGGCCCTCGAACTGACGCTGCGCGTGGCGGGCAGGGGCAACCTGAGCACGCTGGAGGCCCCGGTGCTGGACGTGCCCAGCGCCTTTGAACGATACGACCCGCAGACCGAGAGCCAGATCGATCATGCGGGCGACCGCATCAGCGGCCACAAGACATTCCGGTACGTCCTCGTCCCCCGCGTAGGCGGCACCTACACGCTGCCGCCGGTAGCCTTTGCCTGGTTCGACCCGGAGAGGGGACGGTACCAGACCGCGCGCAGCACGGGCTGGACGGTGCGGGTCACCAATGCGGCGAACACCACCGCTCCCGCTGCACTGCCCATCGACGACATCGCGGGACTATTGCGCGAGCCGTCTCCGTGGGTCTCTACCCACCCCACCCCGTTGCACCAGCAAGGGTGGTTCTACCTGCTGCTGCTCCTGCCGTTGGCCGGGCTGGTGGCCCTCTACCTGTACCAGCGGCGGGCAGACTACCGGGCGGCCCATCCCCTCCTGGCCCGTAGCCAGCAGGCGACCCCCCTGGCCCGCAGATACCTGAAACAGGCAGAAACGGTGCTGGCCCGCCACGAAGGGACTTCCGGGCTGGAGGCCCGGCTGTTTTACGAGGCACTGGAGCGGGCGGTGCTGGGCTTTGTGGCGTACCGGCTGAACCTGCCCGAACGCGGCCTCACCCGCCCCCAACTCGACACCCGCCTGGCAGCCGCTGGCCTCACCCCTGACCTGCGCCTGGCCCTTGGGGACCTGCTCGACGAGTGCGACGTCGTGCGGTTTGCCCCCATCCGTCCAGATACCGCCACGTTGCACGCGGCCCTCGAACGGGCCGCCCTGCTCATCACCACCCTCGACCAGCAGACCGGACCGACCGTGTCGGCATGACCTGAAGTCCATGCGCCCTACCGATCTGCCCCGCCTGGCGTGCTGTTGCATGGCCCTGGTGCTGGGCTGTTGCGGGATCGCCCCGTCACTGACAGCCCAGCCAGAGGCCCACCTGCAGGACTTTGAGACGGGCAACCGCCACTACGAGGCTGGGGACTGGCAGGCAGCGGTGACAGCCTACGAGCAGGCGTTGCAGCAGGGCTACACGAGCGGCACCCTCCACTACAACCTCGGCAATGCGTATTTCCGCATGGACCGGCTCGGCCCGGCCCTCCTGCACTACGAGAAAGCCTGGCGGCTGATGCCCACGCGCCGCGAGGTGCTACACAACCTGGACATTGCCCGGAGTCGTCTCCCTGACCAGTTCCCGTACTTGCCGCTGCCCTGGTGGGCGCGCGCCTGGCATAGCCTTGTGCAATTCCTGGGGGTCGGAGGATTGTTCAGCCTGGGCTTGCTCGCCTATGGGACAGCGGCGGGCTTGCTGGCGGTGCGCATCCGTACCCGCACCCGCAACCCCTGGCACCGCCGTACCCTGGCCGTTTCGGCCCTGCTGGGCATTGTGTTACTGGGTGCAACCCTGGCTGCCTCGACCGGGACGGGTTTGCCCCATACCGCCGTGTTGCTGGCTGTGGAAACACCGTTGCGTGAAACCCCAGACGAGACCGCCCCCACGCACCTGACGATCCATGAAGGGCTGCGGCTCGACCTCCTCCGCACCACACCCGGCTGGCTCCAGGTGCGCCTGCCCAACGGGGTGACGGGCTGGGTGAAGGCGGAAACCGTCGGTATGATCTGAGGCTGGCTTGCCATTGCCCGTAACATGCCGTTTATTGTCGGTGATGTGATACCAGTGGATGCTGTTTCCTGTGGAACCACACGTTGTTGATAGCACCCGCAAGGTGGGCTGGATCGAGGTTGTCTGCGGCTCGATGTTCAGCGGCAAGACGGAGGAGCTGATCCGCCGGCTCAAGCGGGCACGGATTGCCCGGCAGCGGGTGGAAATCTTCAAACCTGCCCATGACACCCGGTTCAGCGAGGCCGACGTCGTCTCGCACGACGAGAACGCCATCCCCTGCACCCCCGTCGCCACGGCGGCGCAAATCCTGCTGCTCGCCGCCGGGGCCGAGGTGATCGGCATCGACGAGGCGCAGTTTTTCGACCTGGAGCTGGTGGAGGTGGCCCAGCAACTGGCCCGCGACGGCAAGCGCGTCGTCCTCGCCGGGCTGGACCAGGACTACCGGGGGCTGCCCTTCGAGCCGATGCCGCAGCTGATGGCTGTGGCCGAATACGTGACGAAGCTGCACGCCGTCTGTGTGGTCTGTGGCGCACCAGCCAACCATTCGCAGCGCCTCGTGGCACAGACGGGACGGGTGGTGCTAGGCGCGAAAGAGGCCTATGAACCCCGGTGCCGTGCCTGCTTCAGTCCACACGAACTTCCCGAACCCACCTACGCACCGGCACAACCCCACCCTGCGGATCTGCAAGACGACACCCGGTAAACAGGAGGTGGGCAGACCGGCTTTACAGGAATCCCGTACCTCGTCTCACCACAAGCCGCGATCACGCCATGGAAACGCCCCTGGACCCCCACCTGGATACCCCCGCCGATCCGATGGTCCACCCAAAAGCCGATACCGCCAAACGCGCCGTGGCCTACCTCATCGATGCGCTCCTGGCTGGCATCCTGGGGGCCCTCGGCGGGCTGTTCCTCTCTTCCGTCGGGGGGTTGCTGGGGGCAGCCTACATGCTCCTTCGGGACGGGCTGGAGGTGGAGTTCATGGACCGCCGTTCCATCGGGAAGCGCCTGCTGAGCCTGCGCCCGGTGCGCCTCGACGGGCAGCCGATGAACCTGGAAGCCTCCCTGCGCCGCAACTGGATGTTCGCCCTCGGCAGCCTCGCCTATGGCTTCTTCTGGCTGGGGCTGGGCAAGCTGATCTCGCTGGCCGGGGTATTGATTATCTTCTACGAAATCTACCGCGTCCTCACCACGGCCGACGGACGGCGCTGGGGCGATGAACTGGCGGGCACCCAGGTGGTGAACGCTGCCGGGTGAAACGCCGCACTTCCCCGAATGCACGGACGATTTGGAGCGCAGGAACCGTGTGCCCGAATCTTTCCCCAGCGGTTCCGGTTTACCCCTTGATTGCGCCAGGCCACCCTGCTATGTTGCGCTGGTTGCCCTGCTGAACCTGCCGAACCCGTCTGTGCTGATGTCGAACCCGCGCTACCTCGTCACCGCCCGCAAGTACCGCCCGCAGTTGTTCCACGAGGTGGTCGCACAGGAGCACGTCACCGAGACGTTGCAGAACGCGCTGCGCCTGCACCGGCTGGCCCATGCCTACTTGTTCAGTGGCCCGCGCGGGGTGGGCAAGACTACCGCTGCCCGCATCCTGGCGAAGGCCATCAACTGCACGACGCCGCCTGCCGAGCGGCTACACGGCACCGAACCCTGCCGCCGGTGTGCCTCATGCCAGTCGTTCGAGGAAGGCCGCAGCCTCAACATCATTGAGATCGACGCAGCCTCCAACAACAAGGCCGAGGACATGCGCGACCTGCGCGAGACGGTGCGCGTGCCGCCGCAGGGTGCCCTCCGGAAGGTGTACATCATCGACGAGGTTCACATGCTCTCCAACGCGGCCTTCAACGTGATGTTGAAGACGCTGGAGGAGCCGCCGCCCTACGTGCTGTTCATCTTTGCCACCACCGAGCCGCACAAGGTGCTGCCCACCATCCTCTCGCGTTGCCAGCGGTTCGACTTCCGCCGCATCGCCGTCGGGGAGATCATCCACACCCTCCAGGGTATCTGTGCCGAAGAGGGTATCACCGCCGAGGAAGCGGCACTGATGCTCATCGCCCGCAAGGGCGACGGGGCGTTGCGCGACGCCCTCTCGGCCTTCGACCAGGCCGTGGCCCTCTGTGGCACCGACCTGCGCTATGCGGAACTGGCCCAGGCCTTCGGCGTGGTCGATACCGATCTCTACTTCGACGTGACCGACCACGTGCTGCAAGGGGCGCAGGGGGCGATGCTGGGCCTGGTAGAGCAGATCGTCCGGCAGGGCTACGACTTGCAGGAGTTCCTCGACGGCCTCTCGGAACACCTCCGCAACCTGCTGGTGGCCCGCACGATGCCCGACACCACGCTCATTGAGGCCGCCGAAGCCATTCGTCAGCGCTATGCCGAGGTCAGCCCGCACTTTGCCGAAGCCGACCTGCTGCGGCTGATGATGATCGTGGCCGAGGCTGAAGAGGCCCTCAAGAGCAGCCGCCAGCCCCGCCTGCGCCTGGAGATGGCCCTGCTGAAGATGGCGAGCCTCCCCCACGCAGCGGACCTGCGGCAGACCCTGGCAAAGCTCGACCTGCTCGAACAGCAGCTCCGCGAGGGCAAGGTCGTCGGCCTGCCGGTGGCTGCACCGGGATCACCGCCTGCCTCCCTCCGCGAGCGCCGGTCGCCCGCTCCGGAGACGCCGCCGTCGGTTGTCCGGGAGCCGTCGGTTCCACGCCTGACACAGGAACCCGAACCGCCCGCACCGACATCGTTCGCCCGGCTGGCCGAAGCTGAACCGCCATCCCCACCCGTCACTCCGGAACCTCCTGCTCCAGCGGCATCCGATGAGCCAGATGTGCCGGGGGTGACCATCCCGGACCCGTACACCCTCTCCCTTTTCGGTGGGACGGCTCCCCTCCCGCCTTCCCCCCCCACCCCGCCACCTGCCACGCCCCCCATCCAGAACCTCGTGTTCAAGAGCGGTCCGGCCCTCCGCAAAAAACCCGGCCCCGACCCGCCGACCCCTTCGGATGTCCTCCAGCCTTACGGCGACGGGGCCGACGGTCTGGCAGAAACCGAGGTCGCTACCCTTGCAGCACCGGTGCTGACCGCCGCCCCGGCCCTGCAGGCCATCGCCGCGGCCTGGCCCGCCCTCGCGGAAACGGCGCGGGCGCACCAGGTGCGGTTCGCCGCCTTCGTGACCCATGCCACCCCGCTCGATTTCCAGGGCACGACCCTGACCCTGGCCGTACCCGACGGCTTCCACCGCGAACAGCTCCAGGCTATCCAGGAACTGCTGCTGCCGACCTTGTGCGCCCATACCGCCCTGCCCGTCCAGCGTTTCCACTTTGTGATCCGTGCTCCCGCCGCCGACGACTCCCTCGCCGACCCCTCTGCCTTCGACCCAACGGCGTATTTTCAGCGTAAGCGCCAGGAAAACCCCGTTGCCCGGATGCTGTTCGACCAGTTCGGTACCGAGATCGTCTGGTAAAGATGACGGCGGGCATCCCCCACCTTGAAGTTTATCCTCACCCTTCCCTGCCACCAACCCGTACCCTTGAATATGGACCGGATGAACATGGCCGATATGTTCGGCAAGCTGATGGACATGCAGCGCAAGATGGCCGAAACCCAGGAGGCCCTGGCCCAGCACACGGTTACCGCCGAGGCTGGTGGAGGCATGGTGCAGGTCACGGCCAACGGACAGCAACGCATCACCGCCATCAAGCTCGACCCCGGCATCCTTGCCAGTGGCGACCAGGAGATGGTGGAGGACTTGCTCATTGCCGGGGTCAACAAGGCCCTCGAAAGCGCCGCCGCCCTCGCCAAACAGGAGATGGGTCGCCTTGCCGGCGGGATGCTGCCCCCTGGCATAGACCTGAGTTCCCTGGGGTTGTAGCGTCCGCAGGGCACCGGGAAAGACGGGCGTGACCGGTGTCGGGGGTTATGACACAGACCTGTCATTCGCCCGGCTATACATTGCCTCCGCTCTCTGTTCCCCAACCTGCATCCTGTCATGCAATTCATCCCGGAATCGGTAGAGGCGCTGGTCGAGCAGTTCACGAAGCTGCCTACCATCGGGCGCAAGACGGCCCAGCGACTGGCGGCCTATGTGTTGAAGATGCCCCGCGAGGAGGTGGTGGAACTGGCGCGGGCGCTCGTGGCGGTGAAGGACCGTGTACGGCACTGCACCCTCTGCTACAACGTGACCGACGAACCGCTGTGCCCGATCTGCCGATCGTCCCGGCGTAACCACGGGATCATCTGCGTGGTCGAGGAATCGAACGACGTGATGGCGATTGAGCGCACCAACGAGTACCAGGGGGTCTACCATGTCCTCGGTGGCGTCATCTCTCCCCTCGACGGCATCGGGCCGGACGACCTGCGCATCCGCGAGCTGATCGCCCGCCTCGACCCGGCCAGCCCGTGGCCCGTATCACAGGCGGTGGCCGAGCCGTCGCCGGTGTACGAACACCCGCCAGTGAAAGAGGTCATCCTCGCCCTCAACCCGAACGTGGAGGGGGATACCACGGCCTACTACCTCTCGCAACTGCTCAAGCCCTTCGGCGTGCAGGTTACCCGCATTGCCCGTGGACTACCCATCGGCGGCGACCTCGAATACGCCGATGAGGCTACCTTGTCCCGCGCCCTCGAAGGCCGCCTGTCGGTGTAAACCGGGGCGGGGTGGGCATTTTTCTCCATTCTCTTGAAAAAATGACGAACAGGGGCTTGCATCCTTCATCTGTCATAACGATCTTTCGCGGTACGGAATAACTTGCCCGACCCTCCCCAATGGTTATTTCGTTGCGCCCGGTTTCGTTTTTCGAGGCCGGGCGCGCTTGTTTCCCCACCCATCCGTTCCCGCACGTTCCCCTTTCGCTACTTCCCGCCCCGTCGTAGATTCCCGTGTCCCTGCCATCCATCCGGGGTCGCGATGCACCGCCGCTTTCTCCTTGCCCTGTTGCTGCTGGCCGGGTGCCGCAGTAGCGAATCCATCATCCGCCAGCAGCAGGATGAACTAATCGCGCTCCGGGCCGAGAACACCCGGTTACAGGAGGAACTCGCCCGCCTGCGTTCGGTGCCCTCTACGACGCCCTCCGGAGCAGACGAAGGCATCGGGCAGACCGTCGAGGTGCTTTCGACCGACCTGTACTTCGAGAGCGGGCAGGCGACGTTGAACCCGGAGGGCATCGCCCGGCTTGCCCAGGTGGCGGCCCGGCTCAAGGGAGCGTTTGTCAACCATATAATCCGTGTGGAGGGGTATACGGACAGCAATCCGATCGGGGAGCGGTTGCGCGCGTTGTATCCGAGCAACTGGGAACTGGCGGCTGCCCGTGCTGCGGCGGTCGTGCGGCATCTGCAACAGGCCCATCAGATCGACGGATCCCGCTTCGAGGTGGTGGGCTTCGGCGAATACCGGCCCCTCGCCTCCAACGCCGCTGCCGAAGGCCGCCAGCAGAACCGCCGTGTCCGCATTGCTGTCGTGCCCCGCTGAGGCTTCGAATCGGAACAGAAAGCAGCCACCATCTCCTGCCGACAAGAACGGTTCACCCGCCTGCTCTATGTACGCCCACATACCTTCATTTGGGGTCTTATGCCTGTTTGGGATGGCGGGGCTGCTCGCGGCCTGTCGTGCCCCGGACTACGATGTGGTCATCCGGGGCGGCACGGTCTACGACGGCAGCGGGCAACCTGGCGTGCGGGCCGACGTGGCGCTCAATGCCGACACCATCGCCTTCGTCGGCGACCTGTCCGAGCGGCGGGGCCGTGTAGAGATCGATGCTTCCGGGCAGGCCATCGCGCCGGGCTTCATCAACATGCTGAGCTGGGCCACCGAGTCGCTGCTCGAAGACGGGCATTCGCAGGGTGACCTCCGGCAAGGCGTCAC
This sequence comes from uncultured Rhodothermaceae bacterium, assembly GCA_964561865.1. GTDB lineage: Bacteria > Bacteroidota > Rhodothermia > Rhodothermales > CAZLRO01 > CAZLRO01. The sequence continues at coordinate 4,388 of CAZLRO010000014.1, read as the reverse complement.
GCTCGAAGTGATGGGCGAGGGCTGGTCGATGGGGCCCCTCAATCCCGCGATGAAGGCCGACTTGCAGCGGAGCCAGCGGGACTTCAAGTTCGACGTAGCCTGGACGACCCTCGACCAGTACTTGCAGCATCTCGAACAGCGCGGCATCACCCCAAATGTCGCCTCGTTCGTCGGCGCCACTACCGTCCGCATCCACGAACTCGGCTATGTGAACCGCCCGCCGACGCCCGCAGAGCTGGAGCGGATGAAGGCGCTGGTGCGCCAGGCCATGGAAGACGGCGCACTCGGCCTCGGCTCGTCGCTCATCTACGCCCCGGCCTTCTATGCCGCCACCGATGAACTCATTGCCCTCGCACAGGTGGTCGCCGAATACGGCGGGCTGTACATCTCCCACATGCGCAGCGAGGGCAACCGGCTGGAGGAATCGGTCGAAGAATTGCTGCGGATCGCACGCGAGGCGAACGTCCGCGCCGAGGTTTATCACCTGAAGGCGGCAGGCGAGGCGAATTGGCCCAAGATGGCGCATGTGCTGGACCGCATCGAGCAGGCCCGCACCGAAGGACTGCGCATCACGGCGGACATGTACACCTATCCCGCCGGGGCAACGGGGCTGGACGCGGCGATGCCGCCCTGGGTGCAGGAAGGGGGCTACGAGGCGTGGCGAGAGCGGCTCCGGGACCCGGCCCTCCGCGCCCGCGTGCTGCACGAGATGCGCACCCCCACCGACGACTGGGAGAACCTGATGCGGGCTGCCGGCCCCGAAGGCACCCTCTTCATCGGCTTCCGGCAGGACTCGCTCCGCCGCTACATCGGCCAGACGCTCGCGCAGGTAGCCGCCGCCTGGGGCCGTTCGCCTGAAGAGACGGCCCTCGACCTCGTCATCGCCGACAGCAGCCGCGTGGAAGTCGTCTACTTCCTCATGTCCGAGGACAACATCCGCCAGCAGATTGCCCGGCCCTGGGTCAGCTTCGGCTCCGACGCCGAGTCGATGGCGACCGACACAGCCTTCACGTTCTTGCGACAGAGTGCCCATCCCCGCGCCTATGGTAACTTTGCACGGCTACTCGCCCGGTACGTGCGCGACGAGCGGGTGATCCCCCTCGAAGAAGCCGTCCGTCGCCTCACAGCCCTGCCCGCCGAGAACCTGCGGATCGAACGGCGCGGGCGGCTCCAGCCCGGCTTCTTCGCCGATGTGGTGGTGTTCGACCCGGCCACCATCCAGGACCACGCCACCTTCGAGCAGCCGCACCAGTACAGCACCGGCGTCCAGCACGTCTGGGTTAACGGCGTGCAGGTGCTGCGCGACGGCGAGCACACCGGTGCAAAGCCGGGCCGTGTAGTACGACGGGCACGGTGAACGAGATTGCGGATTTGGGATTGCGGATCGCGGATTTTTCCAAGCACCTGTAGGGGCGAAGGCCCTCTTCGCCCTCCAAGTACCAAGCCCCACCAGCTAACGGCTAACAGCTAACGGCTATCCCCATGCACGTTCTGGTTCTCGGTGCCGGTGTGGTCGGGCTGACGAGCGCGTTGCGCTTGCAGGAGGCCGGGTTTGTGGTACGGGTCGTGGCACAGGCGTTGCCCCAGGAGACCGTCTCAGGCGTAGCCGCCGCTGTGTGGCTCCCGTACAAGGCATGGCCGGAAGACCGGGTGCTGGCCTGGGGTGCCCGCACGCTGGACGTGTACGCGGCGCAGCAGCAGGACTCCGCAACGGGCGTGTACTTTCGTCCACTGCACGCATTTTACCTACACCCCGTGCCCGACCCCTGGTGGCAAAGCGCCGTGCGGGTGTTTCGCCACCTCTACGCGGCGGAGCTGCGGCTGGACTACCGCGACGGCTATTACGCCGAGGTGCCCGTCATCGAGACGCCCGTCTACCTGCGGTACCTCCTGCAACGGTTCGAGGCGGGTGGCGGGCAGCTCACCGTCCAGCCCGAAGGCGTCGCCGCGCTGCATACCCTCTACGCCAACAACCGCCTGATTGTCAATTGTACGGGGTTGGGGTCGAAGCCACTGGTACCCGACGCCACCCTATATCCCATCCGCGGCCAGATCGTCCGCGTCTCTAACCCCGGCCTCGAAACCTGCCTGATCGACGACGACGGGCCGCTCGGTATGAGCTACATCGTCCCCCGCACCCACGACGTCATCCTCGGCGGCACCGCAGAGGCGCACGCGGCTTCGCTCGAACCCGACCCGGCAATCACGGCGGACATCCTCCGCAAGTGCCGACAGCTCGAACCCCGGCTGCACGACGCCACTGTGCTGGAAGTGAAGGTAGGGCTGCGCCCAGGCCGCCCGGCGGTGCGGCTGGAACTGGAACCCGCCGGGCCGCGCTGTGCCGTGCTGCATCACTACGGGCACGGCGGCAGTGGCTATACCCTCGCCTGGGGCTGTGCCGATGAGGTGGTGGCGCAGGCGGAGGCGTGGGCCGCAAGCCAGGCCGTGTGAAGCAACGGCACCGGTCAAAACGGGGCGATCAGCGGGATGGCTTGTCGCCGGTGCCGTCGATAAATCTGGAAGTCCGTGTCACAGGTGAAGACCAGACAACCTGCATGGTGCTCACTCATCCGAACGAGACATGCGTCTGCCAACGACATGGGAATCGCCTCGTAGCGGCGCATCAACACCATGACCGCTGCCCGTTCCTCCTGCAATCGAAAGGTGGGGTCCAGGCCGTTTTGTTCAATCAGTCGCCGCAGGAAGCTGAGAGCTGTCGGATAGCATAGAATTGGTGAAAGCACTACATTGGGGCTGCGACGGCGTGCCAATACGGGCCAGGTGACCTATGCTGGTACGTTTTTTTTCGTTTGCCCTGTTCTCTGTATGCGTCTATTCCTGCGTTTCCTGGTGGTACCCTTCCTGTTCCTGCTCCTGGCAGGCGTCGGCTGGTTCTTCTGGGCCAGCACCCCTGTACAGCCGAAAGACACCGCCCGCATCGTCTCTTACTCCGTCGTGCCTGCGGTGCCCCGCGACACGTTCACCGTGATGACGTGGAACATCGGCTACCTCTCTGGCATGACGAACAACCTGCCAACCGAGCGTACGGAGGCGTTTGTGAACGGCAACCTGGAGGCCGCCGTGCGACTGCTGGCAGACGTGCAGCCCGACGTGGTGGCCTTGCAGGAGATCGATTTCGCCGCTGCCCGCTCCTTCGACGTGAACCAGGCGGACACACTGGCGAAACGCAGCAGGTTTGCAGCGGTGGCCGAGGCTGTCAACTGGGATGAGCGGTACGTGCCCTTCCCCTACGGCTGGCCGCAGGATCACTTCGGGCGGGTGCGTTCCGGGCAGGCCGTGCTCAGCCGTCACCCCATCATGGGCCAGGAGCGCGTGGTACTCGAACGTCCATCGAACCCGTTCTGGTACGACGCCTTCTACCTCGACCGGCTGGCTCAAGTAGTGAAGATCGACCTCGGCGGGCAGCCGCTCATCCTGATCAATGTCCACCTCGAAGCCTGGGACGTCCCCACGCGCAACCGGCAGGCCGCGCACGTACAACAGCTTTATCAGCAGTACGCAGCGCAGTACCCGGTGCTGGTGATAGGTGACTTCAACAGTGTGTTGCCACAGGATACGACCGCCCTCCCCGCTGAAGACCGCGCCTGGCTCGAGGGCGACCGCGCCGCCGCGACGCTTGCGCAGACCCCTGGTCTGGCCGAGGCGTTTGCCACACTCCGCCCAAAAACCACCGGCACCTATCCCGCCGATGCCCCGCGTTACAAGATCGATCATATCTTCTACTGCGCCGACCGGCTCCAACTGCTTGATGCCTGGGTCGCAGACAGCCCCACACATCCCTCCGACCATCGGGCGGTGGTGATGCGGTTTGTACGCAAAGCCCCGGCCGCGCCCCCCTCGGAGCACCGTAGTCTTATAGTTGGTTGAGACGTCCACCAGAGATGCCTTGCATGAACCGCTTGCTGCTGTTGCTGGGCCTTGCCTTGCTGGCAGGCCCACTCCTCGCCCAGAATGCCCCGAACCCTCCCGTCATCACCGAGCCGTTCAGCGACGGGCAGCAGGTCAACCTCGCCGACGTCCACATGGAGACCGGACCGTTCTCCGACCCGGACGCGGGCGACACACATTTCTGCACGGACTGGGAAATCTGGCTCGACGCCGAGCGCGTCTGGGTGACCAGTTGCATCCAGGGCGTCGAGCGTGTGCATACCCACCTCGGCGACGGCACGTTCGAAGGCTCGCACGCCGGGCGGCGCGAATTGCTGCCGGAGCTGACCTACCGCCTGCGCGTGCGCCACCAGGACCAGACCGGGCGCTGGAGTGCCTACAGCGAGCGCATCTTCGCCACCGGCAACCTCTCCACCGTCTTCCCGATGAGCCTCGAAGACGTGGCCCGGGCGACCTCCTCGACGGTTGGGGCGGTAAAA
>CAZLRO010000013.1:17149-26073 GCA_964561865.1 uncultured Rhodothermaceae bacterium | reverse complement strand
CCCCTCTCGGACATCCTGCGCCTGACCCCCGGCAGCGTCATCGAACTGGAGAAGCTGCTGGGGGAACCCCTCCAGGTCTACGCGAACGGACGTCTGATCGCCGAGGGGGAGGCCGTGGTGATCGACGAGCAGTTTGGGGTACGCATCACCAGCCTGATCACCACCCGGCAGCGAGAGAAGCTGCACCGCTAACTGGACAGGCTGGCCTCCCGGTATCCCGTGCTACAACGCCCCTTTCCCCTGAAGCCTACAGGCCCCATGCGTTTCCTCTTCTCGCCCCCCCCAACAGCGGATGCGCCCGCCCCACGCCTGCCCCGGCGTGCCCTGCTCCTGGGGGGTGCCCTGCTGTTGCTGGGGCTGGCCGCCATGCTGATGCCCTCCCAGCCCCCACCCCTCCCCCGCACGATGGCCTCTCCGACCAGCACAGCGGAGGCGACCTCCCACCTGACCCTGTCGCCCCGTCCGGGGCTGATCACCCCTGGCTACGTGCTGGTCTTGGCGATACTTGGCAGCGGGGGTGTGCTGGCCGTGTACCTCCGCCGCAAGACCCTCGGCACCGGCACCACCCCGGCATCGCTCCAGACCCTCGGCCACCTCCAGTTGACACCTAGCCAGCAGTTGCGCCTGGTCTCTTGTGGCCCGGATGTGCTGCTGCTGGGCATCACAGCGGGACAGATCACCGTGCTCCGACACTACACCCGCCCACACAGCACCCTGGCAGACCCCGTAAGCCCCGCTTCTTCCCCAGCGCCAGCAACCCCCGCCCCGGCCCGGACGCCGCCGTTCGCCGAAGTGCTACAACACTACCACCGCGCCCCCTCCCCTGTCCCAGCCAACGGATAACCCGGTCCCCCTGCCATGACCCGTGTGTTTCTGCTGCTGCTCCTGGCGGGAGGGAGTGTCCTGGGTACGCCCGCCCACGCCCAGCAGGCCCCCACCACGCCCCCTCCTTCCGCTCCTGCACAGGAGGCCCCTTCCGACCCCGGCGCTGCCCCATCCCCGTTGCTGGCCCCGCTCCCCACGCTGAACTTCGGCAAGCCCGCCGCCGGCGAGGAGGACTACGTCCTGCCCATCCAGTTGCTGCTGTTGATGACGGTGCTCTCCCTGGCACCGGCCATTGCCCTGCTGATGACGTGCTTCACGCGGCTGGTGGTCATCTTCAGCATCCTCCGGCAAGCCCTGGGCACTCAACAGGCGCCTCCTAACCAGGTGCTCATCGGCCTGGCGATGTTTCTGTCCGTCTTCATCATGCACCCGGTGCTGTCGCAGATCAACGAGACGGCGCTGCAACCCTATCTGCGCGACCAGATCACCCAGCAGCAGGCCCTGGACCTGGCTGCCGCCCCGATGAAACAGTTCATGCTGGCCCAGACCCGCGAGAAAGACCTGATGCTGTTCATGGACATGGCCGGGATTACCGCCTTCGACCGCGCCGAGAATGTCCCGCTCCATGTGCTCGTACCGGCCTACGTCATCAGCGAACTGCGGATCGCCTTCCAGATCGGCTTCATGATCTTCCTGCCTTTCCTGGTGGTGGACCTGATCGTCGCCAGCGTGCTGATGAGCATGGGGATGATGATGCTCCCGCCGATGATGATCTCGCTGCCCGTCAAGCTGCTGCTGTTCGTCCTTTCCGACGGCTGGTACCTGCTGGTCGAGTCGCTGGTGCGCAGCTACACCGGCTGACGGGCCTGCCGGAGCCTTTTTCCATCCTGCATTCCATGGCCCCATGAACGCCGACATCGCCCTGTACTGGATTCAGGAGGGCCTGCAAACGGCCCTTATGATCATTGCCCCGTTGCTGGGGGCCGCCCTCGTCGTCGGGCTGCTGGTCTCGCTCTTCCAGGCCGTCACCTCCATCCAGGAAATGACCCTCACCTATATCCCCAAGATCACCACGGTGGGGCTGATCCTGCTCATGCTGGCCCCCTGGATGCTTCAGCTTCTGGTGGACTTCACCACCCACGTCTTCCAGTTCATTCCCAGCCTTGTGCGATGAGGGGGCAGTAGAAACCGAGGCCTTGGATCCGCCCGTCCTTGCACTGCATCCTTGGCGTGCCCTCCGCCTGCACCCTGTTTCCTGCCTTTCCACATGGCCCTGCTATCTGCCGAATACCTGATACCGCTATTCCTGGTGTTCACGCGGATAGGCGGGTTGATGGCGACGGCCCCGTTTTTCAGCCACCCGTCGGTGCCTGTCCGGGTGAAGCTGCTGGTCTCGGTAGTGCTGGCCTATCTGCTGGTGGGGCTGGTGCTGGGGCAGCCGATCCCCCCTGCCCTGTACCATCCCTTCGGCTTCATGGTCGCCCTCATCATCGAGGTGCTCACGGGTGCGGTGCTCGGCTTCACGGCCCAGATGGTGGTGTGGGGCCTGTCCTATGCTGCCGAACTGATTGGCTTCCAGATTGGCCTGAGCATGGCACAGGTGTTTAACCCCATGCAGGGTGCTACCACCAACCCCGTCGGACAACTCCTGCTGATGGCGTTTCTGCTGTTCTTCACCCTGTTCGACGGCCCCCAGCAGGTGCTGGGGGCGCTGGTCACCTCGTTCAGGGCGATCCCGCTGGCCGGGGCACTCCTGTCTGCCGCCGGGCCGTTCCTGCTGAAGTCTGCCCCCCTGTTGTTCATGGCGGCCCTGAACCTGGCAGCGCCCTTCCTGGTGTCTTTTTTCCTGGTGGAGGTGGTCTTCGGTCTGCTGGCCCGTGTCCTGCCCCAGGCTGACCTGTTCTCGCTGAGCATGCCGCTCAAGCCGCTGGCGGGCCTGGCGCTGCTGCTGGTCTTCATGCAGCACCTGCTGCCCACCCTGCCGGACTTGCTGGACCAGATGGACCAGACGATGCGGCACATGATCGACACCCTGCGTCCCTAACCCACTGGTGTCATGGCGGGCGATGCCGAGAAAAGTTTTGCCCCTTCTGCCCGCAAGCTCAGCAAGGCGCGGGAAGGCGGGAACGTAGCCCGGTCCACGGACCTGGGCACCGCCCTGACACTCCTGGCCGGCCTCACCCTGCTGATGGTGGGCACGCCGGTGGTGTTCTCGGCCCTGCAAACCCTCGCCCGGCAAGTCTTCCTCCAGGCGGCCACCACGCGGCTCAGCCCGGACGCGGTGCAGCACCTGCTGGCCGAGGTGGGCTGGGCGGTGATCGGGATGCTGGCCCCCTTCCTGGGCACCCTCCTGGTGCTGGGCATCGCCCATAACCTGTTGCAGACCGGCTTCAATGTCACCACGCAGGTGTTGCAGCCGAAGCTGCGAAAAATCAGCCCCCTGAAGGGGTTTCAGCGGATGTTCTCCTCGCGGGCACTCGTGGTGCTGGGGCTGGGACTGCTGAAGGTGGGCTTTCTGGCAACCATCGCCTGGGCTTATCTGCAAGGCCGCCTGCCGGAGATGCTGCGACTGCACACCCTGCCCACCCTTCAGGTGGTCGAACTGCTGGGGGCATGGCTGCGCGGGCTGCTCGTGCCCATCCTGCTGATGCTCTTCTTCCTCGCCGGGCTGGACTACCTCTACCAGCACTGGAAATACATGCAGGACCTGCGCATGACCAAGCAGGAGGTGCAGGACGAGACGAAGGAAAGCGAGGGCAACCCGCAGGTGAAACGCCGCCAGCGCAAGATGGCGCAGGAGATCGCCCGTCGTCCGCGCCTCGACCAGGCGGTGCAGCAGGCCGACGTGGTCATCACCAACCCGACCCACTATGCGGTGGTCCTGCGGTACGACCCGACCGAAGCTCCGGCGCCCCGGGTGCTGGCGAAGGGCATCCGTAAACGCGCCCTCCGCATCAAGGCGATGGCCCTGGAGATGGGCATCCCGGCCATCGAGAACCGGCCTTTGGCAAGGGCTTTGTATGACCAGGTGCCCGAACTGGGCGAAATCCCTGCCGACCTCTATCCCGCTGTCGCTGCCCTACTGGCCGAGATCTACCGGCGCAAGGGACGCAGGGCCTGGGCGGCGGGACGAACCCAGCCGGCCCCCTGATCCTCCTCCGGGCAGTGGCCGTCCAGCCGAACCGGGCACCCTCCTCCCCTAATCCCCTGTATTCATGGCAAACGCCGCTGCCCCTCCGGTTGCCGTGCTGCCTGTGCCCACCCCTCAGACGGGGGTTCACACCCAGGCCGTCGTCGCCACCGGGCTGGTGGTGATCCTGCTGCTGCTCATCATCCCGTTGCCGGGCTTCCTGCTCGATGTGCTCCTGGCTGTGAACATCGCGTTGAGCCTGGCGATCCTGCTGACGGCATTTTATGCCTTGCGTCCGCTCGAATTTGCCGTCTTTCCCGGCCTGCTGCTGGTCACGACGCTGTTCCGCCTCTCTCTCAACGTCGCCTCCACCCGCCTGATTCTGGGGCAAGGGCACGCCGGTGCACTCATCCAGGCCTTCGGCGACTTCGTGGTAGCCGGCAACTACGTGGTCGGCGGCATCATCTTTCTGATCCTGCTCCTGATCAACTTCGTCGTCATCACCAAAGGCTCCGGACGTATCGCCGAGGTGGCAGCCCGGTTCACCCTCGATGCCCTGCCTGGAAAGCAGATGGCGATTGATGCGGAACTCAATGCGGGCCTGATCGACGAGGCCACGGCCCGCCACCGCCGCGAGGAGGTGAGCCGCGAGGCCGACTTCTACGGTGCGATGGATGGTGCGAGCAAGTTCGTCCGGGGCGATGCCGTGGCCGGCCTCATCATCACCATCATCAACGTGGTGGGGGGGCTGGTGATCGGGGTGACGCAGCTCCAGATGCCCCTGCCGGAGGCCGCCCAGACGTTCACCCTGCTCTCCATCGGCGACGGCCTTGTCTCCCAGATTCCGGCCCTGCTCATCTCCACGGCGGCCGGTATCATCGTAGCCCGTGCCAGCGGGGACACCAACCTGGCGATGGAGTTCAAGGGCCAGCTCTTCCGCAAACCCTATCCGCTGTTCATCACCGCTGGCTTCCTGATGCTGATGGGGTTCATGCCAGGCCTTCCCACCCTGCCTTTCCTGCTGCTGGCCGGGACGGCAGTGCTGCTCGGACGCCAGCGCCTGGACCTGGACCGGCAGGAGGCCACCCAGGCCGCACAGACCCGCATCGCTGCCGAAGCCGAGGCCGCGGAAAAGCCCAGTGACAACCCCAGCGACCTATTGCTGGTGGACCCGCTGGAGCTGGAGATCGGCTACGCCCTCATCCCGCTCGTAGACCCCAACCAGCATGGCGACCTGCTGGAGCGCATCCGCCTGCTGCGCCAGCAACTGGCCCTCGAACTGGGCATCGTCGTGCCCCCCGTCCGCATCCGAGACAATGTGACGCTGGGGGCCAACCGGTACATCATCCAACTCAAGGGCAACCCGGTGGCCGAGGGCGAGGTCCTGCCGGGTTACCATCTGGCGCTGCTGCCCGAAGCCCTCTCTTCCCCACCCCCCGGCATCCGCGTCAAAGACCCCACCTTCGGTCTGCCCGCCCTCTGGGTGGCCGAGCGCAACCTGCACGAAGCCGAGCGACAGGGCCTGACGGTGGTGGAGGCGCCGGCAGTCATCACTACCCACCTGCTGGAGGTGCTGCGCAAGAACGCCTGGCACCTGCTCGATCGCCAGGAGGTGAAGAAGCTCGTGGACAAGGTCCAGGAAAAATCTCCGGCGTTGGTCGATGAACTCGTGCCGAACCTGATCTCTATCGGGGGGGTGCAGAAAGTACTCCGGCGGCTGCTCCAGGAACGTATCCCCATCCGCGACCTCGTCACCATCCTGGAAGCCCTGGCCGACCACGTCACCACTACCAAGAACCTCGATGTGCTCACCGAGTACGTTCGCGCCGCACTGGCACAGACCATCACGCGGCAGTTCGCCGGGCCAGATGGCAGCCTCCACGCCTTCGTCCTGGACCCCGCCCTCGAACAGCACCTGCTCGAACGCGCCCAGGCCGGCGACCTCAACTCCAACACGCTGGGGCTGGACCCCGCCCGCGCCGAGAAGGCGGTGCAGGAAGCGGATCGCCTCAGCAAACGGTTCATCACCAACAACCGCCTCCCCATCCTGCTGACCTCGCCGGTGCTGCGCACCACCTTCTTCAACTTCCTCTCCCCCACCGTGTCCGATATCGTCGTGCTCTCCTACAACGACCTCGTCCCCCAGGCCCACGTCGAGGTGATCGACCAACTGAAGTTGACGTAAGGGGCTGGGACGGCCTACAGCCCTTGGTGGGTCGGGGTTAGATCGCAACGCCTCCATAGACCACCCCGACCCCTCCCCGCCTACGCGGAGGCAGGCTCTGTCCAGGAGGGGCACTCGGTTTGGCCTTTGGTGTACTGCATTTTCAACCAAAGCGAATGTCGTTGTAGGGGTAGGGCATGCCCTGCCCTGAGCGCCCCAAGCACCCCTCCCACCGCAAACAGGCATTCTGCTTGCACCAACCCCGGTCACCCTGTTGTGACGGGCCGGGCGGTGGCGTTCAAGAAAAAAGTTCTGCTCGCCCGGACTGATTTTCCCTGTGCTGCTGAACACCATGCACGTCAAGACCCTGACCGGCTCCAGCATCCATGCCGCGCTGATTGAGGCGCGCAAGCTGTTTGGGGATGAGGTCGTCCTGCTCGAATCCATCCCTCCCCAGCACAACCAGCCCGCCCGCATCACGGTGGTGACGGACCGGCCCGATCCGGTCTCTGTGCCCCCGCGCATCCACCCGGTGATCGAACCCCGGCTGGCTACCCGACCCTCGTCAGCTGTGTCACAGCCCGAACCCGTGCCTGTGACGGCGGGGAGCGGGTTCGGCTACCCGGCTGCCGACCGCTATCGCCACACCCCGGTGATGGTCGCTCCGACGATGGCCGTTCCGACTCCCGCAACGGCCCGGCCTGCCGAGGCTCCCCGTCCGGGCCGGGGCAGCCTGTTCCCGGCAAGCCCGCCAACGGGTGTGCCGGCTACCCCGTCGTGGAAGCCGCTGGAACAGATGCTGGAATCGCAGATGGGCCGCCTGGAGACGCGGCTGGAGGCCATCGAGCGCCGCCTCGGAGAAGCCATCATCGGCACGGCCCACCGCTGGACGGCCCATCCCCTCTATGCCTTCCTGCTGGAGAAAGGGTTTCAGCCGGCCACGGCCACCCGGCTCTTCGACGCCCTGGCCGAGAAAGGCCACCAGCCGGAGGCCCACACCGATGAACTGCGGTGGGCGCTGGCCCAGGAGATGCGGCGGCTGCTCAACATCCCCATGCCCAAACACGCCGTCGGCACCAAGCTGTTCATCGGGCCACCCGGCGCGGGCAAGACCTCGCTCATCCTCAAGCTGTTGCGCAGCGAGCAGTTCTTCGGCAACCGCCTCACCACCGTCATCAGCATCCTCCCGCCGAACGAGGACCACGACCTGCCCTGGCAGAGCGGGATCGAGCTGTACCGGCGGCTGGAGGTGCCCGTGCAGGAGGTCGCCACCCCCCACGCGATGTTCCAGGCCCTGAGCCGTGCCCGCCGCTTCGACTGCATCCTGATCGACACGCCCCCGCTGCCGCTGGAGGCCCCCGCAGCACGCCAGACGCTGCTGCACCTGAAGCAGATGGCAAGCGCTATCGTCCCGTTCCAGGTACAACTGGTGCTCAACGCCAACCGGGTGCTCGACAGCTTCACCCCTGCCTGGCTCGAACAGATGCACCTGCGCCCGCACGCCCTCACGTTGACCCATCTGGACGAGACGCCGGGGCTGGGACGACTGGCCGACTGGCTGCTCCGCATGAAGATGCCCGTCCAGTTCCTCTCCAACGGCCTCTGCCTGACCGACAGCGTGCAGGCGTTCACCCCCACCTGGCTGGTCGAACAGATTCTGGAGCTGTGATCCGCCTCCCGGCGCACATCGCAAGCGGCACCGCTGCATGGCTCCCCTGTCCTCCAATGTCATCTTCCCCTGAGATGAAACGTACCTCCACCGTCGTCGCCGTGGTCAGCGGTAAGGGCGGCACCGGCAAAAGCATGCTCGCCGTCAACCTCGCCGAGACGCTGCACTGTCAGGGCACTTCGGTCGCCCTGCTGGATGTAGACCTGGGCCAGAGCGATGCAGCCATTCTGCTCAACGAAGCACCCCGATGCAGCGCCTTCGACCTGGCGACGGGACAAGCCTCGCTGGCGGAAGTGCTGCACCCGGTTGGGGACGGGTTCACCCTGGTGCAAGCCGTGCAGGAGGCCGGGCAGGCCGACGGGCAGGAAACCCGCCTTTACGCCGCCCTGGACGACCTGCTCGCCCGGCTGCGCCGTACCCACACCTGCATCCTGATCGACGCCCCGGCAGGCGTGGAAGGGGCCGTCCGCTGGGCACTCGACCGGGCCGACCTCGGCCTGCTCGTGCTGGTGGGCGAGCCAACCGCCATCACCGATGCCTACCGGCTGGCCCGGTTTGTCTGGCACCGCGATGCCACTTTCCCTTTCGCCGCCCTCGTCAATATGGCCGATTCGGAGGACGACGCGGCAGAGGTGGCCGCCCGTTTCAACCAGATCACGCGGCACTTTGTAGGCAAGGAAACAATGTATCTGGGCGGGGTACCTTTTTCCGCCGAGGTCCGGCGGTCGGTGGCCGAACAGACCCCGGTAGTACGCGGATCGGCTCCCTTGTCCGGTTGCTTCCAGCAGATCGCCCGCACCCTCCTAGAAGGCCGCAAACGGCAGCCCCCGTCCCTTGCAAATTATGATTAAACTCAAATTTCTAAACAACTTGATCACCGAAAACCCTATTGACACCTCGCGCCCATGTCCCTCCCCTTCTCTCACCCTCCATTCCCGCAACCGCTGCCCTCGCTGAACGGCCCTTTCCCGGAGGCCGCGCTGGCTTTCGACTGGCATGGAGGTTGCTCCCCTGCTGCACGGCCCGGAACAACGCCGAGAGATGAACCTGCCATGCGTGCCCTTTTTACCCAGTTCAGTGGCCTGATCGGGTTGCTGACCTTCAGATCACGCAGGCCGCGGAGCAGCCGGGTGCGG
>CAZLRO010000013.1:0-17139 GCA_964561865.1 uncultured Rhodothermaceae bacterium | reverse complement strand
TGGGGGTGGGAACCGGACTCTTCGTCTACATGGTGCTGCTCATTGGGGACCTGGTCATCCAGCGCATCCTGGAACAACTGCACCAGGTAGCCCCGCCGGAGCCTGAAGAGAAGCCCGAAGGCGAGGCCAACGAACACCCCCCCTCGGAGACCTCGGCCATCAAATCGAAGGCAATGGCGGCCTGATCTGCCCCTACCATCTGCCGACACCTTCTGCTTCCTCTCGCCCAACCCTATCCTCCTCCCATGGCCCAGGACCTGCAAAGCTTGGCTGTCGCCTATGCGTCCAATCCCAACCCGGCCAGCCGCGAGCGGGTGGTACTGGCCGCCATCCCGCTGGTACGCTCCATTGTCGGTCGCCTGAGCATTCCCGACCATCCGCTGGCCTCGCGGGAGGACCTGGAGAATGTGGGGATCATCGGGCTGTTGCAAGCCCTAGACAGCTTCGAGATGGAGCGCGGCACCCCCTTCGTCTCCTTCGCCTACGGGCGCATCCGCGGCGCCCTGGTCGACTACCTGCGCTCCATCGATGCCCTGCCGCGCGAGCGTCGCCGCAAGCTCGCCGAAGCCCACCAGGCGATGGACACGCTGCGCCAGGTGCTCGGCGGAGAGCCCTCCGACCAGGATGTGGCCGACTACCTCGGCCTCTCACTCGTGGAATACCACACCCTGCTGCGGGACGCCCAGTGCCGGTTTGCCCTCTCACTCCATGCGCCCATTGAGGCCGAGGGGGAACAGATCATCCTCGAAACCATTCCCAGCGAAGACAACACCCATCTCTTCGAACAGATCGACCAGGAACTGCTGCGTACCTACCTCGAGCAGATGATCCGGGAACTGCCGGAACGCGAACAGACCATACTGGCCCTGTATTACTACGAAAACCTGACCCTGCGCGAGATCGCCGAGCTGATGAACCGCACCGAGGCCCGCATCTCCCAGATTCTCGGCAAGGTGCTCGTCACCCTGCGCACCCAGATCCAGCGCGTCCAGTCCAAAGCGGCCTGAGGTAGATAGCTGTTGGCTATTGGCTGGTGGGGCTTGAGGATAGTATCGCCTTGCCAGAACCTGCCTCGAGGAACGAGGGGGCTTGATCTCGCCCTTGCCGCCTGGGAGGAACGTCGCAGCAGCGTCGGGATGGCTGTGTTCGCCTCAACATGAATTATAGTCAAATTGACTATAATTCCGGCTTCACTGTCGAGATGGCCGCGTCCTGGTCGATCTCATCTGGTCCATCTCATGAGATCGACCAGGACGCGGCCAAGTTCCTCGCAATAACACGGAAGGGAGGGCAGCGACAGTCCCAATCCACCATCCCGAATCCCAACTTCCCGAATTCCCCGTTCCTTAAAGACTGAGGCGGAGAACCCGGCGGGCTGTGTACCGTATATTGGTAGGCTGTTGCTTGTCTAACTGGAAAACGCGGTTCGTATGGGCGTCATGAACAAGCTCCGGGACAATACCGGGGTGATTCTGTGGATTCTGGTGCTTGCCTTCGGGGGCCTCTGGGTGTTGCAGGATGCCGGAACGTTCGATGCATTGCAGAACATCAATGCCACCAACATCGCCACAGTCAACGGCGAGGCCATCACGGTCGAGGAATACCAGCGGGCGCTGGACGCACAGCTCAACCAGTACCAGCAGCAGAACGGCGAGGCGCCGCCGCCCCAGATGGTCGACCAGATCCGGGACCGCGTCTTCACGGGCCTCGTGGAACAGAAGCTCCAGGAACAGGAGATGCGCCGACTGGGTATCGAGGTGAGCGACGACGAGGTATACGAACTCTTCCAGGGCGAGAACCCGCACCCGCTCATGCAGCAGCTGTTCAACGACGGCAAGGGTGGCCTCGACCGGACCCTCCTCCAGAGCTTCGTGGCCGACCCCGACAACCGGGAACAGATCATCGAGATCGAGAACTACCTGCGCACCGTGCGCCAGGCCGAAAAGCTCGACAAGCTCATCGGGGCCACCGTGCGCGTGTCCAACCAGGACGTGCTCACCGAGCACCAGTACCGCAACCGCAAGGTCGATGCCCGGTTCGTGGCCCTGCGCTATGCCACCATCCCGGACGACTCGGTGAAGGCACAGGTGACCGACAAGGCGCTGCGGGACTATTACAGCGAGCACCGGGAGGACTTCAAGCAGAAAAAGTCGTTCACCCTGTCCTACATCACCCTCTCGAAAAACCCGACCCAGGCCGACACGAGTGCCCTCCGCGAGGACCTGGAGCAGCTCAAAGCCCGGTTTGCCAGCGCCACCGACGACTCCACGTTCCTCGTCCAGAACGGCTCGGAGACGCCCTACACCGCCGACTTCGTCGGGCGCGGCCAGCTCGACCCCGCCGTCGGCGATGCCGTGTTTGCCGACCTCCTGCCGGGTGCCATCGTCGGCCCGGTCTTCGGCGGGGGGCAGGCACATCTGATCAAGGTGCTGGACGTCCGCCCCGCCAGCGAGACGGCCACCCGTGCCCGCCACATCCTGTTCCGTTTCCCGCCCGGTGATGAGGCCGCCAAGACCGCTGCCCTTCAGCAGGCCGAAACCATCAAGCGCCAGATCGAAGGCGGGGCCAGCTTCGCCGAGATGGCCCGCACCCACTCCACCGATGGCTCTGCCGAACTGGGAGGCGACCTCGGCTGGTTTGGGCGGGGCCTGATGGTCGCACCCTTCGAACCGGCCGTCAATGCCGCACCCATCGGACGGGTCGTCGGCCCCGTCGAGACCCAGTTCGGTCTGCACCTCGTCGAGGTGACCGGGCGCTCGAACCAGGAAGTCCGCATCGCCGACTATGCCTTGCGCATCACCCCCAGCGCCGAAACCCTCAGCAACATCCAGGAACGACTGGACGACCTCCAGTACTTCGCCACCGAGAACGGCCAGTTCGACGAGGAAGCCCAGCGCCAGCGCCTGGCGCCGAAGGAAGTACAGGTAGAAGCGGAACAACAGTTCATCCCCGACCTGGGCAACAGCCGCATCCTGATGACCTTCCTCGAAACGGCCAAGCAGGGCGATGTCAGCCCCGTAGTGGAGTTGAACGACCAGTTCGTTGTGGCCCTCGTCAAGGAGGTTACCCCCGAAGGCTACCGGTCGTTCGACGACGTGAAGAACCAGCTCGAGCCGCGCGTCCGCACCAACATCAAGGCGAAGATGCAACTGGACAGGATGCAGGCCGCCTATCAGGGTAACGACCTCGACCGCCTCGCCACCGCACTCGGCGTGCAGGTGGAGACCGTCACCGGACTGGCAATGAACACCGCCGTCGTGCAGGGCCTGGGGCGCGACCTGAAGTTCATCGGCACCGCCTTTGGCCTCAAGCAGGGCCAGACCTCCCGTGTCGTCGAAGGGGAAAATGCCGTCTATATCCTCCAGGTCACCCAGGTAACGGAACCTCCAGCGATGACCGATGCCGAGCGCGACCAGCTACGCCAGCAACTGACCAGCCAGCGCCAGGGGCAGGTGCGCAACCGCTGGCTGACCACCCTCCGCGAAAAGGCCGACATCCAGGACAACCGCCGCAGCTTCCAGTTATAAAAGGGTGGTCTGGCCTGGGGGAATCGCCCCTGTCCCTCCTGACAATTGAAAGGAATCCGAAGGTATTAATTATAGTCATTCTGACGATATTATAGTCATTTTGACGATAAAATCAGCTCCTACTGACCAGCAGTTCCTATCCAGAGGAGCCGGCGGCGGACGGGTGGCTCCGCCCATCGGCCTGGATCGACGGCCACATGGTCTTCGTAAAGCGCCACCGACCGCGCCTGCTGTAGCCGGACGTCCAGCGGACGCAGCACCGCCAGCAAGGCAACGGCTTTCTGCTGTCGTACAGCGGCCTCGCGCGCCAGGGCCACCTGCCACATCAGCCCCAGCAGCCGCGAGGGGCGGATCGCCGTCCGCAAGGCTGCATCTTTCCACGGGTTGACAGTCACTGCCGTCCCATCGGCCTGCGTCGCCACGAGCGTGACGGTAGCGAAATACGGCTCTCGCACCCCCGCGAACGTCGGGTAGATGGCGAACGGCCAACTGTCGGTCTGCGTCAGCCCGCACAGCACCGCCCCGGCCAGCAGCAACATGCCCATGAGGGATGGCCGAGGGCGCAATGGCCGATGCGTCGCCCCCGTGTCCGACGCCGTTTGCCCTCCTCCCGTCTTCCCCCTCACCAGCGGCACGAACACCACATAGCACACGGCCAGGCTCCAGAAGTTGATCCCGGCCAGCAGGTACACCAGCAGGTGAAACGCCAGTCCGCCCAGGATTGCCAGCAGGCGAAGGCGCGGCACGAAGAGCAGGAAGACGAATGATACTTCCCAGAGCATCGTCCCCCACCCCATCGCCGCCAGGAGTGCGGGATAGCGGTCGGGGCGGAGTGCCGGGAGCCAGTCGAGGCGGTACCACTGGGCGTGCAGGATGGTGGGAAACGCCTCGGTGCCCCAGTCCACTCCGCCGACGACGAACTTCCAGAAGCCGGCGAAGAAATAGACCACCCCGATGAGCAGTGCCGCGTAGCACAGCGGGCGGGCATAGCGAGGGTCCGGCGTATCCGGCAGCCGCAGTCCCCGGCGGGCACGCCTCCAGGTATCCACCGACCAGGCGTCGGCGGAGGGGCTGGCGGCCAGCAGGGCCGCGAGCCACAGCAGGTGATGGTAATGGTCGATCTTGCCGAAGTACTGCGGGAGGCCTAGCACATACAGTCCCAGCAGGACCACACCCCAGGCCGCGGGGCGCGTCCACAGCCCGACGAGGGCCAGGAGGCAGGACCCCTGGAACAGCCACAAGGCTACCCGGACGACCGCTGCGTCCATCGACAGGTGCGGCACCAGCCACCCCAGCCCCGGCGGCGGCACCAGCAAGTCACGCGGGAACGCAGCCATGCGGATGACCTCGGCAGGGTCGGTGTACAGCAGCAGGGCGGCATAGACCACGATCCGAACCCAGGCCAGCTCCACCGGGCGGGCTTCTGCCTGGAAGAACGTGAGCCACCGTGCCTGAAGCGACGGGCCTTTCCACAGCAGCCATAGCCCCAGCCCCGCCCCGACGGCGGCCAGGCGATACCCGACCGGCATCCCGTAGGCCAGGAAATAGGCCAGCGTCCGGTGTTCCGGATCCAGCCGAAGGTGCAGAGCCACCCAGTCCCCCAGCCCTCCGATCGCGCCCTCGAACGCAGCGGCGATGAGGGACGGCCCCTGCCAGGCCCAGTATCCGCCTCCAAGCAGCCCCAGCAGCAGCAGCCCTCCTCCAATCCATCCGAGCGGCGTGACAGGCTTTTTCAGCGGTTTTGTCATGGGGGTTCTGGCACCTTGCGCCGGGGCTGTTGCCACCGGGCCGCAGTATACGCTGCGGGGTTGGAAAAAGGCAGCAGCTTCGTTGCGCCTTTCCGGGATGCCCACCTATTTTTGAGGCTTACCATAGGGATGTTGGCGTGAAGACACGGGTAGTGTTGCCGCTACCATCTGTCCTCCTTCTCTTCCTGTGCTCGCTTCCCTCCTTCCCTTCTTTCTGCTCCACACCCGCACCATGCGCATCCCCACAGCCGTTCTCCTCTTTCTGCTGCTTGCTCAGCCCTTGTTGGCCCAGACGGGGTTGATCGCGGCGTTCCCGGTTCAGGACCACGACGTCCAGCTCACCCGGCTGGCGCAGCCGCACCAGTATTTCGACAAGGTAGGCCATCGGTTTGCGCTGCTGGGGACCGAAAGTGGGGGATTTGAGGCCTGGGCCTGGCCGGTGAAGCTGTTCCGGGATTTCCGGTTCGACTTCTTCATCGGCAGCAGCACCGTGCCGCTGCGTGCCGAAGACCTCGTCCACCGGATCACCGTCCGTCCGGAGGCGACGACGATCACCTGGGTGTTTCAGTCCTTCACCGTGCAGGCCCACTACCTCACCCCGGTGGACGAAGCCGGGGCGCTGATCCTGCTGGCGGTGGACAGCACCGAGCCGCTCAAGATCGTGTGCAGCTTCGTGCCAATGCTGATGCCGATGTGGCCTGCGGGCCTCGGCGGGCAGTATGCCTGGTGGGACGAGACGCTCAAGGCATACCTGATCTCCGAATCCTCGCGCCAGCAGCATGGCTATGTTGGCTCGCCAGCGGCGTCGGGGCTGTCCTACACCCCCGCCCACATGCTCTCCGACCAGCCCAACCAGTTCCAGATCGAGGTGCTCGATCCGTCGGCAGTCCGGGGCCGGTTCATCCCCATCGTCATGGCCGGGGGCAAGGGCGACCGGGCGGCGGTGCGCAGCACGTATGAACGGCTGGTGGCGGACCCGGCGGCGTTCTACCGGTCGAACCATGCCTACTTCCAGGACCTGCGGGCGCGCAGCCTGCGGATCACCACGCCGGTGCCCGCCCTGAACGAGGCGTTCGAATGGGCGAAGGTGTCCTACGACAACCTGCGCGTGGTCAACCCGGACTTCACCGGTACCGGCCTCGTGGCGGGGTGGGCGATCTCCGGACGGGGCGGGCGGCCCGGTTTCGGCTGGTTCTTCGGCGGCGACACCTACATCAACAGCTTCAGCCTGAACGCCCTCGGCCTGAGCGACTATGCACGCGAGGGCATCGCATTCCTGAACCCGTTCCAGCGCAGCGACGGCAAGATGCCGCATGAAATCTCGCAAAGCATCGGCTACCTCGACTGGTTCGGGAAATACCCGTATGCCTATCTCCACGGCGACACCAGTCCGTTCTACCTCGTGGCGTTGCACGACTACTACCGGGCCACAGGAGACACTGCCTTCGTCCGGGCCAATGCCGAAACCCTGCGCCGGGCCTGGGCCTGGTGCCGCACCACCGACGGGGACGGCGACGGGCTGATGGACAATGAAAAGGCGGGGCTGGGGGCCCTCGAATTCGGGGCGCTCACGGGCATCCGCACCGACAGCTACCTCGCTGCCGTCTGGATCCGGGCCACCGAGGCCATACAGATGCTGGCAGCGGTGCTAGGCGACCCGGCCCTGGCCGCCGAAGCCCGGCAGGCCGCCGACCGGGGCCGACAGGCGTTCGAGCAGTTCTGGAACGACGAGACGGGGATGTATGCCTATGCCTTCAACGCGGAGGGACATACGGTGAACGAGGTCACCCCCTGGAGCAGCGTGGGGATGATGTGGGGATACGGGCAACCCGACCGCGTCGCACGCACGCTCGAACGCCTCAGCAGCAGCGAACTGACCACCGACTGGGGCACGCGGATGCTCTCGGACCAGAGCACCTATTTTGAACCTCTCAACTACAACTACGGGGCCGTCTGGCCCTTCCTGACGAGTTGGACGGCCACAGCACAGCTCCGCAACGGCTTTGCGCTGCAAGGGTATGCCGCCCTCCGCAACACTGCCGGGCATATCCGGACGCGAGGGCTGGGGTTCGTCACCGAGGTCTACTCCGGCCACCAGCACACCTGGCCGGCCGAGTCCGTGCCCCACCAGGGGTTCTGCACCGCCGCCACCGTGCTGCCGCTGGTGCGCGGGCTGCTGGGCCTCGACCCCGACGTCCCGGCCCGGCAGCTCACCTTCGCCCCCCGGCTGCCCGGCGACTGGGAGCACCTGACCATCGAGCACGTGGCGATGGGAGCCGCCCGGCTGCGCCTGGACTACCGCCGCACCCGCACCGGCCTCACGCTGACCATCAACGGGGCCGACCAGCCCCTGACGCTGCACTTTGCGCCGCTGCTGGCCGGTGCAGGACCAGTACGCTCGGTGCGGGCCAACGGGCGGGCAGTGCCGTTCCAGACCCACGCCACCGGGCAAGGAACTGCCCTTAAAGTCGAAACCCCCCTCACCGGGCGAACGGTCATCGACGTAGCGTTCACCCCGGACATGGCGCTGCTGCCTCCAGCATGGCCCACCCAACCGGGGGCACCCGACCAGGGGCTGAAGGTGGTCTCGATCGCCCGGGACCGGCAGCAGCGGCGGGTGGTGGTAGAAGGCCGCGCCGGGCAGACCTACCGGCTCCCGCTGCTCAATGCCGACCTGCTGACGGCGTTGGACGGAGCAGAACGCGACGGCGCGGACCTGGTCATCCGCTTCGCCGAAGTCCCTGGCAACCCGTTCGTCCGCCAAACCCTCACGCTGCACACCCGATGAAACGGCCCCGGCTGAACCAGGCGGCGGGGGGGCCGGGGCCGCCCGCCAACACCCCCCCCCCCCCCCCCCTAACCCCCCCCTCAACCCACCCCCAAAAGATGCGGGCTAAATGAACCGGCCCGTCCACGATCAGGTTCGTTCCATCGGCATAGACCTTTTCGCCCGCCCCCCCGTCCAGCGGGCTGAAGTCCCGAACCCGAAGGGTACGCTCGAACGTGCCATAGGGCACCGTCACCGTCTCCCCCCGGGCGACGATGCGGGCGCGGTCCTCGGCAATGCCGGGAGCTACTTCCTGCTGGTAGGCCGCCCCCACCTTCGGATACGGGGGCATAAAGATGCCGGGGTCGTTGCCCGGATCATCGGCCCGCCAGGAGCCGTCGTGGGAGATCACCTCCCCATCCTCGTAGATGTCCACAGCCTCCCCGAAATAGCAGACCGTGCCCGTCTCAGCCTGTGCATAGTAGTTCTGGGAGACCTCCACCAGTTCACCGTCGATCCATTCGCGCTCCTCAACGACGCGGGTGGTCACGCCTGCCACCACTTCGATCTGGTCGAATACGGTGATCTGAAGCTCTACAAACGCTCCCTCGTCATCCCCTTCGTAGTGCCAGACCTGTCCGACCGGGAGCGGGAAGAAGGCGTTGTCGATTTCGAGGGTGAAGGTGGTCTCCTCCGGGTCGCAGAGGTCCAGGTCCAGCCCCCGCTCTTCGTCATCGTCATCACCCCCCTGTGCTCCCGGAACGATGGCAAGGTGGGCAAGAGACGGGGTGTTTTCGGGATGGACATCCGGGGCTACCGGATGGCCCTGGCATCCACCGAGCAGCCCGGACAACAGGGTCAGGACGATGGGCAGCAGGAACAGGCGTTTCAGCTTACAGGTGTGCATAACAACCTCCAGCAGGTTTCATGTGTATCAAAAGTCGGCCATTGGGCGCTGACGCCTGGCTTCATGGCCTTCTCTTCCTGTGACCACTCAAAACCTTATAACCCGTAACTAGATTATTAAAAAGTTTAATATTAAAGGGTATTATGAGATAACAAATATACCTATCTCATACTGATTTTACCCAATGGCGAGGCCGAGGCTGGGGTGTTCCCACTACACAGGAACGGCTCCGGACAAGGTGCCATCCCTTGCCGGAGCCATTCGACCCGAACGGGCCATGGATCAAGGATCAATCGTCGTCTTCTGCACCGGCCAGTTCGATTTCTAGGGCTTCGCGGGTGCCGTTGTTCTCCTCGTATTCGATCTCTACCTCGTCGCCCACTTGCAAGTCGGCGAGGCTGTCGATGCCCTCAAACTCGGTGTCGCTCGTCACCGTGTAGGCGATGCCATCGACCGTGAGCGTGTTGTCGCCGAGGGATTCGACCAGCCCTTGGGCTTCCTGCTCGTTGCTGAACGGGTTGATGTCCTCGAGGGTATCACACCCGATGAGGCCAAGGCCGAGCAGCCCCAGGAATCCCGACCATAGTATGCGCATATGTTTCATGGGTTGTACCTCCATGTCGTGCTGATCTTGCCTGCGGGCGCGGTGTTGGCACGCCCTTTCAGCGATGTGACCCGGCGCAGGCACCCAACCCGTAAGCAGGGTCAAAAAAAATTGCGAGGGGGGCTGTTAGGGACTTGGAAGGGCCTCCAGAATTTGGTCTTGCTGGCTCTCCAACCCTGCTGTCATTCCGAACGACCGAAGGGAGGAGAAACCGAAGGTTGCGCGCCAGCGCAATCTCTCTTCGGTCGATGTTCCGTTCCGGCAACCTGCGGTTTCACTGCGGTGCAATCTCCGCTTCGCTCCGATATTCGCTGGAGCGCAATCTCTCTTCGGTCGATGTTCCGTTCCGGCAACCTGCGGTTTCTCACTTCGTTCGGAATGATGGTAAGGTGTTTGGATTGCAGCCATATCAAGCTCCCCGCTACCTCTTCCCCCCACAAATAGGCAGCCCTGGCCCCACTTGGGCACACCAGACGCCGGGCAGCAGGGCCGTGCTGCTTTGGGTGAGGGGGTAGAGCCGGTATTGAAACCCGGCGAACACCCCGAAACCGTTGGTCATGTTGGAATGCACGCGCAGGGGTTCGGCGAACGGGTTCTCGTTGGTCAGGGCCTGCTGCCCGGCGGTCTTCCAGTAACGGTACATGTCCTCGGAAACCGACAGCAGCACCACTGCCCAGGCCCGCTGGATCACCAGCCCCGCACCGGGGGCGGGTGCGTCGTACTGGAGGTCGAAGGCGAAGGTGTGGGCGTTGCCCTGGAATGGGTCGTCGGAGAAGAACGCCTCCAGGTAGGTGTGCGCGTCCTGGTTGAGCACGTCGAGGGCGCTCTCTTCCAGGGCAGCGTCTTCGCTCTCGAACGGGAACAGGGACGGGAACAACGGCAGCATCTGTCCCGTCACCGGATCGACACTCCAGCGGGCCTGGACGACCAGCAGCCCATAGTAATTATCCTCGGCGGGCGGGTCTTGCAGGGTGACCTCGACCCGGGTTCGGTACCGGCGGGTGGTGCTGTCCAGGGGCGGGATGACCTGTTCGTGGAAGGCGGTCACCTCCGGCGGCGCGGGGAGGCGGTCGTGCCCTTCGATGGGGGCATGGCCCGGTGCCGAGACGCGCAGGGTGTAGGTGTGGCCCGGCTGCGCCCCCTGCCCGGCGGCGACGTAGGTGCCCGAATCCGTAAGCGCCGGGCGGGCCACCAACTGGCCGTCCTCCCAGACCTCTACGTGGGCATCCTGGAGGAAAGCCGGCGGGGTGGCGGCGGTAAACGGGGTGGTGCGCGTCACCCGCACGATCCACAGGCTGTCCGGGGTGAAGAAGCCCTGAGCCACCAGCTGCGGCGTGTGCGGGGGCGGCGGCACGTCCACGACGGTCTCGCACGCGAGGAGCGAGAGCAGGGCAACGCCCCCCAGCCCCCAGCCCAGCCGATGCCCTCGTGGTTTCATGGGGGTTCATAGATGGAAACGGTAGGAGGCGAACGGCAGGACCGGGAACAGGCTGGCCTGCTTGTACCGGCGGCTGCCGTCAGGGCTGCGCACGGCAAACAGGTAGAACGGGTTCTTCCGGTTGTAGACGTTGTAGGCCCCGATGGCGAGCATGCCCTCGCCCCGGCGCAGGAACAGCGCCTTGCGAAAGTGGCGGTTCAGCGAGAGGTCCAGCCGATGGTAGGCAGCCATCCGGTAGCCACCCCGGGGGCCATACCCCCGCAGTTCCGGCAGAGGCAGCGTCCCGTCGAAGTACCGGAGGTCGAGGAGACGGCCATCGAAGTAGCGGGCCTCGGCCAGGGTGATGGCCTGGCCCGTGCCATAGACCCAGGTCAGCCCCAGGTCGAGCCGCTCGGAGCGCCGGTGGGTGAGGACGAGCTTGAGGTCGTGCCGGCGGTCGTAGCGGTAGGGGAACGGCTGCCCGTCGTTGAGGGCGTCGAACTGCCGTCCGGCCCAGGCGAGGGTGTACCCGACCCATCCGAGGGAGCGTCCGCGTTGCTTTTGCAGGAACACCTCGATGCCCCAGGACCAGCCGCGCCCCACCACCACCTTGTCCTGCCAGTCCTCGTGGGGGGAGAGGTAGCTGGCTCCCGGCGCGTACTCGATGAGGCCGCGCATGTCCTTGTAATATCCTTCGAGGCTTGCCCGCCATGCCCCCCCACCCAAGGTATGCGTGGTGCCGAGGGCGGCCTGCCACGCCCGTTGCGGACGGATGCGGCTGGTCGCGGACAGCCACAGGTCCGTCGGGAGGTTGAGGCCGCTGTTGGTGAGCAGGTGCAGGTACTGCTCCATCGTGCTGAAGGCGGCCGTCACGGCGAAGCCCGGCGAGCGGCGGTAGTGCAGGGACAGGCGGGGCTGGAGGGAGGTGTAGGTGGTGCCTTGCACCTGCAACGCCGCGCCGTGCAGCCCGGCGTTGAGCCGGAGGCGTCGGGTGAGAGGAAAGTCGTCCTCGGCATAGAGAAATGCTTCGGTCCCGGAAAAGCGGAAGGCGTTGGGCGTCAGCGTGGTGTCGAGGGCACCGGTATCGGCCAGGCGCAGCCGCAGGCGGCCCACGCCGGGGTTGAACCGGTGCCGGGTAGCCCCCCCCCCCAGCCGGACGTTGTGCCCCGGCGCGGGCTGGTAGTCCACGTCCAGCCGGGCACCGAGGTCGGCGATGCCAGAGGTGTACAGGACCTCCTCGGACTGGCGCACCGGCGGCTGGCGTTCTTCGATCTGTTCCAGCCGGGTACGCACGTCGAACTGGTAGTGGCTGTAGAACCCGGTGGCGTTGGACAAGACCCGGTTGGAAAAGCGGTGTTGCCAGCGCAGGGTGCCGGTGCGGTTACCCCAGTCTGCCCCTCCCGTGTTGCGTTCGCGGTAGACCGGCCTCCGGAGCGGGTCCGTGGTCTCGTAGGTCGAGCCGTAGACGTCGCGTCCGAGGTAGCCATTGAGAAACAGCCAGTCGTGCGGGGTGGGGGCATAGTGCAGCCGGGCGTTGGTATCGTAGAAATAGGCCGCCAGATGCTGCCCCTCCGGGAGGCGGCGGTTCAGGAACGGACGGGCCAGCACGTCGATGTAGGTGCGCCGCGCCGAGAGCAGGAACGAGGCCCGGCCCCGGGCGAGCGGCCCCTGGACGGTGAGCGAGGAGAAGACCAGTCCCACCGTGGCGTCGGCCTCAAACCGCCGCAGGTTTCCCTCTTTCGGCATCAGGTCGACGACCGAGGAGAGCCGTCCGCCGTACCGGGCCGGGAAGCCCCCCTTGACGAGTCGCACCTGCTGCAGGGCTTCGGCATTGAACACCGAAAGGAAGCCCAGGACATGGCTGATGTTGTAGACCGGGGTGCCGTCGAGCAGGATCAGGTTCTGGTCCGGGCCACCGCCGCGCACGTAGAGGCCCGTTGCCCCTTCGGTGCCTGCCTGCACGCCCGGCAGCAGTTGCAGCGCCTTGATTACGTCTACCTCTCCGAGCAAGGCCGGCAGCTTCCGTATTTCCTCGACGGACAACGTCACGGCCCCCATCGGCGGGGCGGCCTCCCCCCGTTCGGCCACCACCTCGACCTCGTCCAGCCCTATGGGGGAGGGGGTCAGCGCCAGGCGGAGCTCCGTGTCGTGCTGGAGGCGGAGGGGTAGCAGGAGGGGACGGTAGCCCAGGCAGGAGACGTGGAGCACCAGCGAATCCACCGGCAGCACCAGGTGGAAGAAGCCGTCCGCGTTGGTGACGGTGCCGGTCCGGAGGGCCGGTACGTACAGGGTTGCCCCAACGAGGCGTTCCCCACGGGCCGCGTCGGTGACGAAGCCGCTGAGGACATACCGCCGGGGGGCCTCCTGCGCCTGGGTATAGACGGGCAGGAAGGTCTGTACCCCCAGCCATCCACCCAGCAGCCATCGTCGTAGCGTCTTCATTGCCTATGGCAGCTTCACCGATTTCAGCTCCACCCGCTCGTCCTCTTCCACATCTACTTCTAGCACGGTGCCGACCTGCGGGCAGTAGTACTTGTATTCCAGCACGTCCGGCTCCAGCGGGGTGGTGTCCTCCGTCTTGACACAGCCCGTCCAGGTTCCGGCAGGCACCGTGACGGTCTCGTTCAGGCCCACCACCCGGCCCCGGTCCTCGGCCTCGCCCTCATAGAACTCCTGATAGTAGGCTTGTCCGACGGCAGGGGTGGCGGGCATGATGATCCCGGCCACAGCCCCATCGACCCCGGCGGCCCAGGCACCGGCCGTACTGACAACCTGGCCGTTCTCGTACTCCTTCGTATCCTCTCCCAGGTACCAGACGTTGCCCTCGGCATCCTGGGCGAACCAGTCGAAGGTGTCCTCGATGAGCGCCCCGTTGAGGTACACCCGGTCGCGCACGACGGTTGCGGTCACCCCGGCTACCTCGTGTGTCTCCGGCAGCACCTCCACCACCACCCGTTCGAGACCCTCTTCCGTCTGTCCTTCGTATTCCCAGACTGTCCCAATTTTCAGCGGGAAATACGGGTTGGTCACGTCCCGTTGCAGGGTGGCCGGGGTCATCGTCCGGCTGTAGGTGACGGTAAACAGGTCTTCCTGGGAGTTGCTGTTATCGCAGGCGGCCAGGCCTACGACGAGGCAGAGGTACAGGCCCCGGCAGCCTGTGCGGTATACGGTTTCCATGATGGGCCTCTGTGCAGGTCGTTGGGATGAAAGCGGGCCGTCCTCCACGGAGGACTGCTTCCCTGTGACCCGCCAGCCTCCCTGAACCCGTAACCGGGCGGCAACCTTCACCGGCCCAGGCGCAGGGCGAACGAGGGGAAGAATGCGATAGCGTGGCGGGCCTGCCGCTGGTAAGTGGCCGTGCGGGCGTCGTAGCGGAGGCTCCAGTCGATCACGTTCCGGTGGCCGAGGAGGTTGATGAGCATCACCCGCCCCTGGAGGCGCACGCCCCGGACGGTGCGGGCATAGGCCAGCCCGGCATCCCACTGCGAGAAGGCCGGGAGCCGGTGTGCGGCGGGGTCGGAGAGGTCGAACGGGGGCAGCTGCCGCGTGGCCGGGTTGGGTTCGAGGTAGTCGTAGTAGCCCTGCCGGAAGCCCCAGCTACGGCCCCAGAGGCCCTGCCAGCGCAGGGTGGCCGTCCAGTGCGGGCGGGGCAGGACGTCCAGCGCGAAGGTGAGGTGGTGGGGGACTTCCCACGGCACCGGCGTGAACGCCCCGGCGAAGCGGTTCGCCGCCTGTCGCCGGGCGCGGGTATAGGCATACTGCATGGAGCCGTGCAGGCGGGGCCGTTTCCAGACCGCCGACAGGGCCATCCCCCCGGCGTAGCCCCGGGCAGGCCGCAGCACCGCCTCGCCCGGCTGTGCCACCGTCCAGCGCCCGTAGTCGAGCACCAGCAGGTGCGGCTGGTGTTTGTAGAAGCCCTCGACGCCGAACGTCCAGGTGGCATCGGGCCGGAGGAGCACGCCCACCGTGCCGTGCAACGCCCGGGGGGGCCGTTGATCCCGACCGACGGGCAGCCAGAACCGCACCTGGGGTAGCAGCGACGTGACGTTGTACGTGGCAACGTCGAAAGCATGGATGTACTGGCGGTACAGCCCAACGGCAGTGCGCACGGCCCACGAACCCGTCTGGCCCAGCGTGCGGTCGTGCTGGAGGGAGAGGCGCGGCTCGGCATAGACCGTCTGCTGACCCGGCAAGCCCGTGAGGCGGAGTCCGGCAGTGAGCAGGGTGTGCGGGCGCACGGCGAAGCGGTCTTCGGCGAAGGCGGCCACACGCCAGCGCACAGGCCGGACGACGCCGGTGGTGGCTGTGACGGCCCCGAACGGGTCGAGCGAGAGCGCCACGTCGCTGCCGGTATGCGCGGCCTCGACCGCCCCCGAGAGCATATGCCGGGCTGAAGCCGCCAGGTCGCCCCCCACCCGCAGGCCCCGCTCCGACACCACGTTCAGGTCTTTGGACGCCGTACCGGTGGCCCCGGCACTGCCCAGCACGACGGGATGCACCAGGGCGTAGTCGGTGGCCCAGGCTTCGGTGTGGGCGAAGAGGCGGCGGCCCTGCACCCACTCGTAGCGCAGCCGGGCCGTGCGGTTGCGCCAGCGCCACGCATCCTCGAACGGGTCTTCGGTGGCCGTCGTGCCGGGGGTGCCCACCGCCCGCTCGACACCGAAACGGTTCACTCCCTGGTAGAGCGAGAGGCGCACGCTCTGCAGCCCGCCGAAGCGCAGGTGGGTGGCAACGTGCAGGTCGCGGAAGCCGACCTCCAGTGCCCCTGGCACCGAGGCCGTATCCGGCAGCCGTTCGTCCTCCGCCTGCAACGTCTCCAGCAAGAAGGGGTCGGGGGTGCTCCAGTCCCGGAACAGCCGTTGGAGGCGGGCCGGACGGAAGGCATCCCACAGCCCGTTGCGCGTCACCACCATCCAGGCCATGTCCCGGCGTTCGGGTGCCCCCAGGCGACCTGTCCAGTGGGTGTTGAGGCTGAGGGGATCGACCTGGACGGACGCCGAGACGGGGGCCTGCGGGGCCAGGTGCTGGTGCAATTCGATCATGCCGGAGAGACCACTGCCGTAGGCCGCCCCGAAGCCCGCCTTGCGGACAGTCACCTGCCCGATGGCGAAGGGGCTGAACGGGCCGATGAACCCGCCGTTGGCGACGGGCACGTAGACCGGCACCCCGTCGAGGAGGAACTGCTGTTCGTTCGCCGCCCCGCCCTGCACATGGACGTCGGAGAGGGCATCGCCCAGGTGAACGCCCACGACGGCCTCCAGATGCTGCACCACGTCGGGCGTCCCGATCCCGGCGGGCGGATGGGGGGCCTCCGGCTCCAGCGTGCCCTGCCCCAGGGCGTCGGACGGCAGCCGGGTCTCGAAGCCCTGCACCACCACCGGCGCGGTGAGCACCACCCGGGGCGTGAGCGCCACCGCCACACGGCTTGCACTGCCGGGGGCCACGTACAGCGTGTCGACCGCCGCCTCGTAGGATACATGCGTGACGACCAGCCGGTGCGTACCCGGACGCAGCGCCGCAAACGCGAACCGCCCGTCGGCGTTGGTCGCCACACCGAGGGCCTCGCCGACGAGCAACACGTTGGCATCGGGCAGCGGCTGGCCCGTCCCGGCATCGCGCACCTGCCCGGTGAGGCGGGCGTAGCGCGGCCGTGCCTGTGGAGCCACGATCAGCACATACGTCCCCGACGAGAGGCGCACGTAGTCGAGGCCGGTGTCCCGCAGCACACAGGCCAGCAGGGCCTCTGCCGTCACCCGCGCTGCCGTACACCAGGTCGTCCGCCCCGCCACCATCTCCGACGTGAAGACGAGGCTGAGGTTCGTCCGGTCGATGAGGTGGTCCAGGGCCTCCGGCAACGGCACCCCCACCAGCGCAAACGTATGGCGCACCTCGTCCGGCGGGCGGGTCTGCGCCTGCGCCTCCAGCACGCCACCCACCCAGAGCAGCGCCATCGCCAGGATGCCTGAACGCAACACGGAGAAGAAGGCTGTTTGCTGCTAGCTATTGGGGGCTTGGGGCCTGGTGAAGAGGGCAGGGTATGCCCTGCCCCTACAAAAACGTTCGCTTGGGTTGAAGCATCGGTTTCCCAAAGGCCGAAGGTCGTACCATAGGCCACATCCAGTGCCCCTCTCCCGCCTTCGCGGGAGCAGGCTCTGGACAGGAGGATGAC
>CAZLRO010000012.1:9640-27310 GCA_964561865.1 uncultured Rhodothermaceae bacterium | reverse complement strand
AGACCGCACGGAGGTGCTGCGCCTGCGCGGTGCCCCGGAAGAGACCATCACCATCGAGCCGTCGCAGTGCGCCACTATTCACACCAACGCCTGAACTCCAAGGCACAGTTTCTGCCATGCCCACCACCCTCTACCGTATGGGGTCGAAAGGCCCGGAAGTTGAACAGATCCAGCGCCGGCTGAAGGAACTGGGCTACTACGCCCTCGTCGTCGATGGGGACTTCGGCGGGGGGACGGAGAGCGCCGTCAAGCGCTTCCAGCGGGATCAAGGGCTGTCGCAGGACGGGCAGGTGGGGCCGAACACCTGGAAGGCGCTCTTTGCCCCCCCGGCCCCCCCCCCCCCCCCCCCCCCCCCCCGCGCCCCACCCCCACCACCCCCAGCCCCAGTGCCACCCCCGACGATACCGGAGCCATCCGTCACGGCCAGGCCGCTGCGTGCGCGGTGCCTCGAACTGACGGGCGCGTTCGAGACGAGCGCCCCGCCGCCCGGCTGTTACAGCAAGGTCTCCGGCAACTTCGACGGGCAAGGCGTCAGCTTCGGGTGCCTGCAATGGAACTTCGGCCAGGGCAGCCTGCACGCACTGCTGAAACGCCTCGACCAACTGCATCCGAACGCGATCACCGAGGTCTTCCACGCCCACGCGCCGGAAATCCGCACCGTGATGAACATGACCAAAGCGGGCGCGGTGGCCTGGGCGAAGGCGCGGCAGACGCCCCGCAAAGCCCTCAGCGAACCCTGGCTGGGGCTGTTGAAGGCGCTGGGGGCACGGGCAGAATGCCAGGCCGTCCAGCAGGAATTCGCCGACGGCGTCTTCAAGTCGGCGCTGCAACTCTGCCGCGACTACGGGCTGAAGACCGAGCGGGCGGTGGCGCTCATGTTCGACATCGTCACGCAGAACGGCAGCATCAAACCCGCCACGCGGGCGCTCATCCTCCAGGACTTCGCGGGCCTTGCGCCCGGTGGCAACGCGATGGAGGACGAGGCCAAGCGCCTTGTGGTCGTTGCCAATCGCCGGGCCGATGCGGCCAGCGCCCCCTGGCGCGAGGATGTGCGCACGCGCAAGCTCACCATCGCCAATGGGGCAGGGTTCGTCCACGGCGGACGCTACCACCTGCTCGAAGGCTACAACATCGGCCTGCGGCCCGCCGCCGAACTGGGTTAACCTGCATGTACGACCGTTTATACGCCACGCCCGTGAAGCCTGCCTTGCCTACATCGGCTTTCCCGCGACGGCCACACACCGCTGGCCCGTCCGCCTCCTCGCAGGCGAGCGAGGGCGTGGCGACCGGGTTCTCGTTCCGGCAACTGCCGCTCTTCGCGCCGACGCTGCGGGGGCAGCTCTCCGAACCCGTTGGCGAGGCCGCCGACACAGCGGTGGTGGAGCCGGACAGCGCACCGGAGCCTGCCGAAGAAGCTGAGCCGTTGCAGGGAGCCACCGGCTGTCCGCTGACCGCCGACCTGCTGTCCTTCGGCGTCGGCAACGAGAAAGCCAACTGTCGGGTGCCCGAAGACAAGCACGGCGTCTCCCGCCTGGCGAAGTACATCGTGCGCGGGCACGACGGAAAAACAAGCCTCACCGTCAGCGAGCAGTTCAAGGCCCTCGAAGATCCATACAACGTCTTCGCCGCCCTCAAGCCGAACACCTACACCACCGAGAAGACGGGCCACTTCGACGACTGCTATTCGATCTACACCAAAGACCCGCTCCCTCCGGACTTCGTGTTGAAGGTGGAGCAGAACCACCTGGTGAACGGCCAGGTCATCAGCAAGGTGCATATCACCTTCAGCCCCACAGGCATCCGCGTGTGTGCTTTCAAGCGCAAGCCCGGCCGTTGCGATTTCAAGGACATCTGCCGCAAGTGAACATGGCGACCCCAACCACGACATACGCCCCCACGCCCGCCGCCCGCGCCCCTAGCGATCTCATGAGATCGCCGAAGCCGATGCTCCAGCGCAAGTGTACCTGCGGGGGTACGCCCGGCCCTACCGGCGAATGCGCCGAATGCCGCCGCAAACGCACCCTCGGCCTGCAAACCAAGCTCGCCGTCAACACCCCCGGCGACCGCTACGAGCAGGAGGCCGACCACGTCGCCGAGCAGGTCATGCGCATGAACGTGGGAGACGCCACACCGCCAATATCCATCCAGCGCCTCGCACCGGGGGCACTCCAGCGGCAGGACGGCGAAGAAGAGGCGCCCGACCCGATCACCGAGGGGCTGGGCACAGTGGGTGAGAACCTCGGCGAAAACAACCCCGAATTCACCGACCTCGCCGAACGCCTGGCCGACGACTTCCTGCGCCAGCCTGCCGCGTTGAGCGTGGGCGTGCCGGTGTTTCTGGGCACCAACTATGCCTTCCTCTGGGGCATGGCCCTCGCCAACCCCGCCATGCGGCAGCACCTCAACGACTTCAACTTCGGCACCCTCCCCGGGATCATCCCCCAGTTCCCCATCAAGACCTTCACCTACCGCATCCTGAACGAGGAACAGACGCAGTTCGAGTTCGACCTCGGCCTGGACGTGTCCGCGCTGCTAGAGGTGTTCAACGAAGGCGTGATCAACACCCACCTCTCCACGCTGTCGCTGGAGACCTCTGGCGGGCTGGACACCGAAGCCGCCTCGCCCGTCTCCCTGTCGTCGCTGCAAGTGAACCTGGGGCTGTTCGACGACGGACTGATGCTCTCCGGCGGCTTCCGGAGCGGGGTCTCGCCCTACCCGCTCCTTGAGCACGACGACCTCACCGGCGAGCGCTTCCGCATCATGGAACAGGTGCCCGCGCTGCCCGACCTTTACCCGGACCAGCAGGACGTGCGCTTCCTGCTGCAAGTGGACTTTATGCGCCTCTACCACCACTTCAACCCCGACACGCCACCTATCCGCTCGGTGCCGCAGGAGGTGGAAGGCGACCGCCCGCTCAGCCGTAAGCACACCGCGCCCGGCCCCACTACCGCCCCGCCCGTCGTGGACGCCGTACTCGCCATGCCCGGCCAGGCCCTCGACACCGGCACGCGGCAGTTCATGGAGCAGCGCTTCGGCCACGACTTCGGCCAGGTGCGCATCCACGTCGATGACCGGGCCGCCGCCTCTGCCGCCGAGGTGCAGGCGCGGGCCTACACCGTCGGGTCGCAGGTTGTGTTCGGGCAGGGCCAGTACGCGCCGGGCACGGCGGCTGGACGACGGCTGCTGGCCCACGAACTGACCCATGTCGTGCAGCAGGAGGGCATGAGATCGCCCTCGGCATCGACCCTGGTGCAGCGCGAGCAGGCACCCACCCTCGGTGCAGGAAACCTGCTGTTTGAAAGCGCCCCGGAGTTCCCTGGCTGTTCGCCCTACGAGCGGTTCCGGCTGGATTACCAACTCCTGCGCGCACGCAACATGGTGCGCATCGCCGAGGCGGATGTGGGGCGCGAACTGGCCCGGACCGACCGCACGACAGGCATCATCACCCTCATCGGCTCGGCCATCAGCCAGTACTTCCACACCACCGAGGAACGGCATATCCGCACGCTGCTCACGCGCCTGGGGCGCATCGCCGAACGGCTGGAGCGTGGCCCCCGGAACTGGCGGTGTATCGCCCACTGCGCCTCGAAATGCGGCAAGGAGGTGCTGGCCTGTGCCGGTCCCACCGTACCCGTGTACCTGTGCCCGACCCATTTTGAACAGGGCGACACCGCAGGGGCACTCACGCTCGTCCACGAGGCGGCGCACCAGGCCGGACTGGGCCTGCCCACCCCCCAGGGCTACCGCACCGACATCTACGAAGGGGAGCGTCGCTTCCCCACCCTCACCACCACCCAGGCCCTCAACACGCCCGATGCCTACAAGGCCCTCGTGCGCGATAACCGCTACGGCGGCCCGCTGCCGCCGTCGCAAGCCTGGACGCCGAAAAAAACAATCATTGGCGACATACACGACCCCCACCTCAAGGACCTCGTGGGTTGGAGCGACGGGCGGCGGCTGCGGATTCCACCCAGCTCCGCCGTCGAGAATCGCTTCCGGGGAGTGTTCGTGTACGATGAGCCGGCAGGCAGGCCCGGCTGGTTCGACGACCTGCCCGATCCCGAGGTGAGCCTGCGGATCGTGCTGCGCCGCAGCGGGAACGACCGTGACCGGCGGGGACGGCCTCGCGAGAGCGTCCTCTTCGACCAGCGTGGGAGTGCCGCCCCCGACCAGTTTGGGCGGATCAACCCGCCGGGAACAGAGAACGGGTTCGAGTTCGACCTCGCGTTCGACAAGGCCGACCGGGGCACGCTGCACATCACCGCACAGGTACGGGATGAAGGGCTGGGCATGACCGTGACGTACACCGACCAGGTTCCGGTACGCCCGACGGCAGCACCCGAACTGGTAGGAACGCCAACAGGGACGCCAGGGGCACCCGAAACGGAGGCGCCACAGGCCCCGCCCCTGCAAATCCAGCGCCTCGCCGCCGCCCCCGGCCCCGCCACCGCCCCCCCCTCGGTCGAGGCGAGCCTCGCCACGCCCGGCCAGGCCCTCGACACCGGCACGCGGCAGTTCATGGAGCAGCGCTTCGGCCACGACTTCGGCCAGGTGCGCATCCACGCCGACACGCAGGCCGCCGCCTCCGCCGCCGAGGTGCAGGCGCTGGCCTACACCGTCGGGTCGGATGTGGTCTTTGGGCAGGGCCAGTACATGCCGGGCACGGCGGCCGGGCGACGGCTGCTGGCCCACGAACTGACCCATGTCGTGCAGCAGGATGCAAACTCCCCCCACCTCCAAAGACAGGACATCCCAGAGCCAACCCTAACCAGCTCCGGCGACACCCGCCGCGTAAGCCCACCTGATGGAGTTCCTGTCACCCACGGAGTGCTGCATTGGGACTTCAACTACCGGGGTGAGGCCGGAACTACCCAAACGAACCCTGAGGGAAATTTAGTCTTCACCCAAGGGAAAGACGTCGAGATCTCGGTGACCTTTACACCCAACGCCGGAGCTGGGGGCTGCCCAACAGTTACATTCCTGCAAACGGTGATCCCGACGACGGGCGGATTACCAGATGCAGGTCACCTGCTTTTCACCCGGGACCCTGCCAGCGGTGCTTCCGTCGATGTTCTCGATACCGAATCGGAGCCGTACTATGGGGCCGGTCCGTCAACGGCGGGGCCAGGGCTGGTGCCGGAGCATTCCGCCACGCATGGAGGAACCACCCACCCCGGCGATTCAGCTACCTTCCACGATGCTCCTATCTGGAGCACGGGACGTATCCCGCCGGGACAGACGGCTGTACGCGAATTCGAAGTGGCGGCGATCTGTGTCGAGACCGGGGCAACGTTTGGGTCACTGCGCTGGGGGTACACGAAAACCTCGGCAGGGGTGATCACGCTCACAGGCGGGACGACGGCCGATGTCTCGACCTCAGGAGCTTCTGCAGGACTCGAACTGGTGCGGCAGGCATTCTACCAGGGCTACTTCCAGCACTCGCTGCATTCCTTCGCACGGGGATCAACCTCACTTACAGCAGCGCACCGAACCGCTCTGGATGCCCTGGCACCGGGCCTCAAGGGCCAAAAGGTACGCCGGATCCTGCTCGTGGGTAACAACGACTTCTCCGGTGGGGCCGAGGCCCGCACGGCGCGCTCTCTTGAACGCGCTGAAGCTGTACGCGATTACCTGATCGCCCAGGGCGTGCCAGCAGGCAAGATTGAAGTGCAGGGCCACGGCGTCACCGCCCGCATCCCCAATCCCTCTGGCAGAAGCGTTCCAGAAAACCGCCGTGTGGATGTCCATCTCGACTTCGGAGAGACGGGCCTGACACAGGCCGCCATGGGGAGTCCGAACGAGGAATTCCGGATGCGCCGTACCGACCCGCGGCTCCTCGTAAACGAACTGATCGAGCTGATGATCGACCTTCAGACACGCAGGGGCCGTTTGCCTTTCGCCGACTGTAACCAGATGAACAACCTCCTGTTCTACATCGACCGCTGGCGACATTCTGACCCCACTGTGCCCGATGTGCGGACGATCTATAGCACGCGGATCAGCGCCCTACGTGCCCGCTGCACCCCACAGTTTGAGATTCCCCGCCCCGAATTCCCCGACCTCGGCCCGATGCTCAACCTAGACGACCTTGCACCGGATCCGATCCGCCGTATTGAGGAGTCGGTAGAAAACCCGCCGTTCTGACTACATACAACGCTATCTACCATGACCACCTTCCCCGGTTCTCCCCAGCTCCTCAAAGGGGCCATCGTCGGGATCGACCTGATGAACCCGCTGGCGAGTGTCATCATCTTCCAGTACAACCCGAAGGAGCTTTCGCGCAGCCTCACGGCCCTGACCGCCGGCGGCGGGCAGAACGGGGCAGACCGCACGGAGGTGCTGCGCCTGCGCGGTGCCCCGGAAGAGACCATCACCATCAACGAGCTGGAGATCGACGCCACCGACCAGCTCGAAACCGCCGACCCGCTGGCAACGACGATGGGCATCTACCCGCAACTGGCGGCGCTGGAGATGCTCCTCTATCCCAAGAGCATCACCGTAATCCAGAACACCGCCCTGCTGCTGGCCGGCACCATCGAGCTGGTCCCCCCCGAAGCACCGTTCACCCTGTTCATCTGGGGGTTCCAGCGGGTACTGCCCGTGCGCATCAGCAGCTTCACCATCGCCGAGCAGGAGTTCGACCCCAACCTGAACCCCATCCGGGCCACCCTTTCCAACCTGCAACTGCGGGTGCTCTCCTACAACGATTTCTCCGTCACCCATCCCGGCTACTACGTCTTCCTGGCGCACCAGGTCGTCAAGGAAGCGATGGCCGTCATCGGCAGTGCCGCCATCATCGCCGGGGCCGCCTCGGCCTCCTTCAGCATCAGCCTCTGAGAAGATTTCGGATTGCGGATTTGGAATTGCGGATTTATCCAAGCCCCAGCAACCGTAGAGCACTGTCAAGGTGGAATCAGCGTCGAGATTGCCACGTCGCTGCGCTCCTCGCAATGACACGAAGGGAAGGTCCTGCCAAGCCCCAAGCCCCCGTAGGAGCGAAGGCCCTCTTCCCAAGCACCAAGTACCAAGCACCAAGTACCAAATAACCAACAGCTAATAGCTAACGGCTAACAGCTAACGGCTAACAGCTATCATCCCCATGTTCGACCTGACCAGCCGCTACGCCGCGCTCGAAACGGCGACCTACACCACCCCGGACGGGCTGCGGACCCTCGCCTACAAGCGCCGCCGCTTCCTGCCCCAGGCCGATACGCTGCCGCTGCTCGTGGAGGTGACCGTCAACGACGGAGACCGCCTCGACCTGATCGCCGCCCGCACCATCGGCGCACCCGAACAGTTCTGGCGCATCGCCGATGCCAACAACGCGA
The DNA here is from genome assembly GCA_964561865.1 of uncultured Rhodothermaceae bacterium. Classification (GTDB taxonomy): domain Bacteria; phylum Bacteroidota; class Rhodothermia; order Rhodothermales; family CAZLRO01; genus CAZLRO01. The sequence goes on along the minus strand of CAZLRO010000012.1, from coordinate 19,982 downwards.
TGAACCCGACAGAGATGACCGCCACGCCCGGCAACGTCCTGCGCGTACCCATCCCGCAGGCAGGCTGAGGGAGGCAATCTCATGAGATCGCCGAGGCCCGGACGTTAGGGCAATACCACAAATTATAGTCAAATTGACTATATAGTCAATTTGACTATATCCTGACCGCCACACCTGCTTTCGCCGTTGCACCATGAGCTTCCTCGGAACCACCCTGACGATGCTGATCGGTCCGACCGTGCCGGTGCCCGCCTTGCCTACGTTCATGGAGGCGCTGGAGTCGGTGGAGGTGACGCATCGTGAGCAAGGCCGTTCGGCGTTCCAGCTTCGTTTCCGGGTGGGGCGGGGCCGTGCGGACGTGCTGGACTACGCGCTGCTGGCGAACCCGCTCCTGCGCCCGTTCAACCGGGTGATCCTCGTGGTGACGTTCAACGCCTTCCCGGAGGTGCTCATGGACGGCATCATCACCCACCAGCAGCTCAACCCCGGCCAGCAGCCCGGCACCTCCACGCTCACCGTCACGGGCGAGGATGTGAGTGTGATGATGGACCTGGAGGAGCGTTCTGCCGAACACCCGGCCCAGCCGGAGATGCTCATCGCCCTGAAGCTGATTGCCACCTACGCGCAGTACGGGCTGATCCCGATGGTCCTCCCGCCCCCGACGGTCGATGTCCCGCTGCCGACGGAGCGCACCCCGGTACAGCAGGGCACCGACCTCCAGTACCTCCAGCAGATGGCCGAGCGGTTCGGGTATGTTTTCTACGTGACCCCCGGCCCGGCCCCTGGCACCAACACCGCCTACTGGGGGCCACCGGTTCGCGTCGGGCTGCCCCAGTCCGCCCTGACGGTGGACATGGGCAACGACACCAACGTGGACACCATCGACTTCCAGTTCAACGGGCTGGCAACGACGTTTCCGGAGGGGCAGGTGCAGGACCGCCAACTCGGCCAGACGCTGCCCGTGCAGACCTTCGCCAGCACCCGGGTGCCACTTGCCAGCCAGCCCGCCTGGCTCACCCCGCAACGCCGCACCCGGCAGTTCCGGCAGTCTGGGCTGACCATCACCCAGGCCCTGGCACGGGCGCAGGGCGAACTCGACGCCTCGACCGACCGCACGGTGGAGGCCAGCGGGACGCTGGATGCCCTGCGGTACCAGGCCCTGCTCAAGCCCCGGGGGCTGGTCGGACTGCGGGGCGCCGGCTACAGCTACGACGGCCTCTGGTACGTCAAGGATGTGACCCACACCATCGCCCGCGAATCCTACAAGCAGCGCTTTGCCCTCTCCCGCGAAGGGCTGGGATCGACCGTCCCGGTGGTCCTGCCCTGACCGAACACCCGCACCATCCCGGGTCGATCAGCCCGTAACACCTTCCCTAACCGACAACCCGCCAGCCCCATGCCCCAGTTTTTCGGCAAATACCGTGGGACGGTTTCCAACAACATCGACCCCCAGTTGATGGGGCGCATCCAGGTGCAGGTGCCTGCCGTGCTGGGTGAGGGCAGCCTGAGCTGGGCGATGCCGTGCGCGCCCTACGCGGGGGCAGGCGTGGGCTTGTTCATGATCCCACCCGTCGGGGCCAACGTGTGGGTGGAATTCGAGGGCGGCGACCCGGACTATCCGATCTGGAGCGGGGGCTTCTGGGGGCTGGGCGAGGCCCCGGACCCGCTGGCGCTGCCGTTCATCAAGGTCATCAAGACCGACACCCTCACGCTCAAGCTCGACGACACACCCGGCATCGGCGGCGTCACCATCGAGACGGCGCTGGGGGCCAAGATCACCATCCTTGCCACCGGCATCGAGATCACCAACGGCATGGGGGCCACCATCCAGATGACCGGCCCCCAGCTTTCCATCAACAACGGCGCGCTGGACGTGATTTGAGGGGAAATGGCTGTGGGGGCTTGGGAAAATCTGCAAGAGATTGCCACCCCCGCCTGCGCGGGGGCAGGCTTGTGGTCGATCTCATCAGGGTCGATCTCATGAGATGGACCCTGATCGACCATGCTCCTCGCAATGACATGATCCGCAATCCAAAATCCACAATCTGCAATCAAACCATGCCTGGTTTCTTGTTGCATCAGGGCGCGTCGATCTGCTGTGCGCATGGCGGGCAGGCGCAGGCCACCGCCCCGAACCCGCGTGTGAGGGTAGGCGGCCAGCCGGTGGTGACGCAGCCCGCGCCGCACCTCGTGGCCGGGTGCCCCTTTACAACGCCCGGCGGCCCCATGCCCTGCGTGACGGCGCAGTGGGTGACGGGGGCGCTGCGGGTGCTGGTGGGCGGCGTGCCCGTGCTGCTCCAGGACAGCCAGGCCGTCTGCATCCCCAACGGCACGCCGGTGACGGTGGTGATGACGCAGGTGCGCGTGAAAGGGCAATGACGGAACAGTACCAGGAATCAGAATGGACACGCAAGCCTGGCCCGACAGCACCCTCGATTGCGCATCTATCGATGCGGCCATCTGGCAAGTGCTGGACTGCCGGGGGAGGTATCGCACCCTGCAGCGTACCGAAGGTTTTCGCTTCCGCAACCCCTGACACCTCCCTTCATTTCGCTTCCAATCCCTTTTTCCGATGAACATCGCGTTTCCTTTCCAGGTCGACGGACGCGGGCGGACGGCGCAGGCCACCGACGAGGCGCACATCCGCCAGATGATCGAGCAGGTGCTTTTCACCGCACCTGGCGAGCGGGTCAACCGCCCGACGTTCGGGACGGGGCTGATGCGGTTGCTCTTCGCCCCGAACAGCCCTGAACTGGCCTCTGCCACCCAGTTCATGGTCCAGGGCGCGTTGCAGCAGTGGCTCGGCGACGTGATCCAGGTCGAGTCGGTGCAGGTGACCAGCCAGGAGTCCACGCTCACCGTGCGCGTGCAGTACCGCGTCAAGCGTACCCAGGAGCAGCGTATCGCCCAGTTTGAACAGACGGTGTGACATGCCAACCCCGTATTTCTGCACGAACGAGCGGCGGCGGCAGGCCGTCCAGGCCCATGCCACGCTCAACGGCATCGACTTTCTGGAGGTGCTCGACCAGGACACCCCGCCGGGAGAACCCCGCCAGCAGACCCTGTTCGTGCGCTGCCTCAAGGACGCCCCGACGGGGCTGGCCCGCACGAACGTCCGGGTCAAGGGTGGCGTGCGCATCACCCCGGTGGAGGCGGCCTGGGTGGGCCGGGCCGACGAGGCCCTCATCCCGCCGGCCCTCGCCAGCCTCATCCCGGCAGCCGACCAGCCGCTCACCCTCGTGGTCCGCACCGAGGCCGCCGGGGACTTCTCTCCCTACCGCCTCTGCCTCGTCAACGCCGACGGCAGCGCCCCGCTGACGGGCTTCGACCCGGTGCTGGCACAGGTGGACTTCTCCTTCAAGGTCGAATGCCCCAGTGACTTCGACTGCGAGACGGAGACGGTCTGCCCACCCGAACCCGTGTCTCTTCCCCCCATCGACTACCTGTCGAAAGACTACGCCAGCTTCCGGCGGCTGATGCTGGACCGCCTCTCGGTGGTGATGCCTGCGTGGACGGAGCGGAGTCCGGCGGATGTGGGCGTGGCCCTGGTGGAGGTGCTGGCCTATGCCGCCGACCAGCTCAGCTACTACCAGGACGCCGTCGCCACCGAGGCTTACCTCGGCACCGCCCGCCGCCGTCCTTCTGTTCGCCGCCACGCCCGGCTGCTGGACTACCCGATGCACGAGGGCTGCAACGCCCGCACCTGGGTGTGCTTCGAGGTGGAGGCCGACGGCCTGACCCTCACCGGCGGCGGCTGGCACCTGGAGACCACCCCGGACGCCACGCCCGTCCGCCTCCTCACCCGGCTGCCCGATGCCGGGGTCGCCCTCGCCGAGGCCGACTTCGACCAGACCGTCCAGACCCATCAACCCGACGTCTTCGAGTTGATGCACGACCTGACGCTGTATGTGGCGCACAACTGCCTCAAGTTCTACACCTGGGGCGACCAGGACTGCTGCCTCGTACGCGGGTCCACCCGTGCCACCCTGATAGGCCATTTTCCGAACCTGGCCGTCGGGCAGGTGCTGGTCTTCGAGGCGGTGCGCGGCACCGACACCGGGCAGCACGCCGACGCCGACCCCTCCCACCGCCACGCCGTGCGCCTGACAGCCCTCATCCCCACCGAAGACCCCCTCGGCGGACGCTTCCTCGACCCCGCCACCGACGACTCGGTCGCCATCACCGAGATCGCCTGGGCTGTCGAAGACGCCCTTCCCTTCCCGCTGTGCCTCTCCAAGACGATCAATGGGGAATACATCGAGGACATGGCCTGGGCCTGGGGCAACGTCGCCCTGGCCGACCACGGGCTGACGATCTCCGACGAAGTACTGGCCGACCCGACCGGCGACCGGTTCTATCGTCCTGCCCTCGACGAGGATGACCTCACCCACTGTGAAGCCTATACGGCCAGCCTGGCCGCTACCACCGCGCTGACGCAGGACCCCCGGAAGGCCTTACCCGCCCTGCGCCTCACCGACACGGACGGCCAGACCTGGCATCCCCGCCGCGACCTGCTCGACAGCAGCGCCTTCGACCGCCATGTGGTCGCCGAGGTCGAGAACGACGGCACCGCCCGCCTCCGCTTCGGCGACGACACCTACGGCCAGTCCCCTCCGGCCCTGCTCCGGGACGGCACCGAGCCGGAGGACTACGGCTGGAAGGCCACCTACCGCATCGGCAACGGGACGCCGGGCAACATCGGGGCTGCCGGGACGCTCGTGCTGCAACCCGACGGCCATTACCGGCCCGATGCCCGCGCCCTGGCCCACGTCGTGCTGAACACGAACGGCATCACCCACGTCTGGAACCCCCTCCCCGCGCAGGGCGGCATCGACGCCGAGTCGATGGAGGAGGTGCGCCGCTACGCCCCCCAGGCCTTCCGCACCCAGGAGCGGGCCGTCACCGAGGCCGACTACGCCGCCGTCGCCGAGCGACACCCCGACGTGCAGAAGGCCGTCGCCACCCGGCGCTGGACGGGCAGTTGGCATACGATGTTCCTCACCATCGACCGCACCGACGGCCAGGCGGTCGATGCCGCCTTCGAGGAAGAACTGCGGGCCTGGGTGGAAGGCTTCGCCCTGGCCGGGCACGACGTGGAGATCGACGCGCCGCGCTACGTCCCGCTCGATATCGCCCTGCACGTGTGCGTCCAGACGGGCTACTTCCAGTCCAACGTCCGCGCCGCACTGCTGGACACGTTCAGCAACCGACAGCTTTCCAGCAACCAACGGGGCTATTTCCATCCGGACGAATGGACGTTCGGCGAGCCGGTCTACCTCAGCCCCCTCATCGCCACCGCCATGCAGGTCCCCGGCGTGCAGTATGTGGAGGTGCTGCGCTTCCAGCGCTGGGGGCAAGACCCGAACAACGAGATCGACGACGGGCTGGTCGAGATGGGACGGCTGGAGATCGCCCTGCTGGACAACGATCCCAACGCCCCGGAGAACGGACGGCTCACCCTCACGCTGGAAGGAGGATTCTGAGCAAGGACATCAGGACGATGGTATCCGGAACTGAACCATGAGCACGCCCTTCGATACAAAGCAGATAGATACCTGCGGCTGCTGTGCGGACGAGGCCCCGGCACCGTCGGTCTACAACCCGCCGGGGCAGGACGCCCTCGCCTGGCGCATCGGCACCTGGCCGACGTTCCTCGACCGGATGAAGACCCGCCTCTACCGGCAAGAGGTGACGCTGGACGACGGCACCACCCCCCGCCCCCTCACAGCCCTGACCACCCGGGCCAGCGACGACCCGGCCCTGGCCCTGCTCGACGCCTGGGCAGTGGTGGCCGACGTGCTCACGTTCTACCAGGAGCGCATCGCCAACGAGGGCTTCCTCCGCACCGCCACCGAACGGCAGAGTGTGCTCGAACTGGCCCGCGCCATCGGCTACGAACTGGCCCCCGGCGTGGCCGCAGGCACTTACCTCGCCTTCACCGTCGATGACAAGACCGGCTCGCCCGGCGAAGCCCTCATCGCCGCCGGGACGCAGGTGCAAAGCCTGCCCCAGCAACAGGACGAACGCCCCCAGACGTTCGAGACCACCGCGGACTTCACAGCCTATGCCGAATGGAACGCGGTCCCGCCCCGCCTGACCCGTCCGCAGCAGATCACCGTTGCCGCCGACCAGATCACGGTGTACGACACCGAGGCCGAGGGCAGGGTGTATTTCGCTGGGGTGGGCCTCAACCTCAAGGTGGGCGACCTGCTGCTGTTTGTACAGTCCGACGACGACGGTACGGTGCAGGCCACCGCTGCCCGGAAGCTCACTGCCGTGACGACCGACACAGAAGCCCTGCGCACCGTCGTCACCCTAGAAGATGTGCAGGTGACGACCACGCTGACGGCGTTCACCCCGTCTACCACCAGCCTGGCCGCCGGTACCGCCTTCACCAGCGAAAACGCCGACCTGCTACTGGCCCAGTCGCTCTCGGAAAGTGCGTTGCAGGCCACCCTCAGCCAACTCGACTGGACGGCGGACGACCTGGTGGCCTACGCCGGCAGCCGTTCGACTGGCGGCCCGGACGGGTTACAGGTCTATGTGATGCGGGAGCGGACCGGAATGTTCGGCAGCACCGCCCCGCTCTATGCCAGTCTGCCCGATGACATCACCGGGGCCTTCCAGAATTGGGACCAGGCAGGCGGCTGGCCCATTACCCTCGATACCACCGTCACCGGCAGCGAAACCCCCTACGCTGACGCCGATTGCTACCTGGACCGCCCGCTGTCGGAGGTGCAGGCCGGTGGCTGGGTTGTCTTCCAGCAGCCCGGCACGGCGCGGTCCGTCCGCCAGATCGCCGATGCCTTCGAGGCTGCCCTGGCGGGCTTCGGCCTCAGCGCCAAGGGCACCGGGCTGAGGCTGACCGACAACACCGGCCTGGATACGTTCACCGTGCGCCGGACGGTGGCCTACGTCAAGAGTGAAGCCCTGACGCTGGCCCCCCTGCCCCTCTCCGACGACCTGCCGGAAACCTCGACTACCCTCGAACTCGACTACCTCGTGCCCGGTCTCGCCGAGGGGCAGGCCGTTGCCCTCACCGGTATCCAGGCAGGCACCACCGACATCACCCGCAGCGAGATCCACACCATCGCCAGCATCCAGCATACCGACGGGTACACCACGCTGGAATTTGCCGCCGGACTGGCCTGGGCCTACGCACGCGACACGGTGTCCCTCAACGCCAACGTCGTCGCGGCCACGCATGGCGAGACGGTCACGCTGGAGGCCCTCGGCAGTGGCGACGGTGCCCAGACGAACCAGACGTTCAAGCTCCGCAAACCCCCGCTGACCTGGACCAGCGCCGCCACCGCCAGCGGGCGCGAAAGCACCCTCACGGTGTATGTGGACCAGGTCAAGTGGTACCGTGTCGATTCCTTCTACGGGCAGTCGCCGGACCTCCGGGGGTACGTCATCCGGCTCGACAACGAGGCCAACGCCTACGTGCTCTTCGGCGACGGCAAGCACGGCGCCCGGCTGCCCACCGGGGCCGAGAACGTGCAGGCCACCTACCGCAGCGGCATCGGGGTGGACGGAGCGGTGGGTGCCGGGACGCTGACGCTGCTCAAGAAGCGTCCGTTTGGCGTGAAGGGCGTGAGCAACCCGCTGGCTGCCAGCGGTGCCGAAGACCCGGAGACCCTCGACACCGCCCGCACCAACGCCCCACTGACAGTGCTCACCCTGGGCCGCATCGTGGCCTTGCAGGACTACGAAGACTTCGCCCGCACCTTCGCCGGGATCGGCAAGGCCAAAGCTACCGCCGTCTGGAGTGGCGAGGCCCAGGTCGTCCACCTGACCATCGCCGATGCCAGCGGCAACGAGGTCGATCCGGCCTCCGCCCTGTACACCAACCTGAAGGCCGCCATTGAGGCCGCCCGCGACCCACTCGCCCCCGTCGAGGTCGACAGCTTCGAAAAGCGGCTGTTCAACCTCACCGCCCGCGTCGAGATCGACCCGGCCTACACCTGGGATGTGGTGAAAGCCGACCTCGAAAGCCGCCTCCAGGAAGCCTTTGCCTTCACGGAACGGGCCTTCGGCCAAGCCGTCACCGCCGCAGAAATCCTGCGCCTGCTCCACGAAGCCGCCGGCATCGTCTTCATCGACCTCGACGAACTCTACCAGCTCGACGACAACGGTCAGGCGGTCGCACCCGTCCACACGTCCAACCCGGCCAAGCCGCTGCTGGCCTCGTTGCTGCCCGTCCCGCTGGCCCGGTACGACGCCGCCCTGGACGACATCCTGCCCGCCGAACTGCTGCTGGTCAACCCTGCCGGGATCGTGCTCACCGAACACTAGCAGGGTTCCAGACGGGTTACACCACCGATCCGCGAAGCTGTCTGTAGCCAGAACGCCCCATGCCCGACCGACTCTACAACCTGTTGCCCGCGCTCTACCGCATCCGCGACGTGGCGCAGGGCGGCCCCCTGCAAGCCCTGCTGGCGGTGATCGAGACCGAGCTGGACCGGGTGGAGCGTGACGTGGCGACGCTCTACGAGAACTGGTTCATCGAGACGTGCGACGAGTGGGTGGTGCCCTACCTCGGCGACCTGCTGGGTGTACGCGGACTGACGGCGAAGGAAGCCGATGTACCCTACAGCCAGCGGGCGTTCGTCGCCAACACCTTGCGCTACCGGCGGCGCAAGGGCACGCTGGCCGTGCTCGAAGACCTGGCCGCCGACGTGTCCGGCTACTCGGCGCGGGCCGTCGCCTTTTTTGAACAACTGGGCTGGACGCAGCACCTGAACCACCCCCGGTACGTGATGAGCCTCAACCCGGCAGCGCTGAACCCGAACGCCGTAGACCGGGTGGGGACGGTGAACCTGCGGAGCCGCGACGTGCTGGACCGGCTCGACGGCCCCTTCGACGAGGTCAGCCACACGGTCGAGGTGCGCCCGCTGCATACGCTCGACGGCTGGCACAACATCCGCAAGGTGGGGCTGTTTCTCTGGCGGCTGAAACCGTATCCGATGCGCTCGGTGCGGGCGCGCAAGGCGGTGGGGGTGGACCACGGCTTCCACATCAGCCCACTCGGCCACGACACGCCCCTGTTCCACCTGCCAGACACCCGCGACACCGGGCGCACGACCGAGACCCAGGTGCCCGGCCCCCTCCGCCCGATGGCCTTCTACGACGACCTGCAAGACCATGCGGCGGAGACCGACGCCGGGGTCAGCACCGCCTACTACGGCCCGGACCGGGGCCTGCGCCTCTTCCGCGACACCGCGCCCGTGCCCCCGTCCGACCTGCTGTGCAAGGACCTGGGCACCTGGGACCCGCCCCCGGCGGGAAAGATCGCCCTCGATGTGAGACGGGGGCGGCTGGCCTTCCCCCCCGGTGAGGTGCCGCCCCGCGTCTACACCGATCACACCTACGGCTTCAGCGCCGACCTGGGCGGGGGACCATATGACCGGACGGGCGACTTCGCCGTGCTGCCGGTGCCGGACGAGGAGACCGACCCAGTGCCGCTGGTACTGGACGTCGCCAAGGGCACCGCCCGCCCAACGTTGCAGCAGGCGTTGCTGGAATGGACAGACGCGGGCAAGCCCCCCTGCCTCGTCCGCATCACCGACAACCGCATTTACGGCGGCAATCTGGACGTGGAACTGCCGGCCAACGGCTGGCTGGCAATTGAGGCCGCCGACGGCATGCGCCCCAACCTGCGTATGGTGGGCATCTCCAGCATTCGGGTGAGCGCTGCGGACGCCACCGCCACCTTCATCGCCAGCGGGCTGCTCGTCGAGGGCGGGTTCGAACTCAGCGGCGCGCTGGACTTCCACCTCATCCATTCGACCCTTGTGCCCGGCTGGCGGCTGCACGCCGACGGCAGCCCCTTCTTCCCCGACCGCGACAGCCTCACCGTGGCAACGGCCTCGCCGGACCTGCGTGTGACCATCCGCAAGAGCATCGTCGGCACGCTCCGCCTGCCCGAAGACACCGAAGCATTGACCATCGAGGATAGCCTCGTCCTGGCACACCCGGTGGGCGGAGTGCCCCAGCCTGCCATCGCCGCCGACGACGCCTTCGCCCCCGGACCGGTGAAGACGCTCCGCCGTTGCACCCTCTGGGGAGACGTGTACGTCCGCGAACTCACCGCCTCGGAGGTGATTTTCAACCAGCGTGTGACGGTACGGCGGCGGCAGCAGGGCTGCGTCCGGTTCAGCTTCGTGCCCGACGGCTCCCTCACGCCCAGCCGCTACCGGTGCCAGCCGGACCTGGCCCTCGCCGCACGGGCCGAGGCCCTGGGGCTGGCCTCTTCAGCCGACCTGCCGACCGGCGAACGGCAGGCAGTCCTGGCGCGGGTCTGCCCCGAAAAGGGGCTGCACGTCCTCGTGGAGGCCTTCCG
>CAZLRO010000012.1:6671-9630 GCA_964561865.1 uncultured Rhodothermaceae bacterium | reverse complement strand
CGTCCGAGCGCTACGGTGACCCAGCCTTCGCCCAACTGCACTTGAACATCCCGGACGAGCTGCGCACCGGGGCCGAGGACGGCTCCGAGATGGGCGCCTTCGCCGCCCTGCAGCACCCGCAGCGCCTGCTCCAGCTCCGCACCCGGCTGGACGAATACCTGCCCTACGGCCTCGAAGCTGGCTTCATCTTCGTCACCTGATCTGAGATCGATCTCAGGAGATCGTCCCACATCGTAAACAGAGGAATCCGCCATGAAAGGCGACTTCACCCGCTGGACGCACAAGCCCGAAAAGCACTACACCCGCGTGCTCCGGCAGCAGGGCCGCGTCGACCTCGATGCCGACTGGAACGAGCACGTCGAAATCCGGACGCACCTGGACCGGGTACAGGCAACCCACGTGATCGGCCCGTCAGGGGTACCCAAGGCCGATTTTGAAAACGACCGGGGCTTCCAGATCACCTGGGACGGCACCGACCTGCGCATCGCATCGGGGCCGATCTATGTAGACGGCCTCCACTGCATCCTCGAAGGGGACACTCCGGTGGCCTATACCGACCAGCCGGACTACCCGTCCCCACCCCCCTTCGCCCCTGTCGCCGGGCAGACCGACCTGGTCTACCTCGACGTGTGGGAGCAGCACCGGACGGCCCTCGAAGACCCGGAACTCCGCGAAGTCGCCCTTGGCGGCCCCGACACCACCACCCGCGTGCAGACCGTCTGCCAGGTGAAGGTGCAAGCCAACGTGGGAGACCAGGACTGCGACGACGCCGTCCTGGGCTGGCCACCGACCGCCTCCGACGCCCGGCTCTCCGTGGCCGCCAACGCCCCCGCCGCCAGCACCGACCCCTGCATCATCGCCCCCGCTGGAGGGTTCCGGGGACTGGAGAACCGCTTCTACCGCGTGGAAATCCACGACGGCGGGGCAGCCGGTACCGCCACGTTCAAATGGTCGCGGGACAATGGCGCAGTCGTCTTCGCCGTGGCCGCCTTCAATGTGAACGGCAATGCCGATGAGGTCCAGGTCCGCAACCTGGGGCGCGACGAGGTGCTGGCCCTGCACAAGAACGACTGGGTAGAAGTCCTCGACGACGGGAGCGAACTGCGCGGGGAGCCGGGCACCCTGGCCCAGATTGTGGACCTGGATGAGGCCCGGAATGTGCTCCAGCTCAGCATCCCCATCGCCGGGTACGACATCGGCCTCCACGCCCGTGTCCGACGGTGGGACCAGGCCAGCGATGCCCTTCCCCTCACCACCGGCACACCCATCCCACTCGAAGACGGGCTGGAAGTCACCTTCACGGGCACCGACTTCCGCACCGGCGACTACTGGATGTTCGAGGCCCGGACGGCCCTGCCCTTCCCCACCCTCACCGACCTGCCGCCACGCGGCATCGTTCACCACTACGCACGGCTGGCGCTGGTCACCTGGCAGGGCAATGCCGAGGCCGGGTTCACCGCCGACGTCGCGGACTGCCGCCGCCCGTTCCCGCCGCTGACGGATATCTGCGCCGAGGATGTCTGCTACGACAACACCAATTGCGGCCTCGTCCAGGCCACCACCGTGCAGGAGGCCATCGACCAGCTGTGCGCCCTGCGGGACCTGCGGCACCACCACAAGCACCTGCACGGCTTCGGGGTCGTCTGCGGCCTCCAGGTCCACTGCGGCCCCGACGATCCCGGCCAACTGCGCCGCCACGTCACCGTCCGCGACGGCTATGCCCTCGACTGTGAGGGCAATGACCTCATCCTCGAAGCAGACCGCGTCGTGGATGTGCTGCAGGCCATCGCCGATCTGCAAGCTGCCAACCCCAACACCCCCCTCCTCGATGCCCAGGGCAATGGCGACGTGTGCCTCTCCCTCAGCCTCGACGCCGACGGGGCACTGGCCGTGGCAACGGAAGCCTACACCCCCCCGACAGATTTCTGGACCGACCTGTTCAAAGGCTCGCTCTGGCAGGACTTCTACGACGAGTGCATCGACCCCTGGGTGCAACTGGTGCGGAGCGCCCTCAACCCGCCACCGCCGGAGGCCGGGGTGCTCGTCAGCAACGGACAGAAGACGCTCACCACCTTCGTCAACCTGCTTTGGTCGTATGTAGACAACCCCCAGGGGCAGCACGTCTACCTCTCCCCGCAGGAGGATGCGATCCTGCGCAGTTGTTACTTCATCCTGCGCGAGATGCTCAAAAGCCAGACCTTCTGTGCGATGTTCGATGGTGTACGTCCGTTCCCGGACTACCCCTTCACCGCCCACGACATCCCGACCCTGTTTGGCAAGGGACTGCTCGGCAGCGGGGTCTCCAGCTTCAGCGCCAACCTGCACACCCGGGTGCGCGTCCATCCCGGCGGCAACCTCGTCTACACGATGGGCAGCGACGACCGGCTCCACGTCTACAGCCGGAGCCGGGGCGAGATGGTGGCCGAGGTGGCCGTGCCGGGCGGGACGGGCATCATCGTGCGGGATGTGGTCTTCAACACGACCGGGACGCAGCTCTACGCCATCGCCACGCTGGGCGAGGACGACACCCTCTTCGTCCTGGCCGATGTTGACCCCGCTACCCTGGCCCACACCTGGCAACCGGCCCACCTGCTCTGCGACCTGGACCTGCGCACCCTGGCAACGACGCCCGCCGATCCCAACAGGGTGTATGCCGTCGGGAAAGGGTCGGGGCTGTATGCCCTGCCGCTGGAGAACCCCGGCCTGGCCCTGACTCCGCTGAGCGCCTTCAACGCGGTGGGCCACCTCGTGCTCGACGGCACCACTGCCTATGCCACCGCCGCCGCTGTCGGCACCACCACCGACCGCTACGACCGGGTGCAGCAGGTAGACCTGCTCACCGGTGCGACTACCTCCACACTGCTGCGCGCGGGCACCTTCTCCAGCCTCAGCGGCGAGGACGACCTGGCCGTCGTCCCCACCCAACCCAACCGGACGGGCGGGGTGTTCGTCGTCGTCG
>CAZLRO010000012.1:0-6661 GCA_964561865.1 uncultured Rhodothermaceae bacterium | reverse complement strand
CCATCTGGTGCGCCTCAGCGCCAATCCCGACCTGGGAAACGGGCTGGTCAACCTGGCGGAAGACACGTCGGTCCGGCTGGTCTATGTGTCTGGCAGCGGCTTCCTCCAGGTAAGCTACCGCGACCTGTATTGCGTGCGCCCGCTGGTCGTCGATACCCTCACTCTGGGGAACCAGCACAACGTGCCGGTGCAAATCTACCCGGAGTCTATGGCCGTTGCGCCCGACGGCACAGCGCTGTGGGTGCTGAACTACCTGAGCAACACCCTCACCCTCCTGCCGGCGGCTTTCATGAACCCCGCCGCGGACACCGAGCTGATCCCGGCCCCTGGCAGCGACGCCTTCCTGCAAGCCCTGGCCGCCTACCGGAGTGGCGTCATCGAGGCGTTCCTCGACCTGCTGGGCGGCTTCCTCCAATACCTGAAAGACTGCCTCTGCGACCGCTTCCTCATCGACTGCCCCACCTGCGACGAAGACGACCGGGTGTACCTGGGGGTGGTCAGCATCCGGGGCGGACAGGTCCACAAGGTCTGCAACTTCTCCAAGCGCCGGTACGTGAAGAGCTTCCCGCTCATGAGCTACTGGCTCTCGGTCATCCCCGTCGAGCCGCTGCTCCGGCGGGCGTTCGAGGCGTTCTGCTGCACGGCCCTCCCCGATCTGTTCGCGCAGAAGACCGCCCCGCAGGCCAACACCCAGCAGACTGCCTTCCGCAGCCAGCAGGCCATCAACACGATGGCGTTCTACCGGACGACGGATGTGAAGGGTGGGCTGGGCAACCTCACCAGCCGGTTCACGCTGGCCCGGACCTTCGCCACCGACGTCGTCACCGCCGGACCGGTCACTGCCTCAGCCACCACCATCCCGCAGCGGGTAGTGACCGGCCAGCAGGCAGCCGTCGCCACCAGCCAGTTGCAAACAGCAGGGGTTGAGGTGGCCGAGGTGCGAACCTACGACCCGAAGCTGTTTGGCACCAACCTCACCCAGGCTATCCGCGCACCCCGGACGTTCCAGCCCGGCGAGAAGGTGACGATCTACGAACAGGACGGCGTCGTGAAGTTCGTGGCGCTGGCCGAGGAACCCACCCCGGCGACGGCTCCGGTGGCCTCCGATCAACTGGTCACTGTACAGGGGGAACTCGACACGCTGCGCACCAGCCTGGGCGAGACCCAGGCCCAACTCACCCAGCGCGACGCCGAGATCGCCGCGTTGCAGGAACGGTTGCAGACCGTGATTTCGCAGCGCGACACCGAGATCGCCACGCTCGAAGACCGGCTGGGGACACTGGAAAAGTCCGTGCGCAATGCCGCCGAGATGGAGACGGAACTGGCGGAACTGCGGGCCTTCCGCACCGAGGTGACCGCCTTCATGCGCAGCCGCCCGAACCAGTAGGCCACCTCCCCTGGTGTCCTTTGCGGTTCACCTTTGCGTCCTCTGCGTTTAAGATTTTTAACCGCAAAGGGCGCAGAGGGATTACGCAGAGGGCGCTATTTGGGGAGCGTGACGGTGAGCGTGCCGGTGGCGGTGCGGCCGTTGACCTCCGGCAGGTACATCTGTTCGCCGTAGGCAGGCGGATGGGCGAAGGTGCCGGGGGTGGTGGCGCGGGCGAGGTAGGTGTAGGTGTGCTCGCCGCGTCCGAGGTAGTCGGCGAAGAGCAGCACGCGGTCGTCGCGCAGTTCCACATGGTTGAACGACCCCCACCAGCGGTCCTGCCCGGCATCCTGCACGAGGCGCGGGTCGGTGGTCTCGAAGGCGGCGTTGAGTGCCTCCAGCCCTGCCGGGAGGGCATCGTCGATCACCACGTAGTGCCGGTCGGCGGGCGTGTGAACGCGCAGCGTCACGCGGACGAGGTCACCGGCGGTGAGGGCGAGGGGGCCGCTGGTGGCTGTGCCGAGGGGCCGTCCGCTGTGGTCGAGCCGCTGCACGGTGCGGCTGAGGGCGAGGCCCTGGCTGCGGGCGGGCTGCGGACGGGCGCTGTACGTCTCCAGCATCAGCGCGTAGTAGAGTGTGCCCGTGCCCGTCTTCGTCAGGTCCACCGGCAGCGTCTGGCCGAGGTTCAGCCGGGCCACCGGGAGGTTGGCCTGGGCTACGTCGAACGAGCGGCCCTGGAAGGCGTGGTTGACGATCTCCTGCGCCCCCAGCTTCAGTTGCGCCGTGAAGTCCGGCGCCGCCGCCTCGAACGCCTCGAAGAACGTGGCGAAGGCTTCGACGACGGCGATGTTGTCCTGGGTCGAACCCCAGCGGTCGTCGCGCTGGGCGTTGAGCAGATAGCGGCTCATGCGCTCGGCGAGGGGTCGCGTGCTGGCAGAAGCGTCGGCCTCGACGAGCGCCGTCAGGCCGAAGGCAGTGGCGCGGGTGTCGCTGGCGAAGATCCAGCGGTAGTCGTCGGTGGGGGGGGCGGCGAGGTAGGCCGTGGTGGCCTCGACGCGTACCTGGTTGCGGAGCCGTTCCAGCAGCGGTGCCCGCAGGCGTTCCAGCGCCGGGCGCCGGGCGGCGACGACGGTGCGCAGTACGAAGGCCAGGGCCTCGGTGCTGGCCGTCGGATCCCTGAGCAACTGGTCGCCCAGGGCGGCCACCTCGCCTTCGAGCAGCCGTCCGTGCCGGGCCAGGGCGAAGAGCATCAGTGCCCGCGTGTCGCTCCAGACGGCAGCGCTGTAGTAGTCCGGCTTGCGGGCGGCGTTGCGCACGTCAGTGGCGAGGGCATCCACGGCCTGCGTCGTGAGGGCGGAAGGCGGCGTGAAGCCTGCCGCCCGCGCCTCGGCCAGCCCCAGCAACACATAGGCACTCACGTAGGGACTCGTCCAGCGCGTGCCCGGCCAGAGCGCGAAACCGTCGCCTGTCCAGTAGTCTTTCAGGCCCGCGAGCCATTCGTCCACCACCTGCACGCGGCTGCCACCGAGGGGCACGAGGTCGAATGCTTCCAGCAGCGGGGTGGCGAGCAGCAGCGGGCGGATACGCGAAGTGCGCTGTTCGAGGCAGCCATACGGGTAGTCGAACAGGTAGCGGGCCGCGCCGTCGAGGCCAACGAGGGCCGTGCTGGCGAGCCGTGCCTCGAAGCGCCCCACGTCCGGCAGTCGGTCAGAGGGGACGGCCAGGGCCTCGCGGGCGTTGCCCTCGGTGGAACCGAGCGTGGCGACGACGGTCTTGATGGAGGGCGGATGTACAGGAATCGTTACCGTCAGGCCGTCGCGGTGCTCGCCGAGGGTGGCCTCGAATGTGACCTTGGCCGCCCCGGCGCGGGTAGCATGCCACCGGAAACGCACCTCTTTCGTCTCACCCTGCGCCACCGACACCTGCTGGTTGACCTCGCCCGTGTTCTCGACACCGTTGCCGCTGCCCCTTATCGACACCGTGCCGTCGCGTCCGGTCTGGTTGGAGACGAGCACCCCTGCCTCGAAGGCGTCTCCCACACGGGCAAAGCGCGGCAGGGCGGCTTGCAGCACCAGCGGCTGCGTCACCGGCTCCGAAGCGGTGGTCGCGGCTGAGGCCCGTCGCCATGAGGCGGAACGTGGTGAGGCTTTCGGGGAGGCGGAACGTCACGCGCGCCCGTCCCCGTCCGTCGGTGCGGAGGGCCGGTGCCCAGTGCGCCGAGGGCCGGAAGTCGTCGCGCAGCAGGTCGTCTGCCGTACCACCGCCGCCGCCTCGGTCTTCTTCCTTCTGCCCGTAGCTGCGCTGGCGGACGAGGTGGGCGCGGGTCTCGCTCGTGAGCACTTGCAGCGGACGCGGGCCGTAGAACGTGTCGAACGGGTCGGGCAGGGCATAGCCGAGGAGGTTGAGTACGCCCGCATCCGCTGCGCTGAAGGCGATCTCGCCCGCCACCCCGTTGCCGCGTGCGTCTACCAGTTGCAGGTCTACCGTCACCTCTTCGCCGGGGCGGTACTGCACCTGGCCGGGCGTGACGTTCACGCGCAGGTGCCGCTGGGCCGGGTCGACGCGCAGGTTCACATAGCCCACCTTGAAGCCGGGGGCGCCGGGGTCCTGCGTGGCTGTCGGCGGGGCGGCCCGTCCGTGCAGCAACACCACGCTCACGAAGACGTTGGGCAGGTGGGCCTGTGTCAGCGGGACTTCGATCTGCGGTGCGCTGCCGCGCAGCGTCTCGATGCGGCTCGACAGCACCCCTTCGCGCTCGACGGTGATGAGCGCTGTGGCCTCCTCGTAGGGCGAGGGCACCAGGATCCGCGCCGTCTCGCCCGGACGGTAGTTTGTGCGGTCGGCGACCAGGTCGAGGCGGTCGTCGTCGCTGCGCTCCCAGGCCACATAGCCGCTGCCCGTCGCGTAGAAATAGGTCTCTGAGCGGATGGTGTTGCCGCGCACGTCGCGCCCGGTGGCCCGGACGAGGTAGCTGCCGCCCTCCTGCACAGGGATCCGCAGGCGGTGGGCCTGGCCCCGCCCGGTGCGCAGGCGCTGGGTGCCCAGGGCCTCCTCCGTGCGGTCGCTGCGCCACGAGAGCCGCCCGTCCACGCCCACCTCACGCACGCTGTGCCACTGCTCGCGGACGACCGCCACCTCCACCACCGCGCCGCCGACGGGCTGGCCGTTGGGGTCGACGGTGGTGACGTCTACCTCCAGCGTCTGGCCCTGGGACAGGTCGAGGAACGTGGTGCGGGGCTTGAGGCCGATGTAGAACAGTCCCGGATGCAGCATCACGCGGCGGCGGTGGCCCAGCTCCTGTCGCGCCGGGTCGGTGACGACGCCCTGCCACGTCAACTCGGTGGGGGCCCCCTGGGGATTGCCGGGCAACTGGGTGCGGACGGCCAGCCGTCCATCGGCCTCCAGCACCGTGTCCGCCTGGGCGAGGGTGAGAAAGAGGTCGCCGCCCGCGTCGTCCTGGTAGAAGGCGAACGGGCTGAAGCGCCAGCCGTCGAAGCCTTCGGGCGTGAAGTCGGCGGCCTGGCGGTCGAGGCTGTAGCGAACGGGCTGCCCGCCCATGGCTGCGCCGAAGAGGTAGCGCCCGCCGACGGTGCCCTCGAAGAAGTCGCCCGCCACGTAGGCCGGGGCGTTGGTGCGGGCCTCGACGGCGAAGGTGGCGGTGCGGAACGCCTCCACGCGGAACGTACCCTGCGCGAGGTCGCCCGTCTCCCACGGGGCACGGCGGACGGCAGCAGTGTCGGCGGCAGCGGCCACGCGCACGGTGTAGACGCCCTGGTCGGCGCTCGGCGGCACGGCCCACGACAGGTCGAACGTGCCGAGGTCGCCGGGCCGGAACACACGGTCGAAGACCCGCTGCTCGCGCGGGCTGTCGATGAGCACCCGCACGCTGTCGGTGATGGCCTGCCAGTCGCCGTCGGTGCGCTGCCGCAGGATGCCCTTCAGGTGGACGGTCTCGCCCACGCGGTAGAGGCCTCGGTCGGAGAACACGCTGCCTGCGGCGGTCTTCGCCTCCGGCATCCAGGCGTAGTCCAGGTCGAAGCGGTAGGGTTCGAGGCCGTCGTTGTGGACGCTGGCGGTGAAGGCCACGTCGCGCCCGCGCTGGACGAAGACGTACTGGACGGGGGCTTCCCACGGCGAGGGCTGCGCCAGGCCGAGCGCCGCCCAGCCCGGCGACGTGGCGCGGCCCTGCGTGTCGGTCCGGCCCCGCCAGCGGACGCGGTTGTCGGCGTCGCGGAGCGTCACGGCAGCCCCGGCGACGGGCCGGGCGGTGGTCAGCTCGGTGACGACCACGAGGTTCTGGTGCGGGCTGAACTTGGCCGTCACACCCAGGTGCGTCACCATCGCCAGGGCGCGGAAGTCGGCGTTGCCTTCGCCGTCGGCCCCACGGGGGCCTTGCATCCGCACGGCGATGAGGCCGGTGCCACCCGTCAGCAGCGAGTCCAGCCGCAACGGCGCGACACCCGGAACGTTGCGTTGCAGGCCCAGGCGGAACGTCCGGTTCGGGGCGAGGGGCGTCGGTTCGACCGCACCTTCATCAAGCGGGCCATAATAGTGGTTCAGGTCGTAGGCCCGCAGCAGCGGCACCACCTGGTCCGGGTGCAGCGCCTGCACACTCACGGGAACACCGTCTACGTTGACGGCGCGTACCGGCAAGACCGGTTGCTGGCTGGCCTCCACGACGAGCAGCCCCTCCGGCATCCGTACCGACGGCGTGTAGGCCCGCGTGGCGAAGGACTGCGTGCCCTCGGCCAGCGCCTGCCCGAACACGTCGCGGAGGGCGCGGACGGTGGCGGTGTAGCGCGTCTCCGGGGCCAGTGGCAGCGAGAGGGTGTGGACCTCGCCCACCTGGTCGTCCTGTGCCCCGATGCCCGCAGGCCAGGCGACGGCGGGGCTGAACGTGAGGGCACGCCGCAGGTCACCGAAGCGGACAGGGGTGCTGAAGGTGAGTGTGAGGCTGCGCTCCGGGTCGAAGCCACTGGTCTTCCGCTCCTCTTCCCACCACGACCGGGGTTGTTCAACAGCGGTGAAGGCCAGCGGCCCGAACGTGCGGAAGCGCACGGCAACGGCCTCCTGCAAGCCGAGCGGCCCACCGCGACCGGGCAGGCCGGGCTGGAGTGTCAGGGCGAATGCCGTGCCCGCCCGCAGCGCCTGTGTCGGACGCAGCACCAGTGTGTCGCCCGCAGCGGTGGCCGTCAAGCGCACGGGGGCACCGGCAGGATCGGTCGGGCGCAGCTCGATGAACCGCGCCGCCACCACAGGATCGACCGGCTGGTTCAGAACGAGGCGCACGGCCTG
>CAZLRO010000011.1:0-27640 GCA_964561865.1 uncultured Rhodothermaceae bacterium | reverse complement strand
GAAGAGAAGGGTGGGCGCCTGCTCAAGCAACTCCTGCGTCACAGAGCCGGTCAGTAGCTGTTCGATGCGGGAGACTCCGTGGGCACCCATGACCAGCAGGTCTATCTGGCGCTGCCGTACATAGTCCAGGATTTGTGTTGCCGGATGTTCTCCCTGTACACTGGCTGGCTGTGCCTCAAGGCCATGTGCCCGCAGGTAGGCCAGGGCCTGCTGTACCAGCGCCGCCGAGTCTGGTTCATCATGCGCGTCCTCGTACACGTGCAGCACCGTTGTCGGCAGGACGCGCCCGAACGGCTGCAGGTGGGCGTAGGAGTGCAGGGCACGCCCGGCATGGAGGCTCCCGTCGTAGGCCACCAGCACCCGCTCCACCGGGCGGTAAACGTCTCCTGCCACCAGCACGGGACCGATGGTACGGCGCGCAACCTCGACCAGCGTCCGGGGCAGTTCTTCCGGATGGCTGTAGAAGAAATGGGGATGCTTGCCCACCACGAGGAGGTCGTAAGCGTTCATCACCCCGGCGATCTCATCGACAGGCGCTCCCTCAAGCATCAGGACACGTGCCTGAACCCCAGCAGCACGGGTGGACGCGGAGAAGGCAGCCTTCAACTCCTCCGCCTTCGTGCGGGCCTCGGCGGTGAGCCGCGCCTCTACCTGTTCAGCAAAATACAGGCTACCGATGCCTCCTCCCTGGGCCTGCTTCCCAATGCTCTTCAGGTCCACTACCGTCAGCCCCGTCACCTCGGCGTCGTGTGAACGGGCCAGGTCGATGCCGTATCGGGTTGCTACCTGGGTATCAACACCCGGGTCCAGGGCTACAAGGATTCGCTTGATCATAACCACCACTCACAGAGGGTTCCGGGGATGGCCGATAAGGTACAATGCCGCATACAGTCCTACAACCCTGCCCCATAAACGGCGATTTCAGATGAACCAGGGTTTTTATTCTTTATAAGGAATATTTAAGGAGCATCACCCCGGACGATTGGTACACCAGCCTGTATCACCTTTCCCGACAGCCTCATGGTGGGGTTTTCCACGTTCTCAACAGGGTATTACAATACGCTATCTTCTTTCAAGAAGATTGTAGTTGTAGTAGTAGAGGGCGTGGAAATGTGGATGAGCAAACTGTTAACACGGCAAGGCAGCGCTGTGAACAAAAAACAGGGTTCATCCCCATAGTTGTTCACGAGAGGACGTTTTCCAGCGGTCATGAAAAGCAGAGGTTAGCCCAGTACAAGAACCAGATATCCACGTTTCCACGCCCATCCACAGCCAAAAGGCGACAGGTGCTTACAATTTGTTAACAGCCACACGGCTGTGGACAAGGTCGCCAGGGAGCAGCTAAAAAGCCCTGGTTTATACACGGTTGTTCACAGCGGCGTGGAGGAAGAGGGGTTATCCAGAAGCTACCCCCTGCTTTTCCACGCCGTTTCCACAGCGTGGAAAACCTCCTGAAAGGCACGAAAAGGGGATAGGACAGGGCGCATGGAGGTTGTTGAAAAAATATAGTCAAATTGACTATAATAATAGTTTCCTAGCGTGTTCAGGGGCGGCCCAGCAGGTGGAACATCTCTTTCTTGTAGGCCTCCACGCCCGGCTGGTTGAAGGGGTTGACCCCGAGGAGGTAGCCTCCGACGGCCACGGCGTGTTCGAAGCAGTAGAGCAGCTCGCCGAGTGTGGCGGCGTCGATCTGGTCCAGCCAAAAGGTCATGTTGGGCACGCCGCCCTCGGTATGGGCTTTGGCCGTGCCTTCGTAGGCCTGCCGGTTGATGTGGCGCATCGTCTGTCCGGCGAGATAGTCCAGCCCGTCCGGGTCGTGGCCGGTGTCGGGTACGGGCACCTCACCCGCGTCCTGTTCGGCCATGAGGAACGTCTCCATGAGGATGCGCTGGCCTTCCTGGACGTACTGGCCGAGCGAATGCAGGTCGGTGGAGTACTGGACTGCGACGGGGAAGATGCCCCGGTGTTCCTTGCCTTCGCTTTCACCGAAGAGTTGCTGCCACCACCCACCCAGGCTGTACAGGCGGGGTTCGAACACAGCCAGCACCTCCACTGGGTATCCCTGGTGCAGGAGCAGGTGGCGCAGGGCGGCATACCGCAGGGCCGGATGTTCCGGGGCCGCTGCGGGCATGGCCCGGCACGCAGCGACGGAGCCGTAGAAGAGGGAGCGGATGTCGATCCCGGCGACGGCCATCGGGAGGAGTCCCACCGGGGTCAAGGCCGAAAAGCGCCCGCCAACGTCTGGCGGGATCTCGTATTTCCGGTACCCGTGCTGCTGCCGCAACTGGTTCAACGCCCCCTCCATCGGGTCGGTGGTGACGATGATTCGGCGGCTGGCATCGGGGAAGCGGTGTTCCAGCCAGGTGCGGATGAACCGGAAGGCGAGGGCTGGTTCGAGCGTTGTGCCGCTTTTGGAGATCACGTTCACATAGACCGACTTGCCGTCCAGGTAGGCCATCAGGTCGCGCAGGTAGGCCCCACTCATGTGGTGCCCGGCGAAGACCACCTCCGGGGTACGGCCCTGGGAGAAGAGATCGTCTGAGGCCGGTAGGCGGAAATAGGGAGTGAGCGCATCGATTAGGGCCTTCGCCCCCAGGTAGGAACCGCCGATGCCGATGCACAGGAACACGTCGGCCCTTTCCCGAATCTCATGGGCAGTAGCTTCCAGGTCTTCGAGCAGGGCGTCGTTGGGGTTCAGCAGGAGGTCGCGCCAGCCCAGGAACGCGCGGCCTGCCCCGCTTTTTTGCAACACAGTTTCATGGGCTGCCTGGAGGCGGGGCTGGAGTTGTTCGAGTGCCCCCTCGTCGAGGAAGCGGCGGGCAGACTGGTCGTCGAGGCGGATCATGGGGCGGCAGGGCTGGTGGGCAGGGCGGAATACGGCCAGAAAATAACATGACGGCTGGCACTTGGCTGTAAAGAAACGATGCTGATATGCGCACGCTGATTTCGTTTGAAGAAGCACAGGCGGCGGTACTGGAAGCCGTTCCAACCCTGGCTGTGGAGCAGGTGTCGCTGGCAGAGGCGCTGGGCCGGACACTGGCGGCGCCTGTCATCAGCCGGGAAGAGATTCCCCCGTTCCCCAACGCCTCGATGGACGGCTTCGCCGTACGGTCGGCGGACCTGGCGCACCTGCCGTGTACCCTTCGAATCATCGAGGAGATTCCAGCCGGGCAGCTTCCAGAAAAGACCATAGTGCCGCAGACCTGTAGCCGGATCATGACCGGTGCCCCGTTTCCCACGGGCGCAGATGCGGTCGTCCCGGTTGAATGGACGGAGGCAGTGTCGGCGGAGGTAGTACGCATCCTGCGCGTTGCCGCGCCGGGGCTGAACGTCCGCCCTGCCGGGCAGGATGTGCGGGTGGGCGAAGTAGTGCTGCCCTCCGGCACGGTGGTGACGCCGCCCGTGGTGGGGATGCTCGCCACGCTGGGATATGCCCGCGTAGAGGTCCGGCACGCCCCCCGTGTGGCCGTAGTGGCAACTGGAGATGAGCTGGTGGACGTGTCGGCCACGCCGGGGCCGGGGCAACTGCGCAATGCCAACGGCCCGGCGCTGGCGGCACAGGCCCACCAGGCCGGGGGCCTTGCCCTGCCGCCGCTGCTGGCCCGCGACGACCGTGCCAGCCTGGAGGCTGCGTTGACCCGCGCCCTCGAAGCCGAGGTGCTGGTGTTTTCGGGCGGGGTGTCGATGGGGACGCACGACCTCGTCCGGGCCGTGCTCGAGGACCGGGGCCTCCGATGGCGGTTCTGGCAGGTGCGACAGCGGCCTGGCAAGCCTCTCGCCTTCGGGATGCTCGACGGAAAGCCCGTCTTTGGCTTGCCTGGCAACCCGGTCTCGTCCGCCGTGTGCTTCGAGCAGTACGTTCGGCCTGCCCTGGCCGTAATGCTGGGGCGGCATCCGGTGCTGCCCCAGCGCTATCCTGCCCGTCTCTCTGCCGCCACCCCCAAGGTGCGGGGGTTGCACTACTTCACCCGCGGGGTGGCACGGGTCGAGGCAGACGGGTCGTGGTGGGTGCAGGACACCGGACCGCAGGCCTCGAACCTCTACTCGTCGATGGTCCGGGCCAACTGCCTCGTACACCTGCCGGAAGACCTGGAGAACCCGCCCGCCGGGGCACAGGTGCTGCTGGAAAGACTCCCCTGGCAAGGGATGTTGTGAGCCGAAGAAACCCGCCAGGCATATTAACTTATAAGCGGGGGAGGAAGGGAAAATTGTGGATTGTGGATTTTCCAAAGCCCCAAGTACAAAATAGTCAAAAGCTAGCAGCTTATGGCTAACAACCCACCGGTGCTGCCATGAACCGCCGCGTTCTGCTCTTGCTGGTCATCCTGATCCTGGCCGGGTTTGCCCCGGTCGATACGCTGCGTATTGGCAGCAAGGCCCCACTCGCCGACCAGCCCCTATTGGACATTTCCGGCAAAACCCTCACCCTTGCACAGGCAAAAGGCCCCAACGGCCTGCTGGTGATGTTCACCTGCAACACCTGTCCGTGGGTGGCGGCCTGGGAGAACCGTTTCAACACCCTGTCGGCGCGGGCAAAGGAGCTGGGCATCGGCATGATTGCCCTCAACGCCAACGAAGCCTACCGGAGCCAGGGTGATTCGATGGACGACATGAAACGCCGGGCCACCGACCGGGGCTACACCTTCCCCTATGCCCTCGACCGGGATTCCCGCCTCGCCGATGCCTTCGGGGCCACCCGCACCCCCGAAGTGTTCCTTTTCGACCAGAACCTCTTGCTCGTCTATACCGGCGCCATCGACGACAACGCCCGCAACATCAACCAGGTGCAACAACCCTACCTGCTCAATGCCATGGCGGCGCTCGCCCAGGGCCAGGCTATCTCCACCCCCGTCACGCGGTCGCTGGGCTGCGAGATCAAACGCAAGCACTCCTGACGGCCAGGGTTACATGTTGCTGTTCTGCTGTCCAACCCCGGACGAACGGGAACGACTCCGGCAGGGCCATACCTTGCCAGGTGTGCGGTGCTGGACGAGGTACGAGGCGGCAGCGGCCACTGGCTGCGCCCCGGTGTTGCTGGTGGAGGTAGGCACTGCCCCAGAGGTGGGCAGCGCGGCATCTGAACCCGATGTGGTCGTCCCGCTTTCCGCGTCGTTGTGCCGGAACCTCGACCCGTACCTTCCATTGCTTCCCGTTTCGGCAGCAGTCGGGGTGCTGGTCCGACCCGGTGCTGCTGAGCTGGAGGTCCTGCTGATCTTTCGACGGGGCGTATGGGATCTGCCCAAGGGGAAGCAGGATGCGGGCGAGACCCTGGAGGCCTGTGCCCTCCGCGAAGTCAAGGAAGAACTGGGGATTCCGAGGAAGTCGCTGCGCCTCACCCACCGGCTGGGCATCACCCGGCATGCCTATCCCGAACGGGGCTTTTACTGGGTGAAAACGACGTGGTGGTACCGGATGGAGACCACCGCCACCCGGTTTGTCCCGCAGGCCGGAGAAGGCATCGAAGCCGTCGCCTGGTTTCCCTGGTCCACTGCCGCCACCCGGCTCGGCTATGCCACCCTCCGCGAGCCACTTGCCTGGGCACAGGAAGTGGAGGCACGGGGAGGAACGGTGGACTGAAACGGCAGGTTGGCGATTGGGAGGAGCGGGTACTGCCTTTGGGCCAGAACCCCTATCTTCCTTGCCACCCTCGTTCACCCTCGCCCCACGTATGTTCACACCTTCATGGCCCTTGTTGCGATTGTTGGCCGACCCAATGTCGGCAAGTCCACGCTGTTCAACCGGCTGACCGAGTCGCGGCGGTCCATCGTGCTGGACGACCCCGGCATCACGCGCGACCGGGTGTACGACACCGCCGAGTGGAACGGGCGCACGTTCTCGCTCGTCGATACCGGCGGCTTCGTGGCCCACTCGGACGACCGCTTCGAGGCGGCTATCCGGGAGCAGGTGCTGATTGCCCTCGATGAGGCGGACGTGATCGTCATCGTGGTGGATGTGACCACCGGCATCACCGACCTCGACATGCAACTGGCAGACCTGCTCCGGAAAGCGAAGAAGCCCGTGCTGGTGATGGCCAACAAGGCGGACAACGAGCAGCGGCGCTGGGAGGCGAGCGTATTCTACCAACTGGGGTTGCCGGAGGTGTTTCCCGTCAGTTCCGTTAACGGGATGGGCACGGGCGACTTGCTTGATGCCCTCGTGGCTGCCCTGCCGCCCGCAGTGGACACGGCAGCGGAGGACACCCGCACCCGCATTGCCTTTGTGGGCAGGCCCAACGTGGGCAAGTCCTCGCTCAGCAATGCCCTCCTGGGCCATAACCGCTCCATCGTCACCGAGGTCAGCGGCACCACCCGCGACGCCGTGGACGCGGCAATGACGTACCATGGCGAGGAGATCGTGCTCGTGGATACCGCCGGGCTGCGGAAGAAAGCAAAGGTGCAGGAGAACGTGGAGTTCTATGCGCTGCTGCGGACCGAACGTGCCCTGGAGGAATGCGACGTGGCGGTGCTGCTGCTCGATGCCACCCGCGGGCTGGAGGCCCAGGACCTGCACGTGCTCCGCAAGGCCGAAAGCCTCCACAAAGGGCTGGTCCTCGCCCTGAACAAGTGGGACCTGGTCGAGAAACAGACCAACACCGCCCGCGACCTCGAACGGCAGATGCGCGAACGCCTCGGCACCCTCGACTATATCCCCCTCCTCACCATCTCGGCCCTGACGAAACAGCGGGTGTTCAAGCTGCTGGACACGGCGCTGGAGGTGGCGCGGGAGCGCCAGCGTCGCATCCCGACGGCGACCCTGAACGGGGTGATGCAGGAGGCCCTGCTCCGCTATACCCCGCCGGTCTATCGGGGGCAACACATCAAGATCAAGTACGTAACGCAGGTGCGCGAGAAACCGCCCGTGTTCGCCTTCTTCTGCAACCATCCGGACGGCATCAAGGAGCCGTACCGCCGCTACCTCGAAAACCAGCTACGCGCCGCCTTTGGCTTCCGAGGCGTCCCGCTCACCCTCTCCTTCAAGGCCAAGTCGTGAGGGAGGGGCAGACAGGTAAAAGAGGACCAAGCAATGGCCTGTTCAAGCCACTGTGCAGCCGCCGCAACCCACTTCGACCGGCAACGTGCCCGTCAGGACCGGGCGCGATACGAGCGCACCGGCCCGAACCCCACGACGGCCCTGTTGCTCCAGGAGCTTCGCCCGGTCACCCGTCCGGGCGATACATTGCTCGATGTCGGCGGCGGGATCGGCGTCCTCGGCCTGGAGTTGCAGCCGGTAGGCCTCCGGGAGGTCATCCTCGTCGAGGCATCCCCGGCATACCTTGCCGAAGCCACCGCCCTGATGGGCCAATCCGCAGGGACGGCCCGGTTCCAGCCCATCGCGGGCAACTTCACCGAGATCACCCCACCGCCCGCCGCCGACCTGGTGACCCTGGACCGTGTCGTCTGCTGCTATCCGGATGTCACTACCCTCTTGCAGCACGCCGCCGCCAGTGCCAGGCGGGTCCTGGCGCTGAGCTTCCCCAGGGAACGGTGGTATGTTCGTATGGCGGTGTGGCTCGAGAACCGGCTCCGCCAGCTCCGGCGCGACCCGTTTCGCACGTTCGTCCACCCCCCGGCAGCGATGGCCGCCCTGCTCAGGGATCAGGGCTGGTACCGCCAGGGGCAGCGGACCACCCTCTCCTGGTGTGTGGAGCGGTGGAGCCGTCCCGGCGCGGACTGACCGGTTGCGGCCTTTGTAGCACCTCGGCCTGCCGCATTTCCTCGCCGTTGGCCCTGTCGAACCCCCGTCCGGCGGTTGTATCTTCTGCCCGATACCGTTTCATCTGAAGATGGCTGTGTGACGTATGCCCGGAACCCCTGTCAACACCCGCAAAGCGAACGAGCGCAAGCTGAACCTCTGGGAGCGGATGTACCTGCCGGAGGTGTTCAAGGGCCTCGGCTACTCCTTCCGCAAGATGGTGAAGGAGCCGATGTACACCTTCCAGTACCCGGAAGAGCAGTGGTACCCGCCCGACGGCTACCGGGGGCGTCCGGTGCTGGTCGAGGAGCACGGCAAGCCACGCTGCGTCTCGTGCAACCTGTGTGCCCGGGCGTGCCCGCCGATGGCGATCTCCATGCAGTCCCAGGCGATGGACGGGCCGAAGGAGCGCGAACCCGCCTGGTTCGAGATCAACATGCTGCGCTGCATCTACTGCGGGTTCTGCGAGGAGGTGTGCCCCGAAGAAGCGATTGTCATGTCGAAGGAATACGACCTGACGTTCCAGAGCCGCGAGGAGGCCATCTTCGGCCTGGCGCACCTGCTCGTGCCCGCCGAGCGCCTCACCGACCGGCTGGACTGGCTCCAGCGCCAGCGTAACCCGCAAGCGGGAGCAGCCTGGGACTACCGCCGCCAGAACAACATCCACAGCCTGCGCGACGCTGCCTTCCTGGACGCGCTCAAGGCGGAAATGGCGACCCCTGCCCATTGATTTACCCGGCCCTGTGTCTGCCCCACCTCCGTACCTTTCCGATCCCGAACAGGCGGCTGCGCACCGGCAGGCCGTGCAGACCCAGCTGGCCTGGCTGGTCGAGGAAGTGTCAGCACTCTCGCTGTGGGCAGAACGGCTGCCGGACTGGCTGCTGGAAGGACGGCCGCTCGAGGAGGCGTACACGGTCAAGGAACTCTATGGGCTGATCGCCGCACGGGATGCCCAGGTGTGCGCGGCCCTGCTTGAGCCGCTGCAGCGCCCCGCCGATTTCACCGGGGCACTGGCAGACGGGGCAACCCTGGTGGCGGCAGAACCCTGGAACACCTACCCGTTTCCGCACATCCTCGAACGGCTACAACAGACCCGGACGCGCCTCGTGGCGCAGCTACAGGCCCTGCCCCCGGAGGCATGGACCCGCGGCGTGTTCACAGCAGCAGGGGGCGCCCAGGACTTGTACACCCTCTGCCATGCCCTCATCCAGCAGGAAGCCGACCTGCTGCGGGAAGTGGCCTCTCGCCTGCACGAGAGCCACCTGTCAGCGCGTCCGACGGCCCTGCCAACCTGACCGTTGCCCACCTGCGCGGTGTAACATTCTGACCACCAGAGAACCCATGAGGGTGTTGCCAGCAAGGAGAAGCATTTGGCAACGAAAAACAGCCCCTTCGCGCTTAATTCGTGAGGATTCTACGGAGAAATGACATACCTTTGCCACTTTTAATCCCGACCTTGCCGTATACCAGCAAGGTCGGAGAGCGACCAACAGCTGTAACCCGGTGCAACCAACGGAATGGCCCAGACAGGGGTGTCATACGAACAACTGGAGACGGCGTTCCGCCATCGCAACTTCAGGCCGCTGTATTTTCTGTACGGAGAAGAGCGGTTCCTGATGGATACGTTGCAGGCGCTGTTGCTGGAGCACGCGCTGGAGCCACACGAGCGCGACTTCAACCTCGACCTGGTGTATGGGGCCGAGACGGATGCCCGCCAGGTGCTGGCCCTCTGTGCGAGCTATCCGCTGATGGCCCCGCGCCGGGTGGTGGTGGTACGGGACTTTGACAAACTGAAGGAAAACATCCGTTTCAAGGAATATGCGGAGCGCCCGAATCCCCAGGCGGTCGTGTTGCTGATCGCCGCAGGCAAGCCCAACGGGACGGCCCATCCGTATCGGGCCTTGCGTGAGAAGGCGGTCTGGACCGAGTGCAAGCCGTTGACGGAGAAGCAACGGCCCGGCTGGATCCAGCGGCGCGTCCAGCAACAGGGGTACCGCATTGAAGCCGATGCCGTACAGATGCTGGCCGATTATGTGGGCACCAGCTTGCAAGCCGCTGCTACCGAGATCGACAAGTTGATGGCCTATGTGGGAGAGCGCACTACGCTGCGGGCCGAGGATGTGCTCAAGGCCAGCGGCCAGACCCGCGAAATCAACGTGTTTGAGTTGCAAAAAGCAATCGGAGAAGGCCGCCAGGCGGATGCACTCCGCATAACGGAACGGATGTTGCAGCATGCTGCTAACTCCAGGAGCGAAAGCCTGATGGTGGTGTCGGTGCTGACATCCTACTTCACCAAGCTGTGGAAGCTGGCTGCCTGCCAGTCCCGGCACCTGCCGGAACGGGAGATGGCCGAATACGCCGGGGTGTCGCCCTACTTCCTGCAGGAATACCTCCAGGGGTTGCGTCGCTTCGGTCCACCTGCGCTCGAACAAGCGTTTGCGGCCTTGCTGGCGGCAGACTATGAACTCAAGGGGGGCAGTCGCCGTAGCGACCCGCTCATCCTCGACCTGATGCTCCGGCGGATGATGGCCTTGCGGACACCCGCCGCCGGGGTTGCTTACCCCGCCAGGGCCTGAGGGCTGTTGCGCCGCCCCGGCCCGGCACACCCTACCCGGCGCCTGAACATACACGGGTAACCACCATGAACCCGATTAAGCCCGTAATGCTTAAGAAGACCACCTTACTCATCAAGAACCCGCACGGCCACGCAGCGGGACTCCAGGCCAGCAACAAGCAGTATGAGGCCCTCCAGCAAATGAGCGACGAGGACCTCATGTCGCAGTTCCAGGCCGGGGTCGTCGAGGCGTTTGATATCCTCGTCAGCCGGTACAAGGACCCGCTGACCAACTATATCTATCGGTTCCTGGGGGACATGAAGGAGTGCGAAGACCTCTTGCAGGAGACCTTCCTGCGGGTCTACCGTAACCGCCATTCCTACCGCCGCATCGCCAAGTACTCCACCTGGCTCTATACCATCGCGGGGAACCTGGCCCGCTCGGAGTACCGCAAGCGCAAACGCCGCCGCCTCTACTCGCTCCAGTCCGTCAACCGCGACGACGAGGAGTATGAGGTCGAAATCCCCGACGAAACCTTCTCGCCGGACAAGCACACCGAGAGCACCATCCAGGACCGCTACATCCAGGAAGCCCTCAAGCAGATTTCCGAGGAGTTCCGCGAAGTGGTGGTGCTGCGCGACGTCCAGCAGCTGGCCTACGAGGAGATCGCCGAGATCACGGGCCTGCCGATGGGGACGGTCAAGAGCCGCATCAACCGGGGCCGCACAAAGTTGCAGTCGCTCCTCGGGGAAGTCTATACCCCGCCAGAAGAGTAAAACGGCCTGGACAGGCTGGGCAAGGGGTCGGTGGCGTAGGTCCACCGACCCCTTATGTTTTTGAATTCGGAGTCGATATCAGGATCGGGAGGCTTCATCCTGCATCCCATGAGAACCTGAGCGCACAACGGAAGTATACGGGCGAAAAGGCATCCCCGAAATCAGGTAGAAACTACGGTATCAGCCCTCTATCCCGGCAGCCTATGTGTGAAGGATACCATTCAGAAGACGACGACGCGGATTCATTCCTGGACGAGTTCCTCTGCGAGTACGTCGATGGCACGATGGACCCCACGGTCCGGGAGGTCTTCGAGGAGTACCTCCGCATGAACCCGCGGCTGGCCGAGCAGGTCCGGTGTCTGTGCCAGACGCGGCAGTTGCTCTGCAGCCAGCACCAACTGGCCCCGCAAGGCTTTCAGGACCGCCTCCGCCGGCGTGTGGCCTGCGAGGTGATGCGGTCGCAGATGCCCATGCTGGCCCCCACCGTGGCCCAGCTCAGCCGCCTCACCCACTGGACCTCGGCGATGATGGTGCTGGTGCTCGTCGGGATGCTGGCCGGGGTGACCCTGGTGCTGGAGCAGGAACAGCGCCTGGCCGAGGCCCCGCCCCCACCCGTCCCACCCCTTCTGACCACTCCCGTCACCCTCCCCGATGTTCCGGCCTCTCCCTGGCAGACCGCTGCACTGACCCGCACTACGCTGCCCCTCTATGGACCGGCATCGGCCGCACCACGCCTGCAACTTGCCGGTACCCTGCGTTCCACCAAGCCGCACTTCGACAGCCTGCAAACCGGGTATGCCCTCGCCCGGTCTGGCCGACAGCCCTGACAGGGTACCCACACAGGCGCTTCCAGGCAGAGAGGGGGCAACGATAGGCGGCAGAGAAGGGTGGTGCCCCTAACCCCGAACACCGATGCTGTACCCCGACAAGCCGCGTTCCTGCTTCATCATCGGCCCTATGAAGGATGGAGCACAGCGGGAAAACACCCGGCTGCGGCGGCTGGCGAAAGAGGTCATCCAGCCCCTGCTGGACGAGATCGAACGACGGGACCAGATCCGCTATATCGTCCGCACCCCCTGGGACCTCGGGGGCAACCACATCATGAATGATGTGATCTACCACATCGACCGGGCCGACCTGGTGGTGGCAGACCTGACCGACAGCAACCCCAACGTCTTCTACGAGCTGGGCCTCTGCCATGCCCTGGGGCGGGCCTGCATCGCCGTCCTGGAAGACGACCAGACCCAAACCATCCAGTTCGACCTCCGGGCCTACCGGGTGTTCATGATCAACCTGAACAAGCGGCGGTATGGAGAGGCACGCGATACCCTGCGCGAGACCATCGAAACGGCCCACCGCAACCTCTCGGACTTCTCCAACTTCGAGAACCCGGTGATCGACTTCTTCCGGGCACCCATCACCTACATCTCCCCAGCCTTCGCCATTGCACACGGGTACTACCAGAACTTTGTGAAGCCGGTCGTCGAGGCCATCATCCGGCGCAAGGGCGGGCAGTACCTCTACGACATCGGCGTGGCCCCACTGGAGGTTCCCCGCCCCGGCCAGTTGGAAGACACCGCGGTGCTGTCCGATGCCGCCCGGCGTAATGTGGCGCTGCATGTGATCATTCCCGGACGCATCAGCCTCGCCAAGCACAACTACGCCGACCGCTTCCGGGGCTACCTGCCCTCCGCATTGGTGGAAGGCGATGGACGCAGCTACACCTGCTGGGCACGCCCGGAAGGCGAAACGCTGGCCCTGGTTGATCTGCCAACAACCATCCGTGTCATGGAAGATGCGGTGAACCGGCGCATGCGCTACCCCAACGTGCGGTCCGAAGCCCCTGAATGGCGGGAGATCGAGCAGCAGGAACTGGAACGTTTCACCCTCGTCCTGCACATGCTGGTCAACCGTCATGAAGACAACCCGGACTTCGCCCAACACGTCCGCATCCTGCGCTATGACCCGGAGCAGCCGGGCACGCTCGCCTGGATGCGGGATATCCTGCCCGCCTGAGCCATGAAATAACGTCCAAGATGCTACAGGTGTCGTTGACTTTCAGGGGCGGGTGTTAGTAAGATGCACCTCCCGTTATATGCAGGGGCCTGTAGCTCAGCGGTTTAGAGCGCTCGCCTCACACGCGAGAGGTCACAGGTTCGAATCCCGTCAGGCCCACATTTTGAAGAGTATAAACCATTGGTATCCATGACGTTCTGAAGAGATTGGTACAACACAGATACAACAAAGTTGGCAAGCGCCCCGGTTGGCCCAGCCCTGCCGGGGCGTTCCTGTGGGTGCAGCCTTGGAAATATAGTCAAAATGACGATAATATAGTCATTTTGACTATATTTTTGACGAAACCGGTGCCACTATCGTGCGCCATGTTCGATGGAAATCCGCAGACAACTGAGCCTGTACGTGCCTGCGCCCGTTGCAGCCTCGCTGGAGGCAGCCCGGCAGCTCCTCGACCCGGTACAGCACCGTCTGATCCCCGCGCACGTAACCGTGTGCCGTGAGGATGAGATTGCCGATCTGCCCGAATCGGTGGTTCAAAACCGCCTGGGGCAGGCACAGATCGGACCGATCACACTTCAGTTCGGGCCTCCGGAGCGGTTCAGCGGCCACGGCATCCTGCTGAACTGCCTTGCGGGCGAGGGCGACTTCCACCGGCTACGGGTGTGCCTCTTGGGTACGGCAGGCATCCGGCGGCAACCACCGCACATCACCCTGGCCCATCCCAGAAATCCGAAAGCGCCCGGTAACCAGCTAGAAAACATTTCAGCGTGGCCCGAGGGCTTCTCGATCACCTTTTCTACCCTCTACCTCATCGAACAGCTTCGCCATGAACCGTGGGCGGTGCTCCAGACGTTTGTGCTTTAGGAGGAACGTTGCGGGCCATGCCGGAGCCTCATGATTTGCGGAGGGGCGCTTACAGCACGATCTGCTTGCGGAGGCGGGCAACCGGGATGCCAAGCTGTTCGCGGTACTTGGTGACGGTCCGCCGGGCGATGTTGAACCCTTCCTTTTCCAGCATCTTGGCGATGCGCTGGTCTGAGAGCGGCTTCTTCTTGTCTTCCCCTCCGATGATCCGGTCGATGAGCGCCTTCACCTCCTTGTTCGAGACTTCCTCGCCGCTATCGGTGGTGAGGCCCTCGGAGAAGAAATACTTCAGTTCGTAGACCCCAAAATCCGTTTGTACATACTTGCCATTGACCACCCGGCTGATGGTCGAGATGTCCATGCGGATTTTCTCGGCGATGTCCTTGAGGATCATGGGCCGCAGGTTGCCCTCGCCGAACTTGAAGAACTCCTCCTGGAGCGAGACGATGGCTTCCATGACCTTCATCATGGTGTGGCGTCGCTGGTTGATGGAGTTAATAAACCAGCGGGCGGATTCAAGCTTGTTCTTGAGGAACGTCCGGGTTTCGGCATCGATGCCGTTGCGGGGTCTGCCGCCGCGTTTCTGCTCGGCAGACATCTGCTGGAGCATCTGGCGGTAGGGGCGGGAGATGCGGAGCTGGGGGGTGTTGCCGCTGTTGAGCGAGATGAGGAACTCGTCGTTCTCGAATCGGACGGTGAAGTCGGGGGTGATGTAGTTCTGCGCGGCGATGAACTCGCCTTCCCCCGGCTTGGGGTTGAGGCGCTGGACGAGGTCGTAGGCGGACTTGAGGTCTTCGTTCGAGACGTTGAGTTTTTTCACGATAGCGTCGAAGTGCTTCATCGTGAACGCCTTGTACGCCTCGTGCAGCATCCGCAGGGCTACCTCCCGGCCCGGCGTGTGTTCGGGCATCACGTCGAGTTGCACGACGAGGCATTCCTTCAGGTCGCGCGCGCCCACGCCAACGGGGTCGAGCCGCTGGATGCGCAGCAGCACCTGCTCGACGGCCCGTTCGTCGATGAGGATGCCATAGTTGAAGGCCAGGTCGTCGACGATGGATTCGAGGGGGCGGCGGAGGTAGCCGTCCTCGTCGATGGAGCCGATGATCTGCTCGGCGATGAGGTGGGCGGTGTCGTCCAGGTCGAGGAACAGCAACTGGTCCATCAGGTGTTCGGTCATGCTCACCCGGGCGGGCATGGGCATCTCGCGGCGGTCCTCCTCCTCGTCCCGCTGGTCTACGCGGGCCTTGTACCCGTAGAGGTCGTCGGTGTTGTCGAGCAGTTCGTCCCAGTTGTATTCCTCCTCGGTGTTGATCGGCTCCAGGTTTTCGCTGCCCACAGCCTGGGTTTCCGCCAGGGGCACCGGCTCGGGCGCCTCGGTCGGGGTGGCGGTGTCGTCTCCAGCGGCCTCTTCTGCGGTAACTTCGGGAGCCTCTTCTGTCTCGGTCGTGGCCGTCTCCAGTTCAGCCTCCTCATCTCCTTCCTCGAGCAGGGGGTTGGCTTCCAGCTCGCCCTTGATGCGTTGTTCGAGGGCCAGGGTGGGCAGTTGCAGCAGCTTGATGTACTGGATCTGCTGCGGCGAGAGCTTCTGCTGAAGCGACTGTTTTTGCTGAAGGTTAAGCATGGCGGCCTCTCGGGGTTCGCATCACCGTTTCGCTGTAGTCATCAGGGCCGCCCGGCGGTCTTCCACCACCTGCCGGAACCGGGCATACCAGGCCTCTCCGTACTTACGGATGAGGGGTTCGCGCAGAAAGTCCGCCACCTGGATGCCCTGCCGCTCGCCTTTGATCCGGGCTGGGTTGCACAGGTCGATTGGCTCGTAGTTGAGCACCTCCTGGTCTCCGTACCGGTGAACACGGATGGGAAAGAGGTGGCAGGAGAGGGGTTTGGGGAAGTCGGTACGGCCGGCGTAGAAGGCTTTCTGGATCGCACATTTGGCGACGGGGCCTTCGTAGGTGACGAAGACACAGTCGGCCCCATCGACGCAGGTGGTGACGTAATGGCCCGGGGCTTCTTCTTCCCAGGCCCCCTGCTGGGCAATCACGCGGAGGGCTTCCGGGCGCAGGTACGGGCGGACTACCGGCAGCACGGCTTCCACGGATGCCCGCTCGTCGGCTTCGAGGGGGGCACCGGCATCCCCCTGCACACAACAGCCGCCCCGGCACGCCCCCAGGTTGCAGGCAAAAGGGGCGTCCACCAGGTCATCGGAGAGGAGGATATGGTCCACTGCAAACATGATGCCTTAAACGTAGCCTCCCGGAAATCGTTTGTCAACCGTTTCCAGGGGATCGAAGCATTAATTCTGGCGAAAACCTTTCGGCACGCCCTATTTTCCAGGCATCATCCTAATTTCTGGTCATCATCCTAACTACTTGCGATCTCATATGCGGCAGTCTGTCATCCTGGTGGTGATCCTGTGTACCTGGGTAGGGCTGGTGGGGTGTGGGCCAGCCACGCCCCCGGACCCTTCCTCCGAAGCCTATCAGCAGGCGGTCTCTGCGTTCTACAGTGGCCTAGCGGCGATGGAGGCGGGGTCGGATACCGAAGCCGAGCAGCGCCTGCTGGCCGTGGCGGAGCGGTTCCCGCAGGAGCCGGCTGCCTGGGTGAACCTGGGGATGCTGGCGCTGCGGCGCAACGACCTGGCTGCCGCCGCCGAGCGGCTCGATAAGGCCCGCGCCCTGGCCCCGGACAACAGCGCCATCCAGACGTTGCTGGGCCTGCTGGCGAACCTGCAAGGGCAGCCGGAGGCCGCCCTCCCGTATCTGCGGCAGGCGGTGGCCCTGGACTCGACCAACCTTCAAGCCGGGTATGCCCTCGCCCAGCTCCTCGAAGCACAGGGGGCGTCGGTGGACGAGGTGGCCCGCCTGCTCGACCAGATGCTCGCACACCGTCCGGAAAACCGCGCCTTGCTGGTCGAGCGGCTGCGTGTGGCGGCCCGGCAGGGAACCACCCCGGTGTTGCAACAGGGGCTCGACCGTCTGGAGCGCCTGTCGGCGGACTGGCCGGCGGAGGCCCGGACGCAGCTCGCGGCGGTGCAGGCCGCCGTCACCACCCCAGACCGTGTAGCTCCTCAGGTGCAGGTGCTGAAGAATGTGCTGCTCCGGGTGCCGGCCTATCGCAACGACCTGGCGATGATCCAGCGGCCCGTCGAGCAGGTGGGCGACGTGCTGTCGCATTTCCTCTGGCTCCCTGCACCACCGTTCAGCGTATCGGCACCAGACGACAGCCTTCAGTTCATGTCCGAAACCCAGCAGGTGGGGGCCGGCGGCTGGCAGTCCGTCGCCCTCGTCTGGCTCACCGACGAGGTGGCCCCCGTCTACGTGCTGGCGACGGACGAGCAGCTAAGCCTGCAAGGAGACACCGTCCTGGCTTTTCCCGGCGGGGCCAGCAAGACGCCCCCGTCGCCGCAGGGGGTGGTGGGCGTAGACTACGACAATGACTTCTGGATCGACCTGGCCGTGGCCGGGGCCGGGGGCTTTCGCCTCTACCGCCAGGATTCCACCGGCACACTGACGGACGTGACCCCCCGGCTGTCCCTGCCGCCCGCCGTGACCCAGGCGGCCTACACCGCCGTCTGGCCTGCCGACCTGGACCTCGAAGGCGACCTCGACCTGGTGCTGGCACGGTCCGCCGGTCCGCCGGTCTTCCTGCGCAACAACGGCGACGGCACCTTTGTCCCGGTGTCTCTGTTCCCGGAAGTAGCCCAACTGCAAGCGTTCGCCTGGGGCGACCTGGAGGCCGACGGAGACCCCGACGCCGTACTCCTCGATGTCGCCGGGCAAGTGCACGTCTACCTGAACGAGCGGGGTGGGGTGTTTGAACAAGCCTCGTCGCCGACGGCCACCCCGGCCCTTGCGCTGGAGATTGCCGACCCCGACGGCGACGCGCAGATGGACCTGCTCGTGCTGCACGCCGACGGATCGCTGGTGCGCATGACGTACAAGACGGCCTGGCAACAGACGGCGTTGGCTCAATGGACCGGCCTCGACCCCGCCCTCGTCCCCGGGCTGGCCCGCCTCTGGGCCGCCGATGTGGACAACAACGGCGGGCTGGACCTCGTGGCCTCCACCCCGACCGAGGCCCGCCTTTGGCTCAGCGACCCACAGGGCGCGTTCCAGCCGCTGCCCTTCGTCCCGGAAGCGCCGGTGTGGGATGTGGCCGACCTGGATGGGGATCAGCGCCTCGACCTGGCGGGCCTCTCGCCCGACGGGCAGCCGGTGCGCATGGTGAACCGGGGGGTGAAAGCCTACAACAGCAAGATGATGAGCGTCCGGGCCGCCACCACCCTTGGCGACCAGCGGATCAACTCGTTCGGCCTCGGCGGCGAGATCGAACTGCGGGCCGGGCTGCTCTTCCAGAAACAGCGGATCACCCGCCCGCTCGTCCACTTCGGCCTCGGTGCCTATGCTGCCGGGGATGTGGCCCGGATCGTCTGGCCCAATGGCAGTGTCCAGGCCGAGTTTGACCTGCTCTCCGACGGGGTGATCGCCACGCAGCAACGGCTCAAAGGCTCGTGCCCCTGGCTCTTCACCTGGAACGGCCAGGAGATGACCTTCGTGACCGACTTCATCTGGCGTTCTCCGCTGGGCCTGAAGATCAACGCACAGGAGACCGCCGGGGTGATGACCACCGAGGACCGGGTGAAGATTCGGGGTGACCAGCTCGTGCCCCGCGACGGCTTCTATGACCTGCGCATCACGGCAGAGTTGTGGGAGACCCACTTCTTCGACCACGTCTCCCTGCTCGTCGTCGACCACCCGCGCGACACGGAGGTGCTGATCGACGAACGGTTTGCCTTCCCGCCCCCATCCCTGGAGGCGTACCTTACCGCACCGCTGCAGCCAGTAGCCGGTGCACGCGACGACCTGGGGCAGGATGTGACGGCGGTGCTGCGCGAACGGGATGCCCGCTACCTGGGCACGTTCGGGCGTGGGCATTACCAGGGCGTCACCCGCGACCATTACGTCGAGATCGACCTGGGCGATGGCCTTCCTGCGCAAGGGCCGCTGTGGCTGGTGGCGTCAGGCTGGGTCCGGCCCACCGACAGCTCGCTCAACGTGGCTCTGGGCCAGGGACAACGCCCGCCCCCACAGGGACTGCGGCTGGAGGTGCCCGACGGGCAGGGCGGCTGGAAGCTGGCACAGGCCAATCTGGGCTTCCCGGCGGGCAAGACCAAGACGGTGCTGTTCGACCTGACCCACGCCTTCCTGCCCAACACCCCACGCCAGGTGCGCCTGGGCACCAACCTCGAAATCTACTGGGATGCCGTCTGGTGGACTACCACGCCCCCGGACACCTCCCTCCGCACCCAGCACCTGGCACCCGCCACCGCCGAACTGCGGCACCGGGGCTATTCGGCAGTAACCATCGCCGACGAGGCCTCGCCAGAGGTGCCTCACTACGAACGGCTGGTGGGGACCGGGCAGGTCTGGCGCGACCTCATTGGTTACTACACCCGCTTCGGCGACGTGAGGGGGCTGCTCGAAGCCGTGGATGATCGCTATGTCATCATGAACGCGGGCGATGAGATGGCCTTCCGCTTTCCCGTCCCGGCCCCGCCGCCGGAAGGATGGGTACGCGACTTCGTGCTCATCGGCGACGGGTGGGTGAAGGACGGGGACTACAACACCACCTTCTCGAAGACGGTGCAGCCCCTGCCCTCCCACGATCAGCCCACCTACGCGACGCCACCCGGTCGGCTCGAAGACGACCCGGTCTACCGCCGCCATGCTGCGGACTGGCAGACCTATCACACCCGTTACGTCGTCCCCGACCGCTTCCAGCAAGCCCTGCGGCTGTCCACCCCTGCTCGCTGAGGTTCGATGAAACGCAAACCGGCTCGCAACACTCCGCCGTCGCGCTCCACCTCTCCGTCTACCAGACGGTCGCCGCTGCGCGTGCCGTATCGGCTGGTGGGGGGGGGGCTCGTCCTGCTTGTCCTGGTCGTGGGGGGCTATCTGGCCTGGGATGCCTTGCGTCCGCCGCCGCCGGTGGTGCGTCCGGCAGACCTCTCCGCCCTGGACCCGGCGGTGCGGGCGCTGGTGGAGCAACAGGTGGCAGCAGTAGAGCGGGATCCCCGCAGTGCCGAAGCACACGGCACCCTCGGCCTGGTCTACGAGGCCAATCTGCTGTGGGAAGAAGCCCGCACCAGCTTCGGCCATGCGGTTGCCCTGGACCCCGGCCACCCCGGCTGGCGTCTCCACCAGGCCATCGCGATGCGGCAGGCGGGCGATGCCCAGGGTGCCCTTGCCCTCTTGCAAACCTTGGCAAGAGAGCAGCCGGGCGATGCAGCGGTCCAGCAACGGCTGGGGGAAGCCCTCACGGAGGCGGGCGACCTGGCCGGGGCGGAAGCCGCCTGGCGACGGGTGACGGAACGCGCCCCGCAGGCAACCCAGGGGTATGCCGGGCTGGGGGACGTGCTGCTGCAACAACAGAAAGCCGCCGAGGCCGTTCCAGTGCTTGAGAAGGCCGTTGCCCTGGAGCCAGGCTACCGAATGGCGCACTTCCTGTTGGGCCAGGCATACCAGCAGGTGGGGCGCACCGCCGAGGCCGAACGCGAACGTGCCCTGGGGGTGAACGCGCTGGTCTCCTACCTGCCCGATGCCCTCACCCCCCGGGTCGCGCAGTACGCCGTCAACCTCACGGCCCGGCTCGGCCAGGCCGAAGCCTTGTTGCAGGCAGGCAACGCCCCCCGGGCGCTCCAGCTCCTCGAAACCGCGGCCCTCACCCACCGCAACAACGTCGATCTGCTCAATAACCTCGGTATCGCCTACATGCACCAGGGGCAACTGGACCGGGCCGGGGAGGTGCTGGACCAGGCCCGTGAGGCCGAGGGCCGGTTCTCTACCTACATCAACCTCTCGTCGCTGGCCCTGCGGGAGCAGCGGTTTGAAGACGCCCTGGCCTGGGCCGACACCGCCGTGCAGAAGGCTCCGAACGTCGACCAGGCCCATTTCAACCGGGCGATGGCGCTGGCCCGGCTCGACCGGGTCGACGAAGCCCTCGTCAGCCTGGAGGCGGCCATCCGGGCCAACACCGCCAACCCGCAGAACCATGTGTTTGCTGGCGATCTCTCGCTTAACCGGCGGCGGATGGACGAGGCGTTCCGTCATTATCAGGCGGCTGTTCAGATTGCCCCCGACCTCTTCCCGGCCCAGGTGGGGCTGGCACGGGCCGCCTGGGAAGTGGGCCAGACCGATGTGGCCCGTACCGCCCTGGAAGCCGCCAAACGCCTCACCCCCAACCATCCGATCATCGCACAACTCGAACAGCAGATCTATGGGCTGTGAAGCAGCAGCCAGCGATCAACGGGCTGGGAAGAACGTGTTCCGCCCGCTGCTCCTCCTGGCCTGCGCCATGCTCCTGCTGCTGGTCGGATGTACCTCCGGGCCAGAGCCAGCGGCAACGGGTACGGCAGAACCCTGGTTTGAGGATGTTACCACGGGTGCCGGGGTAGCGTTCACGCACATCCGCGCCCCGGTGGTTCGCCACTGGTTCCCGGAGATCATGTCGGGGGGCGGGTGCTGGCTCGACTACGACGGGGACGGCGACCTCGACCTGTTCCTCGTCCAGGGCGGTGATCCCGATCCGGCGGCCACGACGCCTACCGGCCACCGGCTCTTCCGCAACCGGGGCGACGGGACGTTCGAGGAGGTAACGCCCGCTGCCGGGGTGGCTGGGCGGGGGTATGGCAATGGCTGTGCCGTCGGGGACTACGACGGCGACGGCGACCTGGACCTGCTGGTGACGGCACTCGGCCCCGACCTGCTCTACCGCAACGACGGCGACGGCACCTTCACCGAGGTCGCTGCTGCCGCCGGGGTTGCCCATCCGGGCTGGGGGACCAGCGCCGCCTTCGCCGACTACGACGCCGACGGACACCTCGACCTCTTCGTCGTCAACTACGTGGACTGGGCACCCGAACGGGAGATCGAATGCTTTGCCGGCGGGAACGAGCGCGACTATTGCCTCCCGGCCAACTACAGCGCCCCAGTCGCGGCGGTGCTCTACCACAACGACGGCGACGGCACCTTCACCGACATGACCGACGCGGCAGGCATCAGTCGGATGCAGGGCAATGGGCTGGGCGTCACAGTAGGCGACTTCAACGGCGACGGACGGCTGGACTTCTACATCGCCAACGACGGCAACCCGAATGCCCTCTGGGTCAACCAGGGTGACGGGACGTTCACCGAGCAAGCCCTTGCGGCAGGCGTGGCCGTCGACCGGCAAGGGGTGGCCGAGGCCGGGATGGGGGTGACGGCAGTGGACATGGAGAACGACGGCGATCTCGACCTGTTCGTGAGCAACCTGCGCGGGGAGACGAACACGCTCTACCGCAACCAGGGTGGGGTTTTTGAAGATGCCACCATCCCGGCGGGACTTGCCATGCCGAGCCTGCCCTACACCGGCTTCGGCCTCGGCTTCGCCGACTTCGACCACGACGGCCATCTGGACCTGTACGTTGCCAACGGGCGCGTGGGCAAGACGCTGGCCCCCCTCGGCGATGACCCCTACGGCGAACCCAACCAGCTCTACCAGGGCCTCGGAAACGGGCAGTTCGAGGAACGGTTGCCGCAGGGGGGCCTCGCCACGCCGCTCATCGAGACCAGCCGGGCGGCGGCCCTCGCGGATTATGACCAGGACGGGGATATCGATGTGCTCGTGGTCAACAACGGCGGTGTGGCCCGGCTGCTGCGCAACCGTGTTGGGGCTGAACGGGGACGCTGGATCATGTTTCGGGTGCTGGATCAGCAGGGCCGCGATGCCATCGGCGCAAAGGTGCGCATCACCACCGCCAACGGGGTGCAGTGGCGGCCCGTGCAGACGGCTTACAGCTACCAGGCCAGCCACGACCCCCGCGTCCACTTCGGCCTCGGCTCGGCCACCGCCGTGACGGATGTGCAGGTGGTCTGGCCCGACGGGAGCACGACGTCGTTTGGACCACGCCCCGCCGGGCAGGTGCATACCTTGTCTCGTTGACAGACAAAAAAACCTGCCGGAGGGGTTGCCTCCGGCAGGTTGCTGACAAGCGCCGTCGTGTCGTGGGTTTACTTCACCAGCGTCATCGTCCGGGTGAGGATGCTGCCGCTTTCGGTGCGGAGCTGGTAGAGGTAGAGGCCCGATGCCAGGTTCGAGGCGTCGAAGGTGGCGCGGTAGCTGCCTGCCGTCTCCACCCCATCGGCCAGCACCGCCACCTCTCGGCCCAGCAGGTCATACACTGCCAGGCGGATACGCTGCGTGCGGTCCAGCGTGAATTCGATGGTGGTCGCCGGGTTGAACGGGTTCGGGTAGTTCTGGGCGAGCGTGATCGTGGTGGGCACCTCGCTCGTCTGCTCCACGTCGGTGATGCTGTTCTGGCCGTTCAGGTAGCCTGCCGCCGAGAGGAAGGTCCAGTCGCTGATCCAGTTGTATTCCCCGAAGGCGCCGGCGAAGTTGACGGGGTTGAAGTAGGCGTCGGTGTAGGGGCGCAGGGCCGCCGTGTAGGCCACCCCCCCTGCCGCCGGACGCGGATCCAGACCCCCGTCCTCACTCCGGCTGATCCCCCCCAGCGCCGGGTCGGCAAACACGTTCGCCTGCGCCGACAGATAGGCCGACAGCGCACCCGTGTTGTCCGGCAAGCCCGATGCCTCCGTCTGCACACAGGTGGCGAAGCTATTCCCCCGGCCAAACCCGAAGAACACGTTGTTGGCAAGGCCCAACTCCCCGGCATCGAGCCGCCCCTGGCTGTCCGCCCCGCTGGAGAGGTCTTCCACCGAGACACAGCCCCCCCCGAAGTCGGTGAAGATCGAGTTGTAGTAGAACCCACCCGAATTGTCGCGGAAGCGCAGTGCCCGGTTCGACGTGCCGGTGGAGGCCCCCCGCCCGATGTAGGTCGCGTTGTAGATCATCGGCGTGGCGAAGGGGGTGCCATCCTCCGGCGTGGTGCCCCCGTCCTGCTCGGCCCCGGAGTCGGCCCCGCCGGTGGCGGCCTGGAGCACGAACCAGAACTGGTGCTTGCCCCGGAAGCCCTCGTCCCAGTCGAAGCCGTCGTCGTCGTTGAAGGCCGAGACGAGGTAGCGCGTGTTGACCGTACCGCCGAACCACTCGTAGCCGTCGTCGCTGTTGCGCAGCACCTCGATGAACTCGATCGTCGTGCCGTCGCCGACGGCGCCGAGCGTCAGCCCGTTGATCTCGTTGTTGGCCGAGAGGCCGACGCCCCCGTGGCGGATCGAGACGTAGCGCAGCACGCCGGAGTTGTCGTGGTCGTCGATGGCCCCGGCGTCGCCGCCGTAGACGGCCCGCGTCTCGGTGGAGGAGATGCCCTCGATCTGGCCGGTGTTGCCAGCACGGTTGGTCGAGGCACGACCGAGCAGGACGAGGCCGCCCCAGCGTCCGGTGGCATCGAGGGGCAGGTCGGTGAAGTCGGTCGGGTCGTCGCCCTCGGCGGTGAAGATGATCGGCTGTGTGGGGGTGCCGTTGGCGAAGATTTTGGCCCCGCGTGTGATGATCAGGGCGCTGGTGTTGTCGCCCGAGGTGGGGGTCTGCTTGCCCTGGATGAGGGTGCCAGGCTCGATGGTGAGGGTGGCCCCCTCCTCCAGGTACACCAAGCCGTCCAGCAGGTAAATGTTATCCCGCGTCCAGGTATAGCTCTGCCCGGCGGCAAGGCTCGCGTCGGTGATGGTCACCGTCTGGCTGCCAGGTGCTT
This sequence comes from uncultured Rhodothermaceae bacterium, assembly GCA_964561865.1. Lineage (GTDB taxonomy): Bacteria > Bacteroidota > Rhodothermia > Rhodothermales > CAZLRO01 > CAZLRO01. The sequence continues at coordinate 3,053 of CAZLRO010000011.1, read as the reverse complement.
CTACGTAGCCCGCTTGCGAGAGGAAGGTCCAGCCATCGAGCCAGAGCGCATCCCCGAAGGCGCCGGCGAAGTTGACGGGGTTGAAGTAGGCGTCGGTGTAGGGGCGCAGGGCCGCCGTGTAGGCCACCCCCCCTGCCGCCGGACGCGGATCCAGACCCCCGTCCTCACTCCGGCTGATCCCCCCCAGCGCCGGGTCGGCAAACACGTTCGCCTGCGCCGACAGATAGGCCGACAGCGCACCCGTGTTGTCCGGCAAGCCCGATGCCTCCGTCTGCACACAGGTGGCGAAGCTATTCCCCCGGCCAAACCCGAAGAACACGTTGTTGGCAAGGCCCAACTCCCCGGCATCGAGCCGCCCCTGGCTGTCCGCCCCGCTGGAGAGGTCTTCCACCGAGACACAGCCCCCCCCGAAGTCGGTGAAGATCGAGTTGTAGTAGAACCCACCCGAATTGTCGCGGAAGCGCAGTGCCCGGTTCGACGTGCCGGTGGAGGCCCCCCGCCCGATGTAGGTCGCGTTGTAGATCATCGGCGTGGCGAAGGGGGTGCCATCCTCCGGCGTGGTGCCCCCGTCCTGCTCGGCCCCGGAGTCGGCCCCGCCGGTGGCGGCCTGGAGCACGAACCAGAACTGGTGCTTGCCCCGGAAGCCCTCGTCCCAGTCGAAGCCGTCGTCGTCGTTGAAGGCCGAGACGAGGTAGCGCGTGTTGACCGTACCGCCGAACCACTCGTAGCCGTCGTCGCTGTTGCGCAGCACCTCGATGAACTCGATCGTCGTGCCGTCGCCGACGGCGCCGAGCGTCAGCCCGTTGATCTCGTTGTTGGCCGAGAGGCCGACGCCCCCGTGGCGGATCGAGACGTAGCGCAGCACGCCGGAGTTGTCGTGGTCGTCGATGGCCCCGGCGTCGCCGCCGTAGACGGCCCGCGTCTCGGTGGAGGAGATGCCCTCGATCTGGCCGGTGTTGCCAGCACGGTTGGTCGAGGCACGACCGAGCAGGACGAGGCCGCCCCAGCGTCCGGTGGCATCGAGGGGCAGGTCGGTGAAGTCGGTCGGGTCGTCGCCCTCGGCGGTGAAGATGATCGGCTGTGTGGGGGTGCCGTTGGCGAAGATTTTGGCCCCGCGTGTGATGATCAGGGCGCTGGTGTTGTCGCCCGAGGTGGGGGTCTGCTTGCCCTGGATGAGGGTGCCAGGCTCGATGGTGAGGGTGGCCCCCTCCTCCAGGTACACCAAGCCGTCCAGCAAGTAGATGTTGTCGTTCGTCCAAACGACGTCCTGACCAGCTCCAATGCTCGCGTCGGTGACCGTCACGACTGTCTGCGCGAAGCTGGCAGGGGTGAAGAGCACGGCGCACAGCAGCATCCATGAGATGCGGAAGCGTGTAATCAGTGTCTGCATGTAGTCCTCTCCGGTAGGTTGGTGGGTTATGGTTTGGTAACAGTAGGGCTACGATTTCTTAACAACAGCCCAAAACGACGACGGGGGGCTGTTCAGGCCCCCCGTCATGTCAGGTGATGGTGCAGCGACTCAATCCAGGCTGTAACTCACTCCCAGCGAGAAGGTGCGCCCCCGGTCGTAAGCGCGGTTGATGTATTCGATGCCATTGAACTCCTGGAACAGCTTGTACTGGGCATCCAGCAGGTTCTTGGCCGAGAATTTGGCCCGGAATCCGGCGGCCAGGCGCTGGGTGAGCGTCAGGTCCAGATCACCTGCGGTCTTTTCGAACACGTCGGGCGTCCCGCCAATGGAGACCTCCGAGAGCCGCTTGCCGAACACGTTATAGAACAGGTTGGACGAGGTGCCGGTTTTGGGGTTGTCGTAGGCCAGGTCGATGTTGAAGACGAAGGGGGACTGTCCCTGGAGTTGCCGGCTCGACGGGGCGTTGGGGTCGACGGCGCGGCGGAAGAGCAGTTCTTCGTCGGCGATCTGGACGTCGGACTGCACGAGGGTCAGGTTGGCGCCCAACTGGAAGTTGGACAGCACCGGGGCGACGCCGTCGAGCCGTTTGCGGAACTCGAACTCGGCCCCGTAGACCGTGGCATCGGCCACATTGCGCGGTTGCAGCTCGCCGTTGTCGCTCAGCAGCACGCGCTCGATGGGGTTCATAAACCCTTTGTAGAAGGTCGAGACTGCGATGATCTCGCCCGGGCGCATGAACCATTCCCAGCGCAGGTCGAAGTTGTTGGTCAGGGTACGGCGCAAGGTCGGGTTGCCGGTGAAGATGTAGTCTCCGATGAAGTTGAACGTGGAATAGGGCGCCATCTCGCGAAAGTTGGGCCGGGCGAGGGTCCGTCCATAGGCGAAGCGCACGTTCATCTGGTCGGAGAGCTGGTAGATCAGGTTGGCCGACGGGAGCAGGTCATTGTTGTCGAGTCGTCCCTGGCCGCGCCCGCTGGCATTGAGCGTCGAGTCGAGGCTGGCGATGTCGAGCTGGGTGGTTTCGAAACGGGCACCACCGATGAACCGCAGCCGCTGGGTGAGCGGGATCTCCAGTTGGGCGAAGGCCGCAGCTACATCCTGTGTGCCATCGTAGCTGTTGGCTGGACGGGTCTGGTCTATGAGGTAGAGGCCATAGCGGTTGAAATTCTGTGTGCTGAACGGCTCTGGCAACAGCCCGGCATACTGCGCGAAATAGGCGTTGGGGTCGCCTTCCACCTGGTCGAAGAGCGTGGCGGAGACGTCCTGTCGGAACTCGAACCAGCGTTCACGGAAGGTGCGGTCCTTCATCTCGTAGGCACCGCCGAGCTTGAACTGGGCACCGATGCCCCCCCATTGCTTGAAGGGTACGATCACCGACAGGTTACTGGACCAGACGTCTTCCTCAAGGTTGCGGAAATACCGGGTGGGGGCCGGGTAGTTGGAGAGCCGGATCTCATAGATCAGGTCGCCCGGCTCCTCCTCGTTCTCGGAGTAGTTGTTGGCGAAAAACCGCAGGTCGGGTTCATCCTGCATCGTCTGCGAGTACGTGACCGTCCAGTCCACCTTCAGGTTCTGCCCGGTGATCGCGTGCTGGCCCTTGGCCTGGTAGGTGGACAGCCGCCGGTCGACGTACTGGAGGCTG
>CAZLRO010000010.1:6896-28603 GCA_964561865.1 uncultured Rhodothermaceae bacterium | reverse complement strand
TTGCGATCCTCCAGGAGCAGCATGGTGAACAGCCTGCAAGGCTCTGATTTCAACGTTGTGCCCTATCTTCCTGTATCCAAACCTGTCTTCAGGATCACCCAATGGATACGGAAGTCAAACGCCTCGCCTCCACATTAGCAACAATCCCAGGCTTTGATTGGCGATTTGGTCAGGTCGTCCGGAAGGCTCTTGACTATGTGATTGATAAAGACAATACAGGCCGCACTTCCCTCGCAGAGGTATCCAAAGCGGAAAAAACCATCTTTGGAACCAAGGTCGAGGCCTATGCCCGAATAGAGTTCGGGTGGCCTTCGGGGGAGCGAATGGATTATTGTCTGGAAGGAATCGAGTTTGATGCAAAATCTACTACCCGTGAGAACTGGATGATTCCAACAGAAGCCGTGGGCGAAATCTGCCTGCTGATCCAGATAGAGGCCCCACGAGACGTGTTCAGTGTCGGCCTGCTGCAGGCTACCGAAGATGTGCTGAGCCAAGGATTCAACAAGGATCAAAAACGCAGCATCAGCCAACATGGAAAGGGCCGCATTCGCTGGCTGATTCGGGAGGCACCGGTGCCTAAGCGGCTATATGAGCGATAGTTGCCGAGCCTGCCCCTGATCCAGGGGAACGCCGTCGGCTACCTGTCCTTCCAGCGCTGCACGCAACTGCTGTCCCACAGCGGCGGCTACCGGCGGCGGGAACGCATTCCCCACCTGCCGGTAGGCATGAGTTTTGGGGCCATAGAATTGCCAGTCGTCCGGGAAACCCTGTAGCCGTGCGACCATACGAACCGTGAGTCGGGGTTGCCCGGTGAAACCAGCCGGAGGGGCTGCGTCGGCCACGCCGTGTCCATCCACGCCCAACACGGCCCAGGCTTTTTTGGCACGGGTCGGCCCCAGGTCTGGCCCACCGTGCTTTTTGGAGCCACCCACGATGGTTGGGGCCAGCCGGTCCGCCTGCCTGCGCCAGGCAGCGGCACCTGCCCAGTCGTGTGGCTGCATCAGATCGTAGAGCACGTCGCCTACCGACGGCGGCGGCCCTGCATTGGGGCGCGGCCAGCGGAAACGTGCGGCCCACGGGGCTTTCAGCGCCACCAGCACCACCCGCGGGCGTACCTGCGCCACCCCGTAGCTGGATGCCTGAAGCAAGCGCCAGCCCACCTGGTAGCCCTGTGCCTGGAGCCGCGCCTCGATCCCGCGCCGATAGTCTGCAAACACCTCATCGAGCAACCCCCGCACGTTTTCGAGCATCACAGCACGGGGTTCGATCTCCGCTACCAGCCGCAGCGCCTCCGGAAACAAGTCGCGCTCGTCGTCCTCGCCGAGTTGCTTCCCCGCCTTCGAGAACGGTGGGCATGGCACCCCGCCTGCCAGCAGGTCCACGCCTCGGAAGGGATGCCCGTCAAAGGCCCGCACATCTCCTTCGATCACCGTCCAGGATGGTCGGTTCAGGCGTAGGGTCTGGCAGGCGTGTCGGTCGATCTCGACGAGGGCCAAGTGCTCGAAGCCGGCCTGTTCCAGCCCCAACGCCTGCCCACCTGCACCCGCACATATTTCCAGCGAAGTCAGCATCCGGTCGTGTGGTTCTGATAATGCCATGATCCGCATGCTATGTGTCAGCCATGCGTCATACAATCACCGGCCCAGGTACAGGTTGCGCATCTCGTAGGGGCGGCCAGGGCTTCATAACGCGCTCAGAAACACCACCTCATTCTGCATGCTCTCTGCGGATCGTGTCGCAACAAGGTGCAACAACTTGCGAATCTGCACCCCTACACTGTACCGTTGCTGCGGAATGAAGATGATCCCTGCGTGCGACTTTCCTTGCATCATAAACGCCGTATGGAGGCGAAAGAAGTCCGCTACGTTGCCGGTACACAATACCCATCCTGCGGCGGCGGCCCATGCCAGTTGTGCTTCATCCGACAAGCCGGTGCGGGTGGCTTCCAGAACCGTTGTGACTTCGATGCCGCGTGCCCGCAGCCCAGCCACCAGGCTGCGCGACATGGCATCCTCGTCAATGAACAGCCGGATGTTCATCAGGCGCTTTTCCTTTGCAAGGTATGCGCTTCCAGCAATTGGTCATAGGCTGCTGCCTCGGTTGCCAGGTCTGCTTCTACCTCCGCCTGATGGGCATGATAATAGGTGAGGGCGGCATAGACCTGGGCGAGGGACACCGTCTCCAGTTCGCCTGCAATCTCCTCGGGGCTATACCCCTGCTTGTACCAGGTCGCGACCGTGCGCACCGACAGGCGGGTACCCTCGATGCAGGGGCGTCCTCCCAGCACACCAGGCGTGGCAACAATCTTCGGTTCCATAGGCTTCGCGTTGGATCGATGCCTGCTGCAACCCCCCGTAACGGCAAAAGGTTGCTCACCGGCTCAGGTACAGGTTGCGCATCTCGTAGGGGCGGCTGAAGTGCTCGTCGGTCAGCTCGGCGATGAAGGCGATGGCCTCGCCGGTGGACTTCATCTCAGGGCCGAGTTCCTTGGGCACCTCCGGGAACTTGTCCCACGAAAACACCGGCTCCTTGATGGCATAGCCGACGAGCTTCGAGTCGAGTTCGCCGCGCTGGCGGAAGTCGCGCAGCTTTTGGCCGAGCATCAGCCGGGTGCCGATGGCCGAGATGGGGATGCCGATGGCCTTGGCGACGAACGGCATGGTGCGGCTGGCGCGGGGGTTGGCCTCGATCACGTACACGTTCTCGCCCTGCACGACGAGCTGTACGTTGATCAGCCCCACCACCTTCAGGCGTAGCGCGATGTCGGCAACATAGCGGCGGATGGTGGTGAGCACCGTCTCGGAGAGGGAGAACGGCGGCAGCACGGCGGTGGAGTCGCCGGAATGCACGCCGGCCGGCTCGATCTGCTGCATGATGCCGGCGATCCACACCTCCTCGCCGTCGCAGAGGGCGTCCACGTCGATCTCGACGGCGTTTTCGAGGAACAGGTCCAGCAGGATGTCCGTCTCCGGCAGCAGCTTCCAGATGGCGGTGGTGTACTGCTCGACCTCGCGGGCGTTAATGGCGATGCGCATGCCCTGCCCGCCCAGCACGTAACTGGGCCGGACGAGGATCGGGTAGCCGATGGCTTCGGCCACACGGACGGCCTCGTTCACCGAACGCGCCATCCCGTAGGGCGGGTACGGAATCTCCAGCTCCTTCAGGATGTTGGAGAACCGCCCACGGTCCTCGGCCAGGTCGATGCTGTCGAAGGGGGTGCCCAGAAGCGGGACGCCGTCGGCGTGAAAGCGCTTGGCGAGCTTGAGCGCTGTCTGCCCGCCGAGCTGCACGATGACGCCCTTCGGCTGCTCGTGCTCGATGATGTTCATCACGTGCTCCCAGAACACCGGCTCGAAGTAGAGCTTGTCCGCCACGTCGAAGTCGGTGGAGACGGTCTCCGGGTTGCAGTTGACCATGAGTGCCTCGTAGCCCAGCTCCTTCGCGGCCAGCACGCCATGGACGCATGAGTAGTCGAACTCGATGCCCTGGCCGATGCGGTTGGGGCCGCTGCCCAGGATCAGCACCTTCTCGCGGTCGGTGACGAGGCTCTCGTTCTCAGTCTCGTACGACGAGTAGAAATACGGTGTCTGCGCCGGGAACTCGCCCGCGCAGGTATCGACCAGTTGATAGACAGGCAGCACGCCGAGGGCCTTGCGGTGGGCGCGCACCTGCTGCTCCGTCACCTCGTCCTGCACGAGGAAGGCGATCTGCTTGTCCGAGAAGCCGAAGCGCTTGACCTCCCGCATCCGGTCGTGGTCGAGTTGGCCAAGCGTGTGGCGGGCGATGAAGTGTTCCATCTCGACGAGGTCGCGGATCTGGTAGAGAAACCACGGATCGACCTTCGTCACGTCGGCCACTTCCTCGACCGAGGCGCCGAGCTTGAAGGCGTTGCGGATCTGGAGCGTGCGGTCCCAGAACGGGCGCGACAGCCGCTGGCGTACCTCGAAGCGGTCGGTGTCCTCGCGGTCGGCGCCGAGGCCCGCGTAGCCGTTTTCAAGGCTCTGCCATGCTTTCTGGAGGCTTTCGGGGAACGTCCGGCCAATCGACATCACCTCGCCGACAGCCTTCATCTGCGTGGTCAGCTCCTCGTCCACGCCCTCGAACTTGTCGAAGTTGAAGCGCGGGATTTTCGTCACCACGTAGTCGATGCTCGGCTCGAAGCAGGCGCTGGTGGTGCCGGTCACGTCGTTGGGCAGTTCGTCGAGCGTGTAGCCGACGGCCAGGCGCGCGGCGACCTTCGCAATCGGGTAGCCGGTGGCCTTCGAAGCCAGGGCGGACGAGCGGCTCACGCGCGGGTTGATCTCGATGGCGATCATGCGGCCCGTCGGGGGGTGGACGGCAAACTGCACGTTGCACCCACCGGCGAACGTCCCGATGGAGCGCATCATCCGGATGGCCGCGTCGCGCATGGCCTGGAACTGCTTGTCGGTGAGGGTCTGGGCCGGGGCCACCGTCACCGAGTCGCCCGTGTGGATACCCATCGGGTCGAGGTTCTCGATGGAGCAGATGATAATGACGTTGTCGTGGGCGTCGCGCAGCAGTTCGAGTTCGTACTCCTTCCAGCCGAAGAAGCACTCCTCGATGAGCACCTCGTGGACGGGCGAGCGTTCGAGGCCGCGCATCACCTTGCGCTCGAACTCGTCGGCGTGCCAGACGATGCCGCCGCCGCTGCCGCCGAGGGTGAACGACGGGCGCACCACCACGGGCACGCCGCCGAGGACCTGGGCGATCTCCTTCGCTTCGAGCAGCGACTTCGCCACGCGGCTACGGGCCTGGTCGATGCCAATGCGCTCCATCAGGTCGCGGAACTGCTGGCGGTCTTCGGTGATGTCGATGGCGTCGATGTCCACGCCGATGATCTCGATGCCCCGCTTCGCCCAGAAGCCTTCGTGGTGCAGCGTCCGTGCCAGGTTGAGGGCCGTCTGCCCGCCCATCGTCGGCAGCACCGCGTCGGGCCGCTCCTGCTCGACAATCTGGCGGATGGACTTCGGCGTCAGTTCCTGGAGGTAGATCGTGTCCGCCGTGACGGGGTCCGTCATGATGGTGGCGGGGTTGGAGTTGACGAGCACGACCTGGTAGCCCTCCTTGCGGAGCGCCCGCGCGGCCTGGCTGCCGGCATAGTCGAACTCGCACGCCGGGCCGATGATGACCGGCCCGGAGCCGATGCTCAGGATCTTGTGAAGGTCGGTACGGCGGGGCATTGGGGGTGGGGAGAAGGAGGGGGTTGGACAGGTTTGAGGAGAAGGTCAACCCCGGCGCGGCCCAGGGTGGCCCACAAGCTTTCGGACGTGTCCATCGTCGTTGGGCAGGCGCTGGCCTGCCAGGTTCATCCGCGAGGCCCGCAGTCGGAACACCACGTCGAGGGGGCGACGCACAGTAGGCAGGCCGATGGTCTTGCGAATATGCTTCCGGTTGAGGTGTTCCATATCACGGGTATTCCGGGCAAGAAAAACATGTTTATCGCTGTGCGAGGGCGGTATAATCCACCCCACGAAACGCGGCCACGTCGGCCAGGAAGGCGTCGAACAGGTACTGGCTGTCGTGCGGGCCGGGCGAGGCTTCCGGGTGGTACTGCACCGAAAGGCCGGTGCATTGCCGGAAGCGCAGCCCCTCGACGGTCCGGTCGTTGAGGTTCACATGCGTCAGTTCGGCGGTGGCGGGGTCGAGCGAGGCCAGATCGACAGCGAAGCCGTGGTTCTGCGTGGTCACCTCCACATGGCCGGTGACGAGGTGCTGCACCGGGTGGTTCGCCCCCCGGTGGCCGACGAACATCTTGTAGACCTTCAGCCCGGCGGCGAGGGCCATGAGCTGGTGGCCGAGGCAGATGCCGAAGAGCGGCAGCCCGCCCTGCATGGCCTGCCGAACGGTGTCGATGGCACCGTGCATCGCGCGCGGGTCGCCGGGGCCGTTCGAGAAGAAGAGGCCGTCCGGGTTCCAGGCCAGCACGTCGGCCAGCGCGGCGCGGGCAGGGAAGACGCGCACCGTGCAGCCCCGTGCCTGGAACGACCGCAGGATGTGCTGCTTCACGCCGTAGTCGTACACGGCGATGCGGAAGCCGCTGCCGAGGCAGACGTCATAGGCCCGGTCGGTCGTCACCTGCGAGGCCAGCTCGAGGCCGTCCATCGACGGCCAGGTGCGGGCCTTCTCGACGAGGCTTTCGTCGTCCAGGTCCACGGACGAGATCACCGCGTTCATCACCCCCCGGGCGCGGATGTGCCGCACCAGCCGCCGCGTGTCGACGCCACTGATGCCTACCACGCGGTGGCGTTGCAGAAACGCTTCGAGCGAACCATCGGCCATCAGGTTTGAATAATGCCGCGTGAAGGTGCGCACCACCAGCCCGGCAATCATCGGACGGGCCGCCTCCATGTCCACTTCCATCACCCCGTAGTTGCCGATGTGCGGATAGGTCATCATCATCACCTGTCCGTGGTACGACGGGTCGGTGAAAATCTCCTGGTATCCGGTAATGCTGGTGTTGAAACACAACTCACCGCCGGTCTCGCCCCGGTGCCCCACTGCCACGCCCGCTACGACGGTGCCATCGGCCAGAGCCAGCTTGCAAGGGGCCAGTTCCGGCTGCGCCGGGGTCGGAAGATGCATCATGGCGGTAGAGGAAATAGTTGGCTGGTGCTTGGAGGGCAAAGAGGGCCTTCGCCCCTACGGGTACTTGGTGCTTGGAAAAATCCGCAAGAGATTGCCACGTCATGGTCGATCTCATGAGATTGACCCTGATCGACCATGCTCCTCGCAAGGACATGATCCGCAATCCCCATCTCCCGCTGCGGCATAAAAAAACCTCCCCGTCACCTTCGGGAAGGTCGATACGCAGCAGGCTGCGCCGGAGCCGGTCTGGTCGTGGAGGGTCCTGGGCTTCAACGTCCGAGTACAGCAGTCAGGAAAACCAGGGTTGTTCGGAACGCGGGTATGATACGGTGGGCAGTCAGGGTTCTACAAGCCCGGCGGACTGGTTCAATACGCTTTCACAGAGCAGCACGGCCATCGGGGGATCACACGTCTTCCCAGCGGGCATCTTCGACATCCTTTGCAGGGCGGGCAACCGGTTGGGAGGAGGGGCGAGGGTAGCCGTTGGACGGACGGTCGGTCGATTGCCAGGGGGCACCGGGTGGCATCTGCGGTGGAACACCAGCCCCCTGGCGCAGCACGACCCGTATCAGATTGCGCGTCGCCTTGTAGACGAAATACAGCAGCAGGAGGACAAAAAAGGTCTTGAGCATGGGGCCACCCCTCAGGGGATGAGCGTATCGGACGGCTCCGGGTTGAAGAACGTTGTACCCGGATAGGTTATGCTCGCAATCTGCCGGATGAGTTCCGCGAGGTCGTCCGGATTTTTCACGAAATCAATCCGGGCGGCGTTGACAATCAGCAGGGGGCTTTTGGTGTAGCGGTAGAAGAAATAGTTGTAAGCTTCATGGAGGGCCACGATGTAGTCCGCCTCCATGTCCAGTTCGTAGGAGCGTCCACGCTGGCGGATCTGTTCGAGCAGCCGCTGGGGGGTCGATTGCAGGTAGACCACCAGGTCCGGCACCGGGACGTTCGGCTGCATGATGCTGAACAGGGTTTCGTAGAGTTGCCGTTCGTCGCCATCGAGGGTGAGGTGGGCGAAGATGCGGTCCTTGTCGAAGCTGTAGTCGCTGACGACCACTTGCTGGAACAGGTCACGTTTGAGCAGGGACTGTTGCTGGCGGAAGCGGCTGGCAAGGAAGGTGAGTTGTGTCTGGAAGGCCCAGCGGGCGCGGTCTTCGTAGAAACGGGCCAGGAACGGGTTCTCCTCGAACTGTTCGAGCACAAGCCGTCCGTCGAAGCGTTCGGCCAGCAGAGAGGCCAGGGTGGTCTTGCCCGCCCCGATGACGCCTTCGATCACGATATACCGAAGGCCGTCGCGCAGGCGGATCCGGGGGCGATTTTCCGCAGCAGGAGGCGTCACCGGCTCCATCAGAGCACATCAGGTTAGGTCCAGCAGGGGTAGGGGCATGCGTACCGGCGGCGGGTCGGTATCGGGGCAGCGGGCCAGCAGGTCCGCTACGGTGGCGGCATACGGCGGTGGCACGTGGAAGTCGGGGGCGAGGTCGGCCCAGGGGAGCAGCACGAACCGCCGCTCGGCCAGGCGCGGGTGGGGCAGCGTCAGGCCCGGCGCAGCCAGGGCCATCGTCCCCCAGGCCAGTACATCCAGGTCGAGGGTGCGGGAAGCCCAGCGTTGCCCGGCCTGCCGGATACGTCCATACCGGGCTTCCAGCGTCAGGCAGACATCCAGCAACGCTTCGGGCGAAAGCGTAGTGTCCAGCGCCAGCACGGCATTCAGGTAAGCCGGTGCCGTCTCGCCGGGCCGGGCCGTCTGCGCCTGCGTCTCGTAGACGGGCGAGGACACCACCGACAACACCTGCGGGTGGGCAGCCAGCCCCTGCACCGCAACCCGCAGATACCCTGCCCGGTCGCCCAGGTTAGACCCCACCGCAACATACGCGGCAACCGGCGTGTGCGCAATATGTGTGCGGAGGGAAGCCGTTCTCTTGCTGTGTAAGGAGGTGGTCGCCCTGTCTGGAATGCTGCACGGTTGCGCCGATGGATTTGCGCATGCCCTGCACACCAGCATGGTCGCTGAAAAAAGGAGCCTCCCCGTCACGACGAGGGGAGGCCTGTGGCAGTGCCCTCGGCGCGAATCGAACGCGCGACACGCGGTTTAGGAAACCGCTGCTCTATCCCCTGAGCTACGAGGGCGGGAGGCTGCAAAATACAAAACGCCCCCGCTTTTCTTGCAAAAACCCACCTGCTGCAAGATTTCCTTGCCTTGTCCGACAAAAAAGCAACAGCCATGACCCAAACTGGTGCAATCTTTGCGCTCTTACAGATAGAACACTGCTTCCGCACGGCGGTACCGCCAGGCCGGAACCATATTTCAAGTACTACATGAAACCATCCGGGCAATCCGTCCGATATACAAGCGGAACCGGGAAGTAATTTTCTCCCGCCCGGCACGATTTTCCAATGGGTGTTGTGCCGACACGCTGTGTATTGGTAGGGAACCTTCTCCCCAGAGCGACCCATGTTTCCCTCGGCCTATCCCCACAAGATTGTGCTGTTGACGACCGGGTTCCAGGAACCAGCCCGGCGGCTCCTCTTTGCACGGGCACGGCTATACTTCGACCGCATCGAACTGACCGGCCGGCACCTGGGCGAGCGGTATCTGATGGTGATCGCCCTGGAAGACCTGACGCAGATCACCTGGAACCTGAATGCACCGACCGGCAAAGCTAACGTGGTGTTTCACCAGGCCGACGGGACGACCATCGCCTTGGTGCTCCGTGAAGCCCGGCTGTGGCAGCACACGCTCGAACAAATGCGCCGTTGGGGAGCCGCCCCACCAGCCCTGCCCGCCACGCGCCCGCTCCCGGATGTCCCCCTGCACGAACTGGTCCACTACGCCACTCGGATGGGGTGAGCCGCTTTCGGAGCGTGGGTTTTGTAACAAGCTGGCTGGAAGCTGTTTGGGGGATGAAGGGCCGGGAAATATAGTCATTTTGACGATATTTGGAGGGCCTGCCCAGGGGATAGCCCTTGTGTGCGGTATGATGGCACGGTTGGAAAGGAGCGCAGGGCCAAGGGTTGTCCAAACGCCAAAGGCCATCCCCAATCCCAGGCTCCTATCGGTTAACGACGGGCCGCTCACCCCAGCACGCCCTGCTGGCGTCCGACCTTGACGAAGGCTTCGACGCAGCGGTCGAGGTGGGGGCGGGTGTGGGCAGCGGAGACCTGCACGCGGATGCGGGCCTGGCCTTTGGGGACGACCGGGAAGCTGAACCCGATCACATAGATGCCTTCGGCCAGCAGGTGGCGGGCCATGGTCTGGGCCAGTTGCGCGTCGTACAGCATGATGGGCACGATAGGGTGTACGCCGGGCCGGATGTCGAAGCCTGCCGCCGTCATCTGTGCCCGGAAATACGCGGTGTTCTCGGCCAGCCGGTCGCGCAGGGCGGTTGTTTCGCTGAGCATATCCAGCACCTTGAGGCTGGTGTAGACGATGGCCGGTGCGACGGTGTTGGAGAACAGGTAAGGGCGCGAGCGTTGCCGCAGCAGGTCGATCATTTCCCTGCGTCCTGTCGTAAAGCCGCCGGAGGCGCCGCCGAGGGCCTTGCCCAGGGTACTTGTGATCACATCGACCCGACCGAGCACCCCGCAGTGTTCGACGGAGCCGCGCCCGGTGGCCCCGAAAAAGCCGGTGGCATGGCTGTCGTCCACCATCACGAGCGCGTCATATTTTTCGGCCAGGTCGCAGATTTCCGCGAGCCGCGCCACATCGCCATCCATGCTGAACACCCCGTCGGTCGCCACCATGCGGATTTTGGCCGCCTGGGTGTCGCGCAGGTGCCGTTCCAGCTCGTCGAGGTCGCTGTGGGCATAGCGCAGCCGCTGGGCCTTGCACAGCCGGATGCCGTCGATGATGCTGGCGTGGTTGAGGGCATCGCTGATGATGGCGCATTCCTCGTCCAGCAGCGTCTCGAACAGCCCGCCGTTGGCGTCGAAACAGGAGGTGTAGAGGATGGTATCCTCGGTGTGCAGGAAGGCTGCGATGCGGGCCTCCAGTTCCTTGTGAATGGTCTGCGTCCCACAGATGAACCGGACGGACGACAGGCCGAAGCCATACTGTGCCACCCCTTCCTGTGCGGCCCGGATGAGGTTCGGGTGGTCGGAGAGGCCGAGGTAGTTGTTCGCGCAGAAGTTGAGTACCTCCGGCCCGCCCTGCACGGTGATTTCGGCGCCTTGCGGGGAGGCGATGATGCGCTCCTCCTTGTACAGCCCGGAAGCACGGATGTCATCGAGCAGGGCCTGGTAACGGGCGGTAGCGGTGTCGGTCATAGGGAAGGCAGGCGCGGGTGGACGGGAGGCGGTACATTACTGCACCCCGGCTTCAAAACCAAGCCTCCGCAGCCGGTCACGCCGACAGTTTTTCGACCATGTCGGCCACCATCGCGGCGAAGTCGTAGCGGGGCTGCCAGCCCCAGTCGGCACGGGCCGCGCCGTCGTCGATGACCTGGGGCCAGGAGTCGGCGATGTGCTGGCGGAAGTCGGGGGCGTAGGTGCAGGTGAAGTGCGGGAGGTGTTTCCGGATTTCGGCCACCAGTTCTGCCGGGGTGAAGCTGAAGGCGGTGAGGTTGTAGCTGGTGCGAACCGAAAGGCGTGCTGCCGGGGCCTCCATCAGGTCGAAGATGGCATGGAGGGTATCCGGCATGTACATCATGGGCAGGCGGGTATCCGGTTGCAGGTAGCAGGTGTACCGCCCGTGTGCGAGGGCTTCGTGAAAGATTTCGACGGCGTAGTCGGTGGTGCCCCCCCCGGCCTCGGCACTGTAGCTGATGACCCCTGGAAAACGCAGGCTCCGCACATCGACACCGTAGCGCTGGGCGTAGTACTGGCACAGCAACTCGCCCGCTGCCTTCGTGATGCCGTACATCGTGGTCGGCTCCTTGAGGGTCGTCTGCGGGGTGGGGTTGCGGGGAGTGGTGGGACCAAAGGTGGCGATGGAGCTGGGCCAGAAGACCCGAAACTGCCGTTTTCGGGCCAGTTCGAGCACCTGCCGCAACCCGTCCAGGTTGACGTGCCAGCACCGATCGGGGTGCTGTTCGCCGGTGGCCGAGAGCAGGCTGGCAAGGTGGTAGACCGTGTCGATGGGGTGGGCCTCCACCAGCGTGCGCAGCCGTTCCCCGTCGGTCACGTCCAGTTGTACATACCCCCGTTCACCTGGCTCAGGTGGTCGGAGGTCGGTTGCCAGGACCGCTTCGGGGCCATAGCGTGCCCGCAACCGGGCTACGAGGTCGGTGCCGATCTGTCCTTCTGCGCCGGTTACCAGGATCATGGGCGGGGAGCAGGATGGGGGCCTGCCGGGTCCGGACAGGCCCTTGACGGGGTTGCCAAAGATAACCACGCGCCCAACGGACGAGGCGCGCCCATGATCCCCGGCCCCTGCAACTTCTCGAAAATCGCAAACGCACCCCGGACGGTTGCGGCGAAAGCGTTACCTTGGTGTTTGGGAAGATGGCTGTTAACCGTTGGCTGGTACTTGGTGCTTGGAGGGCGAAGAGGACTTTCACCCCTACGGGTGCTTGGGAAAATCCGCAAGAGATTGCCACGTCAGGGTCGATCTCATGAGATCGACCCTGATCGACCATGACGTGGCAATGACATGATCCACAATCCCAAATCCCCTCTTGAGAGGGGTGGCCCGCACGGCGTACGCCGGGCGGGACGGGGTGTGGTGCACGGCTGACCTTAACGCAGGTGCTGGTGCGGGCGTTGAGACACACCCGGTCTCTTTAATATAGTCAAATTGACGATAATTATAGTCAAATTGACTATATTAATCGGGGTATTTGGTACCTAGGGCCTGGAAATCAGGCTTTTAACCGCCGGTGATCAGCGAACAGCCAATAGCCAACAGCGTTCTCCTCAATCTTCAGTCCTCCTCCTATCCTTTCAAACCGCCATTTTCCATGGCCTCGTCTGCCGAACCGTCTGCCCGCCGCACCGTCGTGGCCTGGTCGCTGTACGACTTTGCCTCGTCGGCGTTCAACACGCTGGTGCTGACGTTCATCTACTCGACCTTTTTCACCCGCTTCATTGCTCCGGATGAGGTGACCGGGACGGGCCTGTGGTCCATTGGCATCACCCTCACGGGGCTGGCGCTGGCGGTGCTCTCACCCTACCTGGGGGCGATGGCGGATCGGGGGGGCTACCGCAAGCGGTTCCTCGTGGTGGCGGCCCTGACGTGCATCACGGCGACGGCCCTGCTCTTCCTGCCGCAAAAGGGTGACGTGGTCTTCGCCCTGGCCTGCTTCACCGTGGCGAACATCGCGTTTGAGATGAGCTATGTGTTTTACAATGCATTCCTGCCGGACATCGCGCCGCCCGAGAAGATCGGGCGCATCTCCGGCTACGGCTGGGCGCTCGGCTACGTGGGCGGGCTGCTGTGCCTGGTGGTTGCACTCGTGGTCTTCGTACAGCCGGAGATGCCACCGCTCGGCCTCTCGAAAGACACCGGGGCGCACGTCCGGGCCACAAACCTGCTCACCGCCGGGTGGATGCTGCTCTTCAGCCTGCCGATCTTCCTGTGGGTGAAAGAGCGTGCCCGCCCGGCTTCCGGAAGCACCCGGACGCTTCTCCGGCAGGCGACGGCGCAGATCGTGGACACCTTCCACGCGGTGCGGCGGTATCGGGCGGTGTTCTGGCTGCTGCTGGCCCACATGGTCTACAACGACGGGCTGACCACCATCTTCGCCTTCGGCGGTATCTATGCGCAGGGCACCTTCGGCTTCACTACCGAAGAGATCATCCTCTTCGGCATTGTGCTGAACGTGGCGGCGGGATTGGGGGCTTTTGCGTTCGGGTTCCTGGACGACCGGCTCGGCGGCAAGCGCACCATCGTGATCTCCCTCCTGGGGCTGTTCGCCGCGGCGCTGCTGGCCGTCGTCACCACCAGCCGGCTGGGGTTCTGGATTGCGGCGGTGGGCGTGGGCCTGCTCTCTGGCCCGAACCAGTCCGCCAGCCGCTCGCTCATGGGTCGCCTCGTGCCGCCGGACAAGGAGAACGAGTTCTTCGGCTTCTTCGCGCTTTCGGGTAAGGCCACCTCGTTCCTCGGCCCGCTCCTGCTGGGCCAGCTCACCCTCGCCTTCGGCAGCCAGCGGGCCGGGGTGGCCGTCGTGCTGGCTTTCTTCGCCCTGGGCCTGCTGCTGCTGCTGCGCGTCAACGAGGCCGAAGGGATCGCACGGGCTAGGGCTACCGGCTGAGCCGGAGGCCACTCCGCCAGGCAGGGAGGGGCGTAACCTGCGTATTGCCAAGTAGTTACCTGTCATCGATACTACAGAGAATAGTATGGATGTACTATACAAAATGAGCCAGGTGCATCATGCGGGGGAGTGTACGGGTGCGTATACTTTCAAAGGTGCGCTTCCTCTCCTGCATGACCCGGCCGTTTTGTACTCGTTATGGAGCCTATCCCTGCCGACGACACGGCGGCCCCCAGCGGCCCGCCCGACATAGCCCTGGTGCTGGCCTGGCTTGAGGCCCGCCTGGACGACCCCGCGCTCACGGCCACGGCGGTGCTGCGGGCCTGCGGGGTGAGGAGCCACCAGTTCCGGGAGCGGTTCCGGCACGTTTGCGGGGTCAGCCTGCGCCGCTGGATTGAGCAGCAGCGCGTTGAACGGGCGAAGGGGTTACTCCAGCAGACCGATCAGCCGGTGACGCAGGTGGCCTTCGCCGTGGGCTACAACAGCCTTCAGACGTTCACCGAGGCGTTCAAGCGGCAGACCGGTCAGACGCCGGGCGCCTGGGGCGCAGCGGGGCCAAAAACGGGGGCCAAAAACGGGGGCCAAAAACGGAAGCGCGGTGAGCAGCGGTAGTGTAGCTTGGCGGTGTTCATGCCTTGCTCACCTGCTCATCCCTTGCTCGCGTATATGGAGGTACCGGTCATGTCTGCACCTGTCTTCTCCCGCCTCTGGCCCTGTGGCCTGCTCCTGATCCTCTTCAGTGGTTGGCAGCATTCTGTCTCGGCCCAGCAAACCTTCTACTATGGCCGAGGGGGGACGAAAATTGCCATGGAGTCCTCGCCCGACCGAATCAGCCTTCAGCTCAACAACTCCCCTTCAATGCCTGAAACGGCAAATTTGCTGGCGCGCCTTGTGCCCCTTGAAGAACTTCGGCCGGTGAGTGCGGCTCCAGGTTTTTTCACAGTGCGCTTGCAAGCAGGAACCATTGCTGCCGATGTACAGCGCTATGTGCAAGCCCTGCGTGATTGGCCTGAAGTTGCATTTGCAAACCCTGTATATCTGATCGAAGGCGTGGAAGCGATCCCGTTTGACCACTTCGTCGTTCGGTTCCAACCCTCGGTGTCGATAGCACAGATCGAGGCATTGAATCGGCAACACCATGTAGAAGTGGTTCGGATCAGCAAGGGGAACCCGCACCGCTATACGCTTCGCCTCACTGCTTTGTCGGATCGCTCTGTCGTGGAGATGGCCCAGCACTACTTTGAAAGCCTGCCTTGCGTCTATGCCCTGCCTGACTTTGTGATGCCGATAGCGCTGCACACTGCGCCACCGACAGACACGTACTACGCCTACCAGTACTATTTCAACCAGACCAACGACATCGATGTAGATGCGCCGGAGGCGTGGAACCTCACCAAGGGCAGTAGTTCGATTGTGGTGGCGGTCATTGATGAGGGTGTGGCTTCCCACGAAGACCTGCCATCGAGTCGGTTGGTGGCCGGTCATGATGCCTTCGGGCTAACAGGAGGGGCGCCGGGTGGGAATGAGTCACATGGCATGGCCAGTGCCGGGCTTATCGCAGCGAGCCATAACACGGTGGGGGTAGCCGGGATGGCGCCTAACGTCAAGATCATGCCCGTACGCATCTTCGATGATTATGGCAATAGCACGTCAAACGACAAAGTCGCCGACGCCATTGAGTTTGCCTGGACGAATGGTGCCCATATCCTGAGCAATAGCTGGAGCTCTGGCTCTTGCGACTCAGATTGGGCCCCGCCAGTGCGGGACGCTATCGAAGAAGCCATGAGCCAGGGACGCGGTGGCCTGGGCAGTGTCGTGGTTTTTTCAGCAGGCAACACAGCCATACGAAGTATGGGAAATTATGGGTGTGTCGCATTTCCCGCCAATGTCCCGGGTGTCTTATCAGTGGGGGCTGCTACCAGATCAGGAAGCATTCAGAACTACAGCCCTCGGGACAGTGACCTCGATGTCGTTGCACCAAGCGGAGGCTTGGGCTCGAGTACAGTTGTTGGTTGCAGCGGTGCAAACCACACCAGACTCACGTTGGGAGGAGATGTATGGTCGCTCGACATCGCCGGTTCCCCCGGCTACAATCCCGGCAACTATGGTATCTGCCCGCCGACCAACTATGTGGAATATGTTTGGACACCGCGTGTTGGTGAACCAACGCCTAACAACAACTACACTGCCCATTTCGGGGGCACCTCGGCTGCCTGCCCGCAGGTCTCCGGCATCGCCGCGCTGATGCTGTCTTCGGCTGTTGAAACCCTCACCGATGAAGCGGTCGTCAGTATTATCCAGACGACTGCCGACGACATGGGCAGCAGCGGCTATGACCAGGACTTCGGCTATGGACGGGCCAACGCCTATGATGCCCTCTACGAGTTGCGCATCACCGGGGCCGATGTCGATGGCCCGACCTGTCTGGAACCAAACGAAAACGGGACGTTTACAGCGGGGTACTGGGACGGGGTCAAAACCTTGCACTACCAGTGGTGGTACTACAGCCCGTGTGGGGCCTTGCCCGACGGGAAGCCTGTGCCAAACGGCCCGCCCTGTGGTGCCTGGACGACCTACGGGGGCGACCTGGCCTCGATCATCGTCGGCAACGACACCGATTTTCAACTCAAGGTCGTAATCACCGACGCGACGGGTACCAGCGTCACCTCCGGCATCAAGTATGTAACGATTGATCCGTATAACGGCTGCAGCTATGCCCCGGCCCCCAAACGGAGCACCCTCGCGTCTGCGAAGCCGGTTGCGGTGCTGGGAGCGAACTACCCCAACCCGTTCAACCCGACGACCGAGTTCACCTTCACCGTAGACCAGCCGCAGGTGGTGACGGTGGAGGTGCTCGATGTGCTGGGTCGGCGGGTAGCCTTGCTGCATGAAGGGTTCGTCTGGGCAGGAGAGGTTCACCACGTGCGTTTTACAGCTGGCCCGGAGCCGAGCGGGGTGTACTTCTACCGGGTTCGGGGCGAAACCTTCGATGCCGTGCGACGGATGACGCTCCTGAAGTGAGAAAGGCGTAACAGGAGGAGACACGATGCTACATTATGCCCGAATCTTGCTGTTTCTTGCCGCTTTGCTCTTTTCGCTGGCAAGTTGCGACGTCTTTGGTTCGGACGATGGAGGAGGCGGCCCTTACCTCTACCTCGGCAACTGGGACCAGGACGAGGTCTTCGTTGTGGACATGAGGACGAACCGCGTCATCAAGACGCTGGAAGGATTCGACGATAGTGTCTGGACACTAGCCCTCTCCGAGGACGGGCGCACGCTCTATGTCGGCACGCAGCGGAGTGGACTGAAGCGAGATTCAAATGGGCGTTTTATTCCCAACTCTTGGTTCATGACAGGGGCGCTCTACGCCGTCGATACGCATTCCTGGCGCAAGCGCAAGCTGCTCGACAAACCGGTAGATGTCTATGCCGGGCCGCCGGGGCGGATCGCCTTTGTCGAATACACGTTCGGGGAGGTGGGGCAGCCAGTGGGGCTGGTCGATACCCGCACCCATGCCGTCACCTTCCTCGACACGCTGGACGTTCGTGAGCGCGGGACTTCGGGGCTTTCTCGCCAGGGGCTGGTGTTTCATCCGAGCCGACCGATCTTCTACACAGGCGATTCGCTGGATCGCCTCTTCGCCTACGACTACGAGCGGAAAGAAGTGGTACACACGTATGGAAGCACAGGAGGTTTTTATCTGACCAACATGACCATATCTCCAGACGGAAGGCGCATGTACATGGCAGGGGGGCCGGTTCTGGATCTGGAGCAGGACGTAGTCACAGGCTGGGTAGGCGGTAATCACCTTAGCTCGGTCGCGCTGAGTCCCTCCGGCGACAGTCTTTATGTGACCGATCCCGGCGGGTATTTGAATATAGAGATCATTCCCAGCGAGAAGATCTTCATCTTTGATACGCGCAGCTACCGCTATGTCGGAGAGGTGGGTATAGATGTGGATAAAGCCGCGTTTTCGCTCGCTGGGATCCTAACAGATACGATTGTGCTTTCACCGGATGGAAGGACTGCTTATGTATCAAACTTTGGGGCTCTGGTATTTGTCATTGATGTGGCTGCCGAGAAGGTGGTCGATGTGATTCAACCTCGGGAGAGAGACATTCAGTTGGTACCCCTCGCCATGGGCGCTAAACCCTAGCTGAGTTGCTCCAGTAGCCTTCGCCTCTACCTTACCCATTGCGTCCAGGTACCATGAGGTGGATGAGGTGGCCCGCCTGTTGGACCAGGTGCTGAGTGCCGGTGTGCAGCAGGTGCTGTTCCAGGCCAGGCACCTGCCCTCGGGCCTGTACTTCTATCGCCTGGAGGCGGGCCGCTTCCAGGCCGTGCGTGCGATGACCCTGATCCAGTGACACCGACGCCCCTGCGGTGCCCTGCCCCGCAGGGGCCTCCTCTTCCCCGTAGCGACGATGTTGCCTGCCCGCTCCTCACCCTTGTTGCGCTCGATACCCGGCGCCCTGCTGCTGGCCCTGCCCTGCCTGCACGCCTGCTCCCTCTTCTCGGAAGACCTGCCACAAAGCCCTACGGCATTCGGTCTGCTCCCAGGGCCGCTGGTGAGTTGTGTGGATCCGGCCTTCGTGCCCAACTGTGGCCTCCTCTACGAGGGCACCCTCACGGAGAGAAGCACCTATGACCTCGGCGTCCCTCCCTACAAGCAGGAGTACCATCGCCTCATCTTCGACGACTCCCTCCAAGTGTTCGACCTCACTGATATCCCGCAAGTGCAGGTGCCGATGGAGGTTGGGCAGCACTACCGGGTCGTGGTCGATCTCGTCGCAACCGTGCTCGGCGGCTATGGCTCCTTCGAGGCGCGCGATGCCGAGGGCCTGGTCTTCTTCGCCACAAACGAGATCGAGACCGACTTGGAGTTCAACCCCGATCCTCCCGTCGGCTGGCAGGTCTGGATGCAGGAAGGGGGCTACGGCACAGACGTGGTGGGCTGCCAGGTGCGCGTGGAGCCGCAGGTGCTCGTGGTGGAGCACGGGGGGCAGCGCATCCGCCTGGTGCAGGGGCAAGCCGCTGGGGGCGTACCTGGTGACGGCGCTGGCGGCCCAGCAGACCGACTACAGGGAGACCAACTGTCATGACTTCTTTGTCGGGGAGCTGAGCTACACCATCGCCCGGCGGACGGAGTGAGGGGTTCGCACGGAGTGAGGGGTTCGTCTGGGCAGGGGAGGGTCAGCCTCCAGGGAGCACCCCTCACCGCCGCAGGGCAAACACGACGGAGAGCAGCACCAGCCCCATCCCCGCCAGCGCCAGGTGGCCCGGAACCTCACCAAAGAGCAGCAGGGCCAGCGTAGAGGCCAGCACGGGTTCCAGCAACCCTGCCAGCCCCAGCAGGGCCACGGGGAAATACTTCACGGCGTAGTTGAACGCCCCGTGCCCGACGATCTGGGGCAACAGGGCCATGAGCGCGCAGAGCATGAAGAAGACCGGCGGGTAGCCTGTCAGCGGCACCTGTGCCCACCAGGCGATCGGCAGCACGGTGAGGGCAGCGACGGTGTAGAGCGGGAAGACATACGCCAGCCACGAGAGGTGCTGCCGCTGCACCCGCCCGATGAGCAGGTAAAAGCTGTGCAGCAGCGCAGAGAGCAGCGCCAGGCCGTTGCCCAGCAGCGAGTCCGCACGTCCCCCGGCGGCATCCCCCCAGGCCATGATACCCGTCCCCACCGCCGCCAGCACAATGCCCACCGCCAGGCGCGCAGACAGGCGTTCCTGCAAGAAGACATAGCCGAGGACCGCCAGAAAGATCGGGCTGGTTGCCACGAGCACGGTGGCACTGGCAATAGACGTGTGGTAGACCGCCGCAATCCAGGCGATGAAGTGCAGGCCGAAGAGCACCCCGGCAGCCCCGATCCAGGCCAGCATGCGCCCGGTGAGCCGGCGCAGTTCGTCCCGTACCCGCACCAGCGCTGCCGGGGCCAGCATCAGTGCGGCCAGCAGCGTGCGCCAGGCCGCCACCGCCAGCACCGGGGCGTCATCGACGAGCCGGATGAGCACGGCGCTGACCCCGAACCCTAGCACTCCGGCCGCCAGGAGGGGGAAGAGGTACCACGGCCGCGAGGACGACGCCCCCGGCCCGGTCATGGCCGCAGCCGGTCGACCGAGCGGACCAGGTGGATGTCCCGCTGAATCCCCCGGCGGGCCAGCCGGAACCAGACGTAGGCCAGCACCAGCAGCCCCGGTGGAAGCAACCCCGCCTCCCCGCTAGAGGTGATCTGCGGGAGCGCCCCGGCCAGGTAGAACCCGGCTAGTAGTACCGCCAGCAGCACCATCGTCAGCCAATGCACCCCGGTGACTACCTGGAGCTGGCGTGAACGGTTGCGGTACAGAAAAATCGCCCCCAGCCCCGCCAGGGCCGTCAGCCCGATGAGGCTCCACAGCGCCGGGGCAAACCAGGGCAAGGTCTGCGCGACAACCCCTTGCCAGAGAGAAGACACGAGCAGGAGGGCCAGCACCGCCAGCACCCCCAGGAGCAGATACAACGATTGAACCCGTTGAAGCATGGTCAGGCGGAAAAAGGTCAGGCCAGATGGGCAGCTACGCGGTCGGCGAGGCGGGCAGCAAAGTCGGTGGTCGAGGTGTTGCCTCCCCTGTCGCCCGTAAGGTAGCGGCCCTCGGTGTACAGGTCGATGAGGCCCTGGGCGATGGCCTCGGCAGCCTTCGTCTCGCCCAGGTGCCGCAGCATCATCTCCGCGGAGAGGATCAGCGCCGTCGGGTTGGCCTTGTTCTGCCCGGCGATGTCCGGCGCCGAACCGTGGACCGCCTCAAACACCGCCGCATCGTCCCCGATGTTCGCCCCGGCCACCACCCCCAACCCCCCCACCAGCCCGGCCACGAGGTCGCTCAGGATGTCCCCGAACAGGTTCGTCGTCACCACACATTCGTACTCCTGCGGACGGACCACCAACTGCATGCACATGTTGTCGATGATCTTGTCGTTGAAGGCGATGTCCGGATACTGCTGGGCAATGTCCTGCCCCACCTTGAGGAACAGACCGGAGGTCTGCTTCAGGATGTTGGCCTTGTGGACAAGCGTCACCTTGCTCAGGCCCTGCCGCCGGGCGTATTCAAACGCATACCGGATGATCCGCTCCGACCCGGCACGGGTCACCCGGGCGGTCGACTCGGCCACACCGTGAATCTCGTCGTAGGTCTCGATCCCTGAATACAGCCCTTCGGTGTTCTCGCGGAAAATGGTGATGTTCACCTGCTCGAACGGGGTGCGGATGCCGGGGGTGCTCCGGCACGGACGCAGGCTCACGTACAGGTCCAGGTCCTTGCGCAGTTGCACGTTCACGCTCCGAAAGCCCTTGGCAACGGGCGTCGTGATGGGGCCTTTGAGGGCCACCCGGTTCTTGCGGATGGAGTCCAGCACCTCGTTGGGCAACGGGG
Source organism: uncultured Rhodothermaceae bacterium (assembly GCA_964561865.1). Classification (GTDB taxonomy): domain Bacteria; phylum Bacteroidota; class Rhodothermia; order Rhodothermales; family CAZLRO01; genus CAZLRO01. The sequence continues at coordinate 7,394 of CAZLRO010000010.1, read as the reverse complement.
TGCCGTAGCGGTCGATGGCCTCCTGCCCAATGACGGTGAAGCGCTCCCAGGCGAACGCAAGTCCGGTGGCTTCGAGGACGCGAACGGTGGCGTCGGTAACTTCCGGGCCAATGCCGTCGCCGGGGATGAGGGTGACCGTGTATGCCATGTGGAAAGGAGGGCATGTGCTTGCTGATCGGCCCAAAATCCTACATCCGGCGGCCAAAGTCAAAGCGCCGGGTTGTGCTTTTTGGTCGAATAATTGATGCGAAGGGTGCCCGCCTCCCGCAGTTCCTGCTGCACGGCCAGCACCGTCTCCATCGGGATGGCCTCGTCGATGCGCAACGACACGATCAGTCGGGGCTGCACGGCCAGCTTGCGGCGCATCAGGAAACGCAAGTCCGCCAGGTTGTCCACCAGGGCATCATCCACCTGCATTAGCGTGGTGTCGCGGCCCCCGACGAGGGGCGGACCAATCCAGAGGTGGGCTACAAGGCGCTTCTGGTCGATCCGCGTCAG